>JBCBHT010000244.1:0-11250 GCA_038525335.1 Cyanobacteria bacterium J06621_15 | reverse complement strand
CTGGTAAAGATGGTAATTCTATCGGTGGCGTAGTTGAATGTGTAGCTCGAAAAGTTCCTAGAGGATTGGGAGAACCAGTTTTTGATAAATTAGAAGCCGATATCGCCAAAGGTGTAATGTCTCTTCCTGCGAGTAAAGGTTTTGAAATCGGTTCTGGTTTTGCAGGTACTTTATTAACGGGAATCGAACACAATGATGAATTTTACACCGACGATGAAGGCAATATTCGTACCGTCACAAATCGTTCCGGTGGAATTCAGGGTGGTATTTCTAATGGTGAAAATATTATTATTCGCGTAGCATTCAAACCTACAGCAACAATTAGAAAAGAACAAAATACAGTTACTAAAACCGGAGAAGCTGGAGTTTTAGCAGCAAAAGGAAGACACGACCCTTGCGTACTACCGCGTGCTGTTCCGATGGTGGAATCAATGGTTGCTTTGGTACTGTGCGACCATTTATTGAGATTTCAGGGACAGTGTAAGGTTTTGTAACTCGTGTAGAGACGTAGCGCTGCTACGTCTCCTCTGTGGGGAGTTAGGAATTAATCAACTAAAAAATATTGCGCTTTGACGGGTTTTTATGAATGGGTGCTGATGGAGAAACTAAACGGGAAGCTGTCTTTCAACCAGAATTTTTAGAAGATTTAGAATACTGGGTTGATAAAGACCGAAAGACAGCACTTCGCGTACTTAAAATGGTTAAGGAAATCTTACGAGAACCTTTTGAGGGCATTGGTAAGCCAGAACCGTTAAAATATGAATATTCTGGGTGTTGGTCGCGTCGTATAAATAAAGAACATCGAATTGTATATTTAGTTAGTGAAAATCGGATTGATTTTTTAAAAGCTCGATATCATTATGATTAAAATTCGTTGAATAGATTTAGAAATTTATATAGTTGGATTTTATTTTATGCCAATCAAGATAACGCTAGAAGAAGCTGCTACCAATTTAGACAGTCTTTGTCGTCAAACTATTGAAAAGGAAGAAGTAGTTATTATAAATAGAACAGATGGAAAAAATGTAGTTTTGATGTCCGAAGCTGAACTTGAAAGTCTATTAGAAACTTTGTATTTACTTCGTTCTCCAAAGAACTCTGCTCGTTTATTAGCTGCTTTACAACGTGCAAAAGCTAAAACTGTTGAGCCTCAAGATGTTAATGCTTTGTATGAGAAATTCGGTCTAAATGAAGATGATACAGATAGTAATATGAGAACAGCAAGTTAATTAACATTTTGGTTCTACCTGCCGACTTTAATTCCAATCTTAAACTTAAATATTGCTTAATCAACCGATAAATCCCTTACTACAAACAAATAATCTCTTCTTTAATTTCTTCGGGTGTTTTACCTTTTGTATAAATTACCTGTTTTGCTAATTTCTGATTTGAAGGATGAGTCATAAAAAAACGGTTTATTTCCACACCATTTATTGTGATTTGATTTCGCTGTTTCAAAATATCAACCGACTCATCTAAATCTGGAGAAGGTAATAGTAAAACTACATTTTTATAGGGAGAAAGTAATTCACAAGCACGAGCAAATTCACCATCATCTTCATATACAGAATTTCCTGCTCCAAAATCAATTACGCAATTACTATATTCTGAAAGAAGACGCTCAAGAGAATAGATTAAAAATCGCTTCCAATAACGATAAACACCTGCAAATCCTTCTTGTTCGCGAATTTGTCTTTGTGTATCAGCTTCCCAACCAATTTCTTTATAATAATCCCATCTAATTTCATCCATAGAAACTTGAGGAAGATTCAGCTTTTGCGATAATAGTTTACCAATTGTGCTTTTACCCGTACCCTCCGGACCAATCAAAATAATATCCGAATCGCTAGGATTAATTGTATTTAAAACATCTTCACAAGTTTCTTCTGGTGTTTTATCTTTCGTGTAAACAACATATTTTGCTAAATCGTGATTGGAATGATGTTTAATAAAATGCTCGTTAATTGGCATTCCATTTACAATCGCAGTATTACTTTCTTCGAGTATTCGTAATGATTCTTCTGTATTGGGAGAATACAAAAGTAGAATAAGATGAGTTAAAGGCTGTATAATTTGCTCAACCTTTTCTAAAAGCTGCTCATTATCATATACAGATTGTTCGCTAGCCAATTCGATTACAGATTCTTGATGTTCGGACAAAACTCGTTCAATCGCATAAGCATTAAAAGGTTGTATATAGCGATAATAACCATCTCCACCCTCTTTTTCTAAAGCTTCTTCTAATTGCGTTTCGTTAAAATCAATTTCTAGAAAATATTTCTCGCTGATATCCGATAAAGAAATAAAAGATAAATCTAGTTGCTCGGCTAATAATTTACCTACTAAATTTTTAGGTGTATTCGAGGAGCCTATAAGTACAAATGGTAATTTCATCATTTAGATTATTTTATATTGATAATTAACATCATGGATAACTCACCCAAGCTTAAAAATCTCAGTCCCTTAATACCTGCTGGTAAAGATGTCCAAAAATCCATCGAATTCTATGAAAAATTAGGTTTTACAACAATCCATACAGAAGGAAAACCATTAAAAATGGCAATCATTGAACGAGATGAAATACAAATTTTTCTAGTCCAAAATGATGATAAGCATCTTGCTGAGGAAACATCACTTAGGATTCAGGTTGAAGGTATTGAACAGCTTTATGAAGAATTTCTAGCCAAGGGAAAAGATATTATTCATCCCAATGGCAAATTAGAAACCAAACCTTGGGGTTGTAAGGAATTTGCAATTTCAGATAAAGCAGGTGTTTGTATTACGTTTTATGATTTTGTGGATTGATGGAATAATTACGAATATAGATGGTGCGTTACGGCATTTCCAAAATGATAATTTACTGTTCAGAATACTAAAGCCGTAACACACCCTACTTTCATATTTATTTTATAGACTAATTAACTCACTGATTTCTCCTAAAAAAATAAAAGGTAAATCTAATTGTTCGGCTAATAATTTACCTAGGTCATTTTTAGGTGTATTTGAAGAATCTATAAGTACAATTGGTAATTTCATTATTTAGATTCCCTTTATTATTGTGTCCAGTCGAATTCAAAACTTAAAAATAATCACCACTAAATTCTAAATTTATTTCCCATTTCCTCCATTACTGTCTTATCTGATAATTTACATCAAAATAATAAAAACTTATTAATCTACCTATATATATCAATTTTATCTATTTACAAATTGTTACAATCAGTTCATACTCATTTACATGAACCAGATTATTGACTCTATTCTCAATTAAGCTACGAGATTACAAGACTTTCCGCCGAGACATGATATTGTTATTCTGAGGGAAGCAGTATGTTTACTTTTTAAATATTCCTTATAAATCAATCATTTCACGCTGAATAAAGCATTAAATAACTCGATGCTCGTAATACAAACATAGGACATCAAGAAAAAACTAGACGAATCATTGATGTTTATATAAATAAAAGTAAAGTCAGGTGTAACTTAGATTACTCAGAGTGTTTTGCTTCAGAAATAGATATTGACAAACAAACCAAATTGCTGACCATTTTCAAAAAATATATATAGGAAATACAAATTAAAACTCAGATAAATAAACCCGTTATTCAAATCCAAAATCGATACACCCGATACATTTATCCACTAACATGAAGAAATGTAAAGCACACTACCTTTAAAACAACCGATGCTAATTGTAGGATTGCTGGCTGCAACTTTGACTACTACTGCTTTTTTACCGCAGATGATAAAAACCTGGCAAACAAAGTCAGCGAATGATGTTTCTTACACCATGCTAATCACATTTATTAGTGGTGTTTGTTTATGGTTGATATATGGAATTATGGCTGGGGATATTCCGGTTGTTCTGGCTAATGCATTTACTTTAGTTTTTAACCTGGCAATTCTTTATCTTAAAATTAAATATGGTAAAACACCCCAAACAAAACGCTTGTGACATCTGATTTATTTGCTAAGGAACGGCTTTTATTTACTCCTGTAACTCCCGATACCGACGCTATTCCCGTTATTTTTGCTTTTCCCAATGAATACACCGTAGGAATCACCAGCTTGGGTTATCAGGTAGTGTGGGCTACTTTGGCTACACGTGCGGATTTACAGGTGAGTCGTTTGTTTACCGATATCAGCGAACATCTCCCCCGGAACCCGGAAATATTGGGTTTTTCGATGTCGTGGGAGTTGGATTATGTGAATATTCTTAACTTACTTGAATCGTTAGATATTCCGATTAAATCAGATTTACGCCGAGATAATCATCCCATAGTTTTTGGTGGTGGTCCGGTTTTAACGGCTAATCCCGAACCTTATGCTGATTTTTTCGATGTGGTTTTGCTAGGAGATGGCGAAAATCTGTTAAATGATTTTATTAATGCTTATAAAGAAGTAAGAAATGCCGATAGAAAAACAAAATTAAAAGCACTTGCACAAATACCGGGAATTTACGTTCCTAGTTTATATGAATTTGAGTATAAATCTTTAGATGGTGAGATAAAATCTATCAAGCCAATTTCATCTGATATTCCTCCAGAAATACAAAAACAAACCTATCGCGGAAATACTTTATCAGCATCAACGGTAGTAACTGAAAAAGCTGCTTGGGAAAATATTTTCATGGTAGAAGTTGTCAGAAGCTGTCCGGAAATGTGCCGTTTTTGTTTGGCTAGCTACCTGACTTTACCTTTTAGAACTGCGAGTTTAAGTGATTCATTGATTCCCGCAATTGAGAAAGGATTAGAGGTAACAAATCGTTTGGGATTGTTAGGAGCTTCGGTAACACAACATCCCGAATTTGAGACTTTATTAGATTATATAAATCAGCCAAAATACGAAGATGTGCGTTTAAGTATTGCTTCAGTCAGAACAAATACGGTGACACAGGAATTAGCCAAAACACTGTCTCAGAGAGGAACAAAATCCTTGACAATTGCCGTAGAAAGTGGCTCAGAAAAAGTTAGAAAAATTATTAATAAAAAACTAGAACAAGAAGATATAATCAAAGCCGCAGAAAATGCCAAAAAAGGTGGATTAAAAGGTTTGAAACTTTATGGAATGGTAGGAATTCCGGGTGAAAATTCAGAGGATTTAGATGCAACCGTAACAATGATGCAGAACTTGAAAAAAGCTGCTCCGGGAATACGGTTTACTTTGGGATGCAGTACTTTTGTACCGAAAGCCCATACACCTTTTCAATGGTTTGGAGTCAATAAAGAAGCAGAAAAAAGATTGAAATTTTTGCAGAAAAAATTAAAACCCCAAGGAATAGATTTTCGTCCAGAAAGCTACAACTGGTCGATTATTCAAACTTTGTTGTCAAGGGGAGATAGAAGATTATCCCGACTTTTGGAACTGACCCGAAACTTTGGAGATTCATTAGGAAGTTACAAACGTGCTTTCAAAGAATTAAAAGGACAAATTCCCCCATTAGACTTCTACGTTTATGAAACTTGGTCAACCGAGCAAATATTACCTTGGAATCACTTAAAAGGTCCGCTTCCACAGTCTACACTGCAAAAACACTTGAGTGAAGCAACAAATCAAAAGTTAGGAGTTAGGAGTTAAGAATTACGAATTATTTCTACCCCCTCTTCCCCTTCTGCCCTCTCTACCCCCTCTATACTTTTAACTATGCAAAATACTGCTGAATATTATTGTGCTTATTGTGGTGAGAAAAATTTAACTTTTATTGACATCAGCCAAGGTTTTCAACAATCTTATGTGGAAGATTGTCAGGTATGTTGTCGTCCTAACATTTTATATATACGGATTGATGAAGATACACTTGATATTGAAATTGATACAGACTATGAAGAGTAAATAACTGATAATTACTAATAGCTCGTACCTGACCTGTGAAAATTTTTAATTGATAAATGTTAGATTTTAAGCACTCGTCAATTATTAACGCACCTGTAGAAGTTGTTTGGAAGTTTCATCAAAGACCTGATGTTGTTAAACTCTTAATTCCACCTTGGCAATCGATACAAGTAATTCGTCGGGAAGGAATATTTGGTGTCGGTACAATGACAGAGTATCGCTTGTTTTTAGGACCGTTGTCTATTACTTGGGTAGCACGTCACACACAAACCGAAGAATATCGTTTTTTTACTGAAGAACAAATATCGGGACCTTTCGAGTTTTGGCAACATCAGCATAATTTTGAATCGGAAAATGGTAAAACTCGATTGACTGATGAAATTAATTTTTCTTTACCCGGTGGTGAATCGGTAGATTTGATGAGCGGTTGGTTAGTCAAGTCGCAGCTAGAAGGAATGTTTCGCTACCGTCATCAAGTGACTAAACGAGAATGTGAGTGAATTCTCGCATGTACTCTTGCTGAAGTAAAGCGATTTTTAAATGATTTTTATCTGATTTTTAAATATTTATCACAGCAAGTTTATCAAAATTATTCTTTTGATAAAGAAAATATGAAAATACTTGTATGGTAGTTGTACTTAAGTATTTTGCACATCATAATACTTATAGTTTTTCATTAGCAACAACACCGTTTTTCAACGCCATAAACAATGATGTTGTGGCGCTGATTTTCCTGTGCATTGTTTTGTAAGTATTATCTGCAAATTAATTAAATATGGTTTTTTATAGTCGAGAATTAGCTCGCCGAAAAGCTTTAAAATCAGCTTTGGTGAGTAGTATTTTATTGTTTAATATGAAGTCTTCACTAGCTAACGAGAATATAGAAGAAAAGAATAAAAAAAACAATTCCGTAAATAAAAGTTCTATTGAGCTTGCTAAAAATAAAGTTTGTCCTTCTGAAAACCTATTGCCAATACGTTCTTTTAGTACAGCAAAAAACTATATTTATATTTGTAGGGGAAATGATAAAAACCCTTTAGGATATTACGTTCGTATTCCTAAAAATTTGGATAATAAAATAACCGTACCTATTACAAAAAAATCTAGAGAAACTTATATAGCTCGGAACGGTGAATTAGTTTATATAATTACTCCATATGAAATGATTATAACCAAACGTCGTCGGGTTATTCTCAGAGAAAAAGTTATCACAGCAGCAAAAGCAAACGGCAAATCTATAGTAAAAGGTTGTCCTGAAGGTAACGATACTTTTGCTCAAGCTGAAACTAAAAGCTTTTTTATCTATATTTGTGGTCAAGGAAATCCTACTAGCTATGTAAGTATTACTAGGAAAAGTAATAAAAGAATCAACCTTCCACTGACAAAGTTGAATCAAAACGATATAAAAACTAGTCGCTACATAGCCACAAACGGCAATATACGTTTTATTCTAACTAGCAAAGTATTAAGAGTTTCTCGCGCTGGTCGAAATGTAGTTAAAGAAAAAGTCCTGAATTGGGAGTGAAGGACGAAGGGAATAAGTAAGTAGTAAGTAGCAAGTAGTAAGTAGGAAAAATATACCTCCTGCAACTTGCAAAGTGCTGTATGAGTTAGGAATTAGGAATTAAGAGTTAGGAATTAAGAGTTAAATATTGGTAACTACTGCTCACTGTTCACTGTTCACTGATAACTGTTCACTGTATGTCCCTCCGGGACACGCTACGCTAACACTGTTAACTGACTCAATCCAATCTAGAATCACTTGGTTTAGTTGTTCGGGACTTTCGTAATGAGGAAAATGTCCGACATTTTTGAGCGTAAGTAGCTGTATATTTTCGTTGTGACGCACGAATTCGGAAGCAAGCTTTGGAGGAATAATTTTGTCTTTGTCTCCCCAAATCATTAAAGTAGGTATGTTTAAACTCGATAATAATTTTTTGACGTTAGGACTGTAATTTGGATTATTTTGAGCTAGCACTAGAGCGGTTAAAGCATTCGCTGCACCTTTATCTTGAGTGGGTATGGCTAATATATCTATGAGTTCATCAGTAATAGCTTCGGGATTTGCATAAGCTAAAGTCGCACCGCGACGTAACATGCTAGGTTGACGTATAAAGTGAAATACTGATTTTACTAATAAAGGGTTGGCGACAAAATTTTTAATTGTTGCAACTAAAGGATATAAAAATGCAGGAATAGCTTCTTTTTCTAGATTTGGGTCTGGTAAACTCATCATTACTAGACCTTCGACCATTTCGGGATATTTGACAGCTGCAGCTAAAGAAATCAAAGAACCGATAGAATTACCTATTAGTACCACCGGTTTACGAACAAAAGTTTTCCAAAAGTCGTATATCTGCTCCACCCATAAATCTATGCTGTAATTAGCTGGTGCTTTTTCTGAAGCTCCGAAACCCAGCATATCAAGAGCATAAACCGTATGTTCTTTTGCAAATATTTCTAAATTATGCTGCCAATAACCAATGCTTGCACCAAATGCATGTAGCAGCATCAAAGGTCGAGATGAACTAGAATTATTTTTAGGATTCTGAGGACGGATATACGTGTATCGAGTTTGCCAACCCCTCCAAACCCAGTCTCGTTGATTTCCAACTTTTTTTTGCCAATCGACGCTATTAACCATCAAAAATTCTCTACCACAGCATTTATATTTATTATAGGTTTCTGATTTATTCCTGTATCGCAACAATAATTTTTAACTAAATTTTGGTTGACTCTTATTTTATATTTTTTGATATTTAACTAACTAATGAAACTGAGCCTTATGATATATGTATTTTATATCTCACAGTGCTATCATGTAAATATACGTAATTAGAGCATAGTTTGTATTTTTACATAAATAGATACAAAAATTAATATTTGCTGTAATTATGTAACGTCTATTAACTTACAGACCCTAAACTCTCTCTAAAGTTAGTAGAATATTAATAGGTACCAACACTTTTATTTTTATGAATTAGTTATCCTATAAGTACAAGGATATTTAGTTCAAGGTTCCACTAATTTTCTGAGTCTGAGATATCTCATTCAATACCCAAAACCAAATTCTTAACAATAACTTCCCCAAAAATCATATATGCCTGTGATAGAGAAAAGAAGAAGTCGCGACCTGCCTCAAATCAACGAAAGAATTCGCTTCCCGAAAATTCGGGTTATCGATACAGATGGTGCCCAATTGGGAATTATGACTCCCCAAGACGCGCTAACTAGAGCGGATGAGAAAGAACTAGATTTAGTGTTGGTTAGCGATAAAGCCGACCCACCGGTTTGTCGGATTATGGATTATGGGAAATTCAAGTTCGAGCAAGAGAAGAAAGCGCGAGAGGCTCGTAAAAAGCAGCATACCGCTGATGTAAAAGAAGTTAAGATGCGCTACAAGATAGAAGACCACGATTATAATGTGCGTGTTAATCAAGCGAAGCGTTTTTTGAAAGATGGCGACAAAGTAAAAGCCACTGTTATGTTCCGGGGTAGAGAAATTCAACACACCGATTTAGCAGAAGTTTTGCTTAAGCGAATGGCTACAGATTTAGAAGCCGTAGCTGAAGTACAACAATATCCGAAGAAAGAGGGAAGAAACATGATGATGTTGCTTTCTCCTAAGAAGTAATTTTTGATTGGACTTATGTTAAGTTCTCTGGAAAGAAACAGCTTGACTTAGCTGCTCTCTAGAAAGCAAAAGTATATTTAAGTCCTATTTAATAAAAATAGAAATTGCAAGGAAGCAGTATCAATGGTAGTCAGTATTGGTGCTGCTTCCTTTTTAGTAAGTAAATATTGCCACTAACTTAGCATCATCAACGGAACCTGTGGATAATGCAATTGCAGCATTACCAGAGGAAAAACGCAATTAACCTTCTTTTGTGCTTGCTGCAATTGATGGTCTAATAGATACTGCAAATGAGGAGTATGGAGCAGCTATTGCCAATAATAAAATTGTCGAAAATTGAATATCAAGATTCTTGTGGGTTCGTGCTTTACGCTCAAGACGCTCAAGAATTGTACGAAGGAATTTCGGATAAAATACAGACAGCGCATCCAGAAGAACACAAAGCTATTTCTAGCAGTATGAGCGAGCTAGCAAAAGCTTGCCCGAGCTTAATCCCTTAAACAGCACTTGTAAAAACGCCAAAAGGAGTGGCTAAAACTGTAAACAGCATCAAGCAAAATGCTCAAAGCGTGATAGAAAATCTAACAGCTAAGCACAAATAAAGTAATCAATATTGATTAGTTTGAGCAAGTAAGAGCTTAAGAAGAGTTTAAAATTAGTTAAAGTTGAATCTAAATTAGGAAGAAAAGCAGAATTTTTCTGCAAAAAAGGAGAACTTAGAAGTATTATTTTTAACTTCAAATTCTGACCTACCTTCCCTATGATTATCAACTCAAATCGCTACTTATAAAACTCTTCGCCAATTCTCCAGATTTATGCAAGACCTTGACCATAAAAAGACGATTGACCTGTTAAATGCCATCATGGAATTTGAACTAGCAGGAGTAGTGCGCTACACGCATTATTCCTTGATGGTAACAGGTCCTTACCGCATTCCTATTGTGGATTTTTTCAAAGCACAAGCAAGTGAATCATTACTTCATGCTCAACAAGTAGGAGAAATATTGACAGGTATAGACGGTCATCCCAGTCTAAAAATTGCCCCAATGGAAGAAACTTACAAGCATAAAGTTAAGGATATCTTAGAAGAAAGCTTGTCACACGAACAAACTGCATTAGAATTGTATAAAAAGTTTTTACATACAGTTGAAAATGCTAGTATTTATTTAGAAGAATTTGCTCGTAATATGATTGGACAAGAAGAGATGCATAATCTCGAATTGAAAAAAATGTTACGTGACTTTAGTTAATTAAAGTAAAAAAGGTGGGCATGTTTTGTCCATCTTTTTTAGAGTAGGTAATTGGTAATTGGTAATTGGTAATTGGTAATCTTTAATAACTAACAACTAACCACTAACAACTAACAACTAACAACTAACAACTAAAATGGACTTTAGTGCAGCGCTACCAACCTTTTTGATTACTCTCCGAGAGGGAGTTGAAGCGGCTCTTGTGGTCGGTATAGTATTGGCAATGCTTGGGAAAGCGAATCAATCTCGACTTAATTCTTGGGTATATGCTGGTGTTGGTGTAGGAATTATTTTCAGTGGACTAATTGGATTATTTTTCGCTTCAATAGTTCAAGCTGCTGAGGTAATTAATCCGGAATATGCTCCTATAGTAAAACCTTTGATGGAAGCAGTATTCAGCGTTATAGCTATAGTAATGCTCAGTTGGATGCTCATCTGGATGACAAAGCAAGCTAAATTTATGAAAGCTGAAGTTGAAGGAGCGGTACAAAATGCATTGCAAACAGATACTAACGCAGGTTGGGGAGTATTTAC
>JBCBHT010000243.1:0-11309 GCA_038525335.1 Cyanobacteria bacterium J06621_15 | reverse complement strand
CTTTTCCTGTTTAACATTTAAAAAAGGACTGAGTGAGGCTAAATTTATATTCTATTCAAATAAAAAGTATTATATATGCATCTGAATTCTTGCAGCAATTTTAGAAACCCGGTTTCTTTACGATTTTAGAACGATATATCATGCTTTAACGACTAGAAACCGAGTTTCTTTGAGCTTCTTAATAGTCGCGTAAGATGTCAGATGGTAAACATTATATAACTAGGTTAGAACATCAATAAGAGCTTCAAACCTATAATTCTCTAACCTTTGACCTTTAACCTTTAACCTTTAACCTTCGCGTTGTGCTATGTAAATTATTGGCGCTTAAGCGCAACTACGAACGATTTTAATTGTTTCCCTTGTCATTTAATCTAACATTAATAGTAGGAGCTTCAACAAGTTCAAAAGTAGCGGAAGCGAATGCAACTTTTCCATTAGTATTTTCAAATTCATCTAGAATCCGAGTAAATAACTCGTCTTTCTTGATGCGACGCTTTTTGTAATTTACTGGATAACGTATCGTAAACTGCATCCAATTATCGTTGGCAATTAAAGTAACTATAGGTTCTATTCTGGCATCTTCGATTAGGTATTTATTCGTCATTTTGTTCCATTGTTTTCTAGCAAGATTAATATCCTCACCAGCTACTTCTAAAGCTACTTTTTCTAAGATTTCTCTTGCTAATCTATGTTCGCTACCATACTTTACCGGAACGGTGATTTCATCCCAAAGAAAAGCAAAGTCAGCCGAATAATTATATACGGGTTCTTTAAATACAAAACTGTTAGCAATTCTGACAATGCGACCGTTATACAAATCAGCTTTTACCCAGTCACCGCATTCCATCAAAGTAGTTCGTAAAATGCTGATATCAATCACATCGCCCATGATACCGTTTAACTGAACTCTATCTCCAGGCTTGTAAAATTGACCCAGAGAAATAGCTATCCAACCAGCAAAACTACCAATTACTTCTTGTAGTGCAAAAGCGATACCAGCACCAACTACACCAAAGATGACGGTAAACTGTCCTAAACGGTCGTTGAATACAAATAATGCGAACAGTACCATTATTATGTATCCGATAAAATTAATTGTTTTACGAGCGCGATAACGAGTATCGGAATCTTGAATATAGCGTGGTAAAGATTGAATTATAAACCGAAAAACTATTGCAATAATAAAAATTCCGATAGCAACTTCAATTAATTTCGTAATAGTAGGGTTGGAAAGCCAACTTTGAATATTTGTTAGTGATTTAGTCATTATTTAATTAAGAATAAGTTTAGGTTTGTAGAGACGTAGCAGTGCTACGTCTCCCGACATTAAGTCGAAAATAAACCCATCAGAAAAAATGAAAAAGACTACTCTTTCCCTTCCTTCGATTGATTCAAATTTGAATTATGAGTCTTATTATTCAATAAATCAAGTATGCTTCCCTGCGGAAAAATTCCCCAACCAGGAGTCGTATAATTTTTGGGAAGATAGTCTTCCGGAATTGTCGTTTGACTACCGTCTCTTACTGCGGAATAATGTGGTGAAAGTATTTCTATTCCTGCTTCGTTGCATTTATCTTGGATATGTTGATGTAGTTCTGAATAAATGCGTGCCATGATACTGGGATTATGAGTAAAAGCATTTAATTCGTAACTGACATAAAAGTCATCTAAACTTGTTTGCAATACAAAAGGTTCTGGTTCGGAAAGCAAATGTGTTGTTGATTTTGCCGCATCTATTAATACTTGATGCACTTTGCGCCACGGTACATCATAACCCAAAGTAACTTTTGTATGGAGAATCAACGGTGCTTGGTCGGGGTCTAATTCAGCTGCGGTGTAGTTAATAATTTGATTTGTAAAAACGCTGGTATTCGGAAGGGTAATCATTACGTTTTTAACGGTGCGGATGCGAGTTACAAATAAGGTTTTTTCTACAACATCACCAACAGCATCACCGATTTTTATTCTGTCTCCAATTTGAAAAGCGCGGGTGTAAATTAAGATAACTCCAGCAACAACGTTAGCTACTACAACACTAGAACCTAAAGATACAAGTAAACCTAAAAACAGCGAAATCCCTTGAAATGCGGGAGAACCAAATCCCGGTAAATAAGGAAAAGCAATTACTGCTGCCAGAATTACGATTAAAAATACAGATAATTTAAAAGTAGGTTCTGCCCATTCTTGGTAAAAACCTTGAATCGTTAGATTACCGTTACCTAGAGAAGTAAATAAATTTCTGGTGAACTTAATGAAGTAGTAAGTAATAAAAAGAATAATAGCAAGAGCAAATAGATTTGGTAAATAATTAAGAAAAGCTTCCCAAGAAGTTTCTGCTGCTTGTAAAAAATATCTGTATACCCTCAAACTAATTTGTCTCGTCCAAGGGAAGAAACTCATTACTAAAGGTATATAAATTGCAAGTACGCTCAATGTTAAAATAAACCGAATAAACTTGAGCAAAGCAATTAATAATCGAGAAATTCTGGTTGCGGGTAAGAGTTCAAAGTTTTGAATTCTGATTGCTGGAATTCTGGTACCTTGTAAATTACTGACTTTTCCATAACACCAAGGAAAGAGTATCGCAAATAATATTAATGTCCCAATCAAAAGCACCGTTGCAATAACGCTATTAAATATTGCTTGACGAATATAATCCGGACTGCGTTCGATGCGATATTGAGTTATTGCTTTCTGGATATTTTCTTGATAGTTTCTAGCTAATTGCTGTCGGGATAAATCAGCAGCACGAGCATCTGCATCAGTTATAGTTAAAAGTACCCGATTATCTACAGTTAAATTAGTAGTTAAAGGTTTATCTTCAATTCTAATTCTTTCTACTTCGATAGTAGGGTCATCCCCAACTTTAATAATACGATTATTTACGGCTATAGCACGTTCTTCAGCAGTAAATGCTCCCACTCCAGCACGAATTCTAAAAATTTCTTCTCCTCCTAATTCTACAACTGCACCTCTATTAGTTGAAGAAGCAGCAGGAGCTTTTGTAGGTGTAGGGGTCGGTGCTTGAGCGTAACTTATTAAAACAGGAGCAATAGTAAGTAAGAAAGACAGAATAATAGATGCAACAAAATAAATAAATCTTCTCAAGAAAGGATTTAATTTGATTTTGCGCGATAGCCGATAACTTTTCATTTCAGATGATAAATTACAGTTTCAACAATATAGTTGAATAATTTTAAGTTTGCCAGTATTTGTTACAACAAGTTTTAGAATAATTATGAATTGGGAATTGGGAATTGGTAATAGTTGAACACATTAAAAACCTCACCCTCGTTCCCTCTCCTTATTAAGGAGAGGGATGTCCGTCAGGACAGGGTGAGGTAAAATTCACTATATTACCAATTACCCACTACCCATCAAATTACTGGTTGAAATTTGTAGCGATACCTAAAACTGCGCTGAAATCTCTATTGTCTTCAAACAATCCAAGATTAACGCTACCTACTGCTGTCAAAAGCTTGTTGATACGATAGTCTGCACCAGTGGTTAAAACACCACCAAACTGAGTGTTATTAGTAGTTACACCAGCACCAGCACCAATAAACGGACGCAATCCACTAGATGTTTGACCGAAATCGTAGGTAACTGGTACATATATTGTGGCATGACGGTCGCCTTCTTCAAACAATTTACCAGTTGCCTTCGGACGTACTGAAAAACGCTTGTTTATCGAAAGTTTGCTTTCCAATGCTGCACCACGGTTGGAAGCACCGACACCAAAGTAGTTGAGGGGTTGCTCTTGTGCAGAAACACTCATAGGTGCGGTAACTGCAACGGTGCAAGCGAAACCGATGGAAATGAAAGAAGCAATGGAGAATTTCATGATTATTGACCTTAATAAAATAGTTTTTTCATCCCTTTCCTTATTAAGGAGAGGGAAACAGAGTGAGATTGTTTGCAGGCAGAAATGTATTTGAGTTGGGAAAATTTTGTACTATAATTGCATCCGCAACGCAATATAAATCCGAAGGTTTGCAATTATTTATTTCGCTATTCAATACAGATAGACTTTACTTTTATAATTGCGGTTTAAACAACTAATATAAGTCTATTGATTAATTCTATGCTATGGGTCTGGTTAGAAGATATTGGCTAAATATTGGCTTTAGACTTTCTATATCAGTTAGATTTATAGAAAGTTTTAGTTACGTTATTGCCAAACTTGCTGCTGAAGAATGTATCGTTAATTTTGCTATTTCAAAGCAGAATATGCTTCCGCTTAATCGCCCGTATTCATTTATTTGTACCGCCTTTAAAACGGATTAATTGAGTTGTTGAAAGATTTCTCTCTCATGTATATAGATATATCGTATTGGAAATTATGCCTGATATTCTTATATGTCACTATCGTAACTGTCATATTTTCAAATTTTGCTGTCAAAAGGATTATCCCGGTAGTAAGAAACCTAGCAACCATCCACCGACTAATCCAACCTCTAAAACAGCAGACAATAATATAAAGGTATTGTACCTGCTCGACTTACGCTCAAGCTCAGAAGCCGCAACGAAAAGCACTCCAGCTAATAACAAAGCCCAAACTACAGCAATAGATAAGCCATATACACCACTCGTATAGCTTCCCAATACAGCAATCCCTGCTAAACCGATTCCTTTAAAAGTCACCCAAACTGTTTCAGCGATGATTCTACTATTAATAATGTCAAAATTAGATGGATTAGCTTGTTTGCGGTTTTTAACTACAAAGAAAATATCAAAAGTCAGCCAAGTGCTAACCGTTACGCTCAAACCAGCTAAAGTCCCCATTCCCAAACCAACCCACGCTCCCATAATCCAATTACCAGCGATTACACCGTAAGCAATTCCTGTTAAGAAACCAAGAATTGCTGCTGCTGCAATTAACCAAGAAATAACTCGAAACCAAAAACCGAAAAAACCTATCCCCAGTACAAATCTAGCGGCTTCCGCAGACCAACCCAGCGCTAAAACTCCATAAAAAACAAACACCCACCAAGGTACATTTATAAAGCTGAGAAACGCACCCAGAAAAGAATAAAGTATCCACGCAGAAAATAACCACAATACAGTTTTCATTTATCTTCTATTTAATAATTGAAAAGAAGAGAAGGGGAAGAGGGGGAAGAGGGGGTGACAAGGAGACAAATAATTCCTAATTTCTAATTCCTAACTCCGTCTTGAAAAGTTTTGGGGACGGAAACCGACACCCCAAACTTTTCGCTAACTCCTAACTGTTCACTGCTCACTGTTCACTGTTAAACCCTTGCAACCATTCTCTTACTAATTGTCCGGCAATTTCTCGGGTTCCTAAACCAATAGCGAGAGCAATACTAACTGAAATTGCACCGAGAGAAAGTCCAAAGGCTAAATTCACGATGCTTGTGGCAATTCCTATTTGTTGCAATGCCATTGTGCTAACAAAAGCAATAATTGTAATACGTGCTGTTTGTGCTAAAAGCCGAGCTTGAGAAATACCTGAAGTAATTATGAGATTAAAGGCTAAATTTGCTAAATATAAGCCTATTCCTAAAACTAGTAATCCTGCTAATACGCTACCGAAAATAACAGTAATTCCCTGCATAATAGCTGTTAAAGCAGTTAAATTTACAATATCTAGAGCCGTAACTATTGCAAATAAGATAATTCCAATTCTTGCTACAATTCCAATTACTTCCGATGGGGTTTTGGCTAAAGCATTATTTTGAACCTGAGATGATTGATTTGGTAAACCAAGCCAAAAAGGTAAATCATTAAAATTAATTCCAGTTAAGAGATTTGTTATTAATTCTCCTGTATATTTACCAACAATGTAACCGATAAAAATAATTACGGCTGCGGTTAATATTTGAGGAAGAATAATAAATATCTGAGTAAACATATTAACCGCAGGTGTGGAAACTGCTGCAATATTAAGTTTATTCAAAACGGTAATTGCTGTAATAATCAAAGTTAAAACATAAGCAAAAGTACCTCCAAGCCATGATAAAGAACCTTTAGCATTCGCACTCATGCCAAATTTAGCTCCTAACTGGTTAGCTCCAACAGCAGTTAAAAAACTACTGATAATATTGCGTATAGTTGTGGCAATAATCCAGCCAAAGAAACCGATTAATATTGCACTTAATATATTAGGTAGGTACAGTAAAAATTCTTGAACCAAGTTTTGTACCGGTTCTAAAGTACCTTGTAATCCTAATACATCTAAAATAATTGGAGTAAAAAATAGGAGAATAAACCAGTATAATGCTCTAGGAATTGCATTGCTTAAAGAAAACTGATTTTGTTGGTTATCATCTCCTAGTTGATTATTTACACGCTCGTCTAGTCGTAATAAATTCAAACTGCGAGCTGCTGCAAATCTAATTGTTTTTGCAATTAACCAAGCAACGAAAAATAAAATTGCTGCACCGACTAAATTAGGTAGATAGCTATTAATATTTTTGAGAATAACGTTAATAGGTTTGGTAAACTGCTTCAACTGGAGTGTTTCTAAAAAAGCTATTAAACTAATGCCAAAAATAATCGAGAAAAGTCCTATCGGTATCCACTTTTCTAACTTAAATCTTTCTAATTGATTTGAATTGCTCCTAAATTTGGTGGCAATACGTTCATCTAATCGAATTAGCCTTAAAAGACTCCGAGCAGTAGCTGCTACAATTGCTGCAAAAAGTAAACCTAATAGAAGAATTGCTAAAGCACCAATTATATTGACAATTGATGAACCTAAATTTGCGCTGATACTCCTGGCAAATTGATTTGCTGTCTCTGATATATCCGTTGATGCAAAATAAAAATATGCAAAATGTTCAAAAAGTTTTGTTAACACCTTGTCGATTCCTTGATAACCAAATTAATTTGTAAAGTATTTTTACCAGGAAAGCTGAAAGATATCAAGTATCAATTTAGTAAAAGGGAATAGGGGTGAAAAAAATTAACTTAAAAAGCAACTTCGATTATTTAATAAAAGACCCGAACCTATACCCTTATTTTTTTAGGGAAATAATAAAAAACCTTGGATATCAAACTTTTCTATTTTGAGTACAAAACATAATAAGCATAGAAAATTCTCAAGATGACAATGGGATATTGGAATATCAGGGTTGAAATGGGTAATTGGTAGTTGGTAATAGTTGATAGGTAATGGGCAAGAGGTAATATGAATCATATTTATCTGTAAAAGCTTTTAGCTGCTTTTTACTACATATTTGGAATTGCTTTGATAACTCAAACTCCTTAATTATTGTTTACTATTCGTAGCGTTACCTCCAATTCTCAATTACCAATTACCAATTCCCCATTCCCTACCCCCTAATCAATAGAAAAGTAATGAACAAGTTCGCCACAATTGATGGAAATGAAGCGGTTGCTCGGGTTGCATACCCTTTAAATGAAGTGATTGCGATTTATCCTATTACTCCTTCTTCTTCGATGGGGGAATGGGCTGATGCTTGGTCAGCAGTCGGTAATCGCAATTTATGGGGTACTGTTCCCAGCGTGGTTGAGATGCAGAGCGAAGGTGGTGCTGCTGCTGCGGTACATGGTGCTTTACAAGCGGGTTCGCTGTGTACTACCTTTACAGCATCTCAGGGTTTGCTGTTGATGATTCCCAATCTTTACAAAATTGCGGGAGAACTCACCAGCAGTGTCATCCATGTTGCAGCTCGTTCTTTAGCTACTCATGCTCTATCAATTTTTGGTGACCAGAGTGATGTCATGGCTGCTCGGGGTACCGGTTTTGCTTTGTTGTGTTCTGCTTCGGTACAGGAAGCTCACGACTTTGCTCTGATTGCTCAAGCTGCGACCCTCAAAACTAGAGTTCCATTTCTTCACTTTTTCGATGGTTTTCGCACTTCCCATGAAATTCAAAAGGTAGAACTTTTACAACCTGAAGATTTAGAGGCTTTAATTGATGATGAATTAATATTTGCACATAGAAACCGCGCTCTTACTCCCGATAAACCGGTTTTACGCGGTACAGCACAAAATCCCGATGTTTATTTCCAAGCTCGGGAACGGATTAATCCTTATTATGATGCTTGTCCGGAAATCGTCCAGCAGATAATGGATGAGTTCGCAAAACGTACAGGTAGACATTATCAGATTTTTGAATATTATGGCGCTCCCGATGCGGAACGGGTAATAGTTTTGATGGGTTCCGGTTGCGAGACGGTACATGAAACCATTGACTATCTTAATCCTCGCGGTGAAAAGTTAGGTGTTGTCAAAGTCAGGTTATTCCGTCCCTTCGATGCACATCAACTGATTCAATCTTTACCCGATACGGTCAAATCAATCGCGGTTCTCGACCGTACAAAAGAACCCGGAAGCGCTGGAGAACCTTTATATTTAGACGTTGTGACGGCTATTTATCAGAGTTGGGACAAGGAGAATTTGCCTAAAATTGTTGGTGGGAGATACGGACTTTCTTCTAAAGAATTTACACCAGCGATGGTGTTGGCTATTTACGATAATTTAGCTCGGGAAAAACCGCACAATAATTTTACTGTCGGTATTAACGACGACTTAACAAAAACCTCTTTAGATTACGATACGAGCTTTTCGACGGAAGCCGATAATGTTGTTAGAGCAATGTTTTATGGCTTAGGCTCTGATGGAACTGTGGGAGCGAATAAGAATACTATTAAAATAATTGGTGAGGAAACAGACAATTACGCTCAAGGCTATTTTGTCTATGATTCCAAGAAATCAGGTTCAATGACCGTTTCCCATTTGCGGTTTGGTTCTCAGTTAATTCGTTCTACATATTTAATCGACAAAGCCAATTTCATAGGCTGTCATCAATGGACATTTTTAGAAAGAGTTGATGTACTTGAAAATGCCGTTGATGGCGCGACATTTTTATTAAATAGTCCCTACGATGCCGATACAGTATGGCAACATATACCCGCAAAAATACAGCAGCAAATCATCGACAAGCAGCTTAAATTCTATGCAATTAATGCCAATAAAGTTGCTCGCGACAGCGGAATGGGTGGAAGAATCAATACAATTATGCAAACCTGTTTCTTTGCTCTAGCTGGTGTATTACCGCAAAATGAAGCCATCGAAAAAATTAAATATTCTATTAAAAAAACATACGGTAAAAAAGGCGATAAAATTGTCGCGATGAATCTACAAGCAGTAGATAATACACTGGATAATTTACATAAAGTTGAAATTGATAAATCCCAATGTAGAGACATTCCACTGCAAAGTATTTCAGATTCCCCCCTAGAAAAAATGATGACCGGAAGAGGGAACGAATTACCCGTAAGTCTGTTACCTGCTGACGGAACCTTCCCCACCGGAACCTCTAAATTAGAAAAACGCAACGTAGCTCAAGAGATTCCCGTTTGGGAACCGGATGTCTGCGTTCAGTGCGGCAAATGCGTCATGGTTTGTCCCCATGCTGCGATTCGGGCTAAGGTTTATCAGGAAGCTGAATTGAGTAACGCTCCAGCAACTTTTAAATCTACTGATGCTAGAGATAAAACTTTTGCAGAAGAGAAATTTACTATTCAAGTAGCACCTTCAGACTGTACCGGCTGTAATATTTGTGTGGATATTTGTCCTGCAAAAGATAAAAGTAATCCAGAGCGCAAAGCAATTAATATGGAAGCTCAATTGCCTTTACGAGAACAAGAAACAGAAAACTGGAACTATTTTCTCAAATTACCGCTACCAGATAGAAATAAACTGAAATTAAACCAAATTCGTCAACAACAATTACAGGAACCCCTATTTGAATTTTCCGGTGCTTGTGCTGGATGTGGCGAAACACCATACTTAAAACTACTGAGTCAATTATTCGGAGACCGTGCTTTAATAGCTAACGCTACGGGATGTTCATCAATCTTCGGTGGAAACCTTCCGACAACACCCTGGACAAAAAACGCAGCAGGAAAAGGTCCAGCTTGGTCAAACAGCTTATTTGAAGACAACGCTGAATTCGGTTTTGGTTTCCGATTATCCGTTGATAAAAAAGCTGAATATGCAGCAGAATTACTACAGGAAATAGCTTACACAGAAAATTACAAAGGATTACTTCCCCCAGGTCTAGCAGGGTTTATTTTAAACGCACCCCAGAAGACAGAAGCCGATATTTGGGAGCAAAGAGAAAGAGTTGAATTACTCAAACAGAAATTAGAGGAAGGGCTAAAAAACTACAGAGATAGAGGAGAAGGAAATAACAATCCAAAATCCGCAATCCAAAATCTAAAATCTCTTGCTGATTACCTCGTCAAGAAAAGCGTCTGGATAGTCGGTGGTGACGGTTGGGCTTATGACATCGACTTCGGAGGACTCGACCACGTACTAGCGAGCGGTCGTAACGTCAACGTATTGGTAATGGATACCGAAGTATATTCTAACACTGGCGGACAGTCATCAAAATCCACACCAAAAGCAGCAGTCGCCAAATTTGCCGCTAGTGGTAAGCCCGCAGCCAAAAAAGACCTAGGATTGATAGCGATGACCTACGGAAATATTTACGTAGCGAGCGTAGCATTAGGAGCCAGAGACGAACATACCCTGAAAGCATTTTTAGAAGCAGAAGCATACGACGGACCATCATTAATCATTGCTTACAGTCACTGTATCGCTCACGGAATAGATATGGGGACAGCAATGAGCAATCAAAAAGCATTGGTAGAATCGGGAAGATGGCTTTTATATCGTTATAATCCCGACCTAGTTAAACAAGGTAAAAATCCTTTACAGCTAGACATGAGACAGCCGAAAAATTCTCCAGAAGAATCAATGTATAGAGAAAATCGCTTCAAAATGTTAAAGAAAAATCAACCAGAAATTGCTAAAAAATTAATGGAAGAAGCGCAAACAGAAGTTAATCAAAGATGGAAAATGTATGAGTATTTAGCAGCTAGGAAAGTTATTGAAGAATAAAGAATAAATTATAAATCACAAATTCGTAGGGTGTGTTATTGCGACAGCATAACGCAACTTTTTTTATTGTATTGATAATATTATTGTCATTACACCTTATACAATTTTCAGCACCGTCAGGGGTTGCAAACCCCTGTCTAATAGCAAAAGTCCTATAAATAGGACTGCATATAATTTGTAAAAAGCAAATAATCAACAGTCAAAAATATTTGTAAAATGCTTCTTTAAAAATGAATTTAATTTATCAAATAAATATTCAGTCCATTTCAATGGACTTACGCTATTAGCCTGCGGTTTGCAACCGTAGGCGGATGTGAAAGTAATCCCAAGAATTATCATAATTACTTTAAAAATCCTGATTCATTTCCCAATCATCAGGAGAAATAGCAGGTTCATTTGGTTCGGCTAAG
>JBCBHT010000242.1:0-11342 GCA_038525335.1 Cyanobacteria bacterium J06621_15 | reverse complement strand
TGAGATAAACCTCTTTGAGTTGATAACATAATTGCAATTTTTATAAATTTATCAGTTGTTAGAAACGCAATTCCATCAACAAAGCAGGTAGACACACACAAACTATAACTGCGACACGGAATTTAAATTCATAGAAACCCTGTTATTGACTACCATCATCTGTCTGGTTTGCTTCTATGCTTAGATACCAATCGGAATCTGCTATTTCCGATTTCATTATCAAAACTGTCACATATATAATTTTACAACACTGTAGTTTTTACTGTTGACAAGATACCTTTTAGTTGTACTTATGTTTACTCAGGGTGATTATTTGACTGATTTTGTATAGCAATTACACATATTTTGCTGAATAAACAGTCTTTGAGATGCAGTATTGAAATGTCAAGGTAGCCAAAACACTAATTTCAGCTTTAGTTCCACTTTTAAAAGTGTTACATCAAAAACTTTTAAAATTCGAGTATCAATCAAGTTTTTAAGTGATATTATTGCGGTACATTAAGCATAAATATTACGTACACGGCAGTATCAAATATGTATGGGCTTATCTAATATCGCACTGCTATTATTCAAAACAGCTTCACAAGGTCGAATATATTCCCCTAGAGTTTCGGAGTCTGCTGAGACGACCGAATACTTGATAAAGCATGGGGAAAACCAGCCATATAGCTTTTTATTTTGGATAATTGCTCTTGAAATTGCAAAATCTGGTTTAGAGGTAATTTTACGCGATTTGATTAGTTCAGATAATTATAATAAAAAAGAAAAAAGTCAGTCGGATAAAATAATACCCGCGTACTCTACAGAAAAAATATCGGTTGAAAAAAAAGATGTAAATAGCATCCTACTAAAAATTATTGCTCTATATAACTGTCAAGAATTAATCAAAAATCAAAATGGTAAGCTAGAAAAAGTTCAGCCGATTTACCATAATTTACCAGCTCGTGATTGCAGTGCTTTTATTGGAAGAGATAAAGAAATAAAGCAATTACTGCAACTACTTTCTTTTGAAAGTCCGACTCCTCGTATAAGTATCGAAGGTTTAGGAGGTGTGGGAAAGACCACTTTAGTCCTAGATATTGCTTATAGTTATTTACAATCAAGTAAATATTCAAACTCTTCTTTTGAAGCTATAGTCTTTACCTCAGCTAAAACCCAACATTTTACAAATAGAGGTATTTTAACTAGACTAAGGCGAGAGCGAACTTTACAAGATATATTACGGGCTATAGCACGCACTATTAAATGTCCGGATACTGCAACTACTAATTTCAAAGAAACATACGAACAAGTTTATAGTCGCTTGGCAAATATGCCAACCTTACTAATAATAGATAATTTAGATGCTTTGGAAGAAGAACAAGAAGTTCTCAGTTTTTTATATGAATTACCGACCACAGTTAAAGTTATCATAACTAGTCGAGAAACAACTCCTTTTAATCGAATTTGTTTACAACCTTTAACGTTAACAGAGGGCTTAACTTTAATTCAAAGTCAAGCGGAAGAAAAAAATGTAGAATTAACTTTGGATAAATCCCGACAGCTTTATCAAACTACGGGTGGTATTCCTGCAGCAATTGTTTATGCTGTGAGTCAGCTAGCGTTTGGCTATAGATTTGTCGATGTTTCTCCTTTGATTATGCGCCATCAGGGTGATTTTTCGCAGTTTTATTTTGATAATTCAATGCAATCATTGAAAGGACATTCATCTTACTTGATTTTGATGGCTTTAGCGCTTTTTCCCAAACCTGCGCTGTTTGAATCAATTTGTAATGTTGCAGGAGTAGAGGATAGTAATACAGCAATAGATGCTTTTAGAAAATTGCAGCAACTTTCTTTAATTAGCTGTCAACAAGAGCGTTACACGATATTACCTTTAACACGCGAATATGCTCTTGCAGAGTTACGAAATAACCTAGAATTTGAATCAGTAGCGCGTAAGCGTTGGGTAAATTTTTATCTTGAATTTACTAAAAAATATGGTGGTAAATATGAGAAAGAATGGAATGATTATAAAGAATTAGAAGCTGAATGGGATAACCTTTGCGAAGTCATGGAATGGTGTATTGCTGAAGATAAATATACTGTTGTATGTAGTTTATGGGAATATATTAATTGTTATACTTATTCGCAAGGGTATCGTCAAAACCGCTTGAGTTACTGGGATACTCCCCTACACTGGTTGTCATGGTTGATTGAAGCAGCCCAGAAGCGAGAAGATTCATCTAATGCTGCACTAATGATGAGCGATTATGCTTGGAAGTTAATTTTAATTGGACAACCAGAACATTTAAATCAAGCAGATAATTTACTTTCCCAAGCTTGGAAGCTACGTCACTATTTAACAGCTAAGGAACAAGCAGATTTAGCAATTCGGATTGTAGTTTGGTACATTCAACTCAAACAATTTGGATTTGCTAATTTTTGGATTAAGCAAGTTCAAGCTATTTTGGACGATTCATTTATTGAAGAATCCACTTCAATTTATCTTTCTCTACAAGTTCTTTATTATAAAGGAGAAATTTATTATAAAAACGGTGATTATCAAAGGAGTCAGCTATTATTTCAAGAAATTGTCCAGCAGTCTCGAAAAATAGGTTGGCAAAGAATGATATTTCTCGCTAAAGACTTTTTAGCAGATATTTCTATTAAACAAGGAAAGATAGAACAAGCACAGAAATTTTTGATGGAAGGAATGCAAACTGCAAATGATAATAAAGATGATTGCAGTAGGGCTTATGTAATGCGTTCTTTAGCGAGATTAGAACTTCGTCAAGGTAATTTTAATGTAGCCCAAACTTGGGCAAATCAAGCTAAAGTAGGTTTTGATAATTTAGGTATGGTTTCTGAAGCAGAAGAAACTCAAGCTTTGCTGTATGGGGAATGGGGAATGGGGAATGGGTAATGGGTAATGGTTTTTTCACCCTTAGCTCTAGACCTTTAACCTTTGACCTTTAACCTTTAACCTTCGACCCATCATTATCTTCTCAAAATTTGGGAATACTTAATATATCTCAAGATTTCTGAGAATTATGATAAGTACAGAAAACCAAAAAAAATCCCCTACCCATCGTTTAACAATCCGCTATATTTCTTCTTTAGCTTTAATAGCTTGTTTATCAATTACGGGACAAATTATAATTCAGCGTTTGTTATCTCAGCAGCGAATAGACGTAGAGGTAGTTAGTAATGTTCAACGTCAGCAGCTACTCAGTCAAAGATTAGCGAAGTTGGCTTTAGCTCTTAAGGTTACTCAGTATAGACAAGATAATACCAATAGTCAAAGTATAATCGAAGATTTTGAAGAAACTATAGCTGAGTGGGAAACTATAGAACGAAATTTAAGAAAATTAGAAACTTCCATGAATGTTTCTGCTGGTAGAAGTACTGAAATTAGAAACATCATTGAAGAAATTCATCCTAATTGTAAAAAAATGCTTGATGCTGCTAAAGAATTACTATCAACAAGACAATCGGGAAGAATGCAACCTCGTCTAGTACTTTCCCAACCTTTAAGACAAATTACAGCTAGCGAACGACAGTTTGAAAAACTAGTTGATAAAGCAATTCTTGATTACAACACATATACAGCAGCAGCAGTTACGGAATTAAAACATATTGAAATAGCATTGTTGATTTTAACTTTGCTAGTACTAATATTGGAAGGAATGCTAATATTTCGTCCCGCTGTTAAGAAACTTGGTACTACTTTTAATCAATTAACAGAAGAACAAAAAAAATCCGAACATTTACTTCTAAATATATTACCAGAAACTGTAGCTAATCGATTAAAGGAACAGCAAACTACTATCGCTGAAGCTTTTGCAGAAGCTACTGTTTTATTTGCAGATATAGTTGGTTTTACTCAGCTTTCGACTCAAGTTTCACCTCAAGAATTAGTCGCATTACTTAACCGAATTTTTTCAGCTTTTGACGAGCTTGCAGAAAAACATGGCTTAGAAAAAATAAAGACAATCGGCGATGCTTATATGGTAGTTGGTGGTTTACCGTCACCTCGAAAAGACCATGCTAAAGCGATTATCGAAATGGCTTTAGATATGCAGCAGGCTATTAATGAATTCAATATCGAAACAAATTATAATTGTAATATTCGGATTGGCATAAATACCGGCCCAGTTATCGCGGGAGTCATCGGAATAAAGAAGTTTATCTATGATTTATGGGGTGATACGGTTAATATTGCTAGTCGTATGGAATCTCACGGAATCCCTGGGAATATTCAAATATCTCAAAGCACTTACGAACAAGTACAAAATATATTTCAAGATAAATTCAAAGGTGAATACAAGTTTGAATCGCGAGGTTTGATTGAAATTAAAGGTAAAGGAAAAATGCAGACATATTTAGTAGTTAGGGAACAACTAGAAGCAGCTAGTTAAATAACTTAGCAATTATATTTCAGGGTGCTTTGTATTATTTTGTATTTCCCGCTACCTTTTATTTATTCCCTATTTTGAACTACTTAATTAGTATAATAAGTACATATTAACTACATAATAAAAACTATTTTTTATTCACAAATATTAATTCATTAGGTTATCCTCATGAATTATGCGGTTATTGTGAAGCAAAATAAGATTGCATGGTGTTGAAGGAGTGAAGATTATGTATAATCAGGCTGCAAGGTTGACTCGCAATCAAGTTCAACGTTTGTTAGGTGGGTTTATGCTCTGCTTAACCTTGAGTTTGACAGCTTGTCAGCAAACTGAAAAAAAATCATCTATAAATAATTCTCAATCAGAAACGGTTCAATCTGCCAGTCCCAAGAATAATCAAGGTATTCCAGCAATACCACAAAGAATACCAGGAGAAATCACGGTAAATCAACCGACACCTTTTCCTTCTTTACAACCACAAGTAAATTCTCCTAATTCTGTTGCTACGGTTCCGCAAAATCCCTCAGTACCTCAAACTCAGGAGGAACCTGAGTCTGATGATTCTATTCCTAAAGCTTTAACCGAAAAGCTTTCTCCTCAAGCTGCTACTCGACCAAATATTCCCCAAGCACAACCTCAAGTAGAAAATCGTACTACACCGAGTTCTCCAAAACCAGTTGTTCAAGCTTTGAGAAAAGCTGCTAAAAATCCCGCTAGAAGAATAGCTGCTGCTAGCAACACAAATGTTTATCGAAGTCGCAGGTTAGGTGTTAATTTCAAGTATCCCAAAGGTTTTGTGATTAAGGAACCATCAGATACTTCTAATTCATCAAAAGTTCTAGAATTATGGAGTCTGAGAGATTATCAAGCAATTGAATCAGGAAAATATAAAAATACATTTACCCCAGGTAATATGAGTATTTCTGTAGAGAATAACCCTCAAGGCTTATCTTTAGTTCAATGGGTAACTAACAATGACGAACTTGGAGATATCATACCAGAAAGCTACGATACTCACATTGTTGCCGGACAGGAAGCGATGTCATTTCGTACTGATGGTTTGTATAATTTCCAAAATCTAGTATTACCTAGTAGTGACCGTAAAAAGGTAATTTTAATTAGTTTTGCTCAAGGAGATAGAAGTTATCAAAAGGTATTTGAGCAAGTTGTTTCTACTTTACAGGTCAATTAGAAATTAGGTAATAAAGAATGGGTAATGGGTAATTACGGAAATTGCGGTCTTGGGGGTTTCCCCCATGTGAGCCGGAGGCAATCTTTGTGAGTGCAAATTTCCAAGACAGGTAATTATTAAATACTTATAGTAATAACCTCTTATCTCTTATATCAAATTTGATAGTAGTTTAGTTATTACATCAAACTATTCTATCAGTTGAGAAAGAGAAAATAGAGATAAGCATGCATGATTTGGATGCAAGCTCAAACGGTACCACCTATTACCTATTACCTATTATCCATTACTTAACAATATAAGGTGAATCAATTTCTGATACTTTTCCGATAAGGACTAATGTTTGGTAAACCATTACGGCTACTTCTGCACGGGTTGCAGATTGGTTGGGATTGAGCTTTCCTATCTTAGGGTAGTTGACTATAAGTTGATTCAAAGTTGCTGCTGTTACTTCATCTCTAGCATAGCTAGGAATCTTATTGCTGTCCTGATATATACTTAGGTCTACTTCTATTTCATTCGTTAACCCCAATCCGTTTACTAAAGAAACGATAACTTGTATCCGAGGAATATTTTGGTTAGGAAGAAATTTTTTACCTGGATATCCGGAGATTAATTTACTTTGATATGCTTGCTGAATTACTTGATAAGCCCAATGGTTTTGCTTTATGTCTTCAAATTGAATTGATTCGCGTAAAGCATTGGGATTAAAGGCTTGTACCATTAACGCAGCATATTGCGATCGCGTGATTGTTGCATCGGGTCTAAAGGTTCGATTGGGAAATCCTTTGACTATTCCTAATTGTATTAATTCTTGTATAAAATTAGCCGCCCAATGTCCTTCAATATCAGTTAATTTTCTGATTTTGGTTTGGGGTTTTGCTTCTGGAGCAGCTTCAATTTTTGAATTTTTTTCTGTTTGTGCTTCTGCTTCTAATTGTGGTTCCGGTTCTGTTTCTGGTTCCGGTTCCGGTTCCGGGTCAGCAAAAAACTGTATTTTACCGTTTACAGATTGTAATTCTACCTGATTATCAACAGAAATCAGCTTGTTGATACTAGCATTTTGGATATCAAACTGAGCATTATCGCGAAAAACATTGTTTCCTGGGCTTTTGTTGTTACCAATATCGGGTAATGCATTTGCAACAACAGTTAAGCCATCCTGAGTGTTATTTTCACACACATTTTCTCGCAAAAATGGACGAGCATCACCGGATACAACCACTCCAGAATGATTGTCGTAAATCTTGTTATCAATGACCTTAGTTGTAGCACTATCCCCAATCGATATACCAAAACCCGTTTGAAAACAGCTATTACCTCTGACCTCACCTCCGGAGTTTCTGGTAATTGAAATACCGTTTGCAGAATTTTGAGTAAATATATTATCTTTGATAGCTGGATTAGCATTACCAGTAATCAAAACACCTTCACGCTGAGAATTAACAAAAGTGCAATTTGCAACAGTTGGTGAGGATGATTCAATCCAGACAGCAGTACCGCGACTGGCTGAATTTGTTACAGTTAATCCTCGTAGTTGAACACCACTATTTAATACAAAAGTGACATTCTGACTACCAAATATACGGCTGAAATGTCTGCCACTACCGTTAATTATAATACCGCTTCCTTTATCCTTCTCATTACCTATAATCGTGACCCCAAACGGAACCACTAAAGGAAATATTTCTCCAGTGCTAGCATTATAATTATCTGGTATGAGCTGAATTTTTGTGCCAGATGCAGATTGTTTGAGAGCTTGAGTAATAGTTTTTAACGGTGCTTGCGGACTACCAGAATTACTATCGCTACCGATAGTCGGATTCACGTAAATTAATTTCAGCATACTAACACTTTTTTACTGACGTTGAAATACTACCGCGAAAAATCTCAGTATGTAGGTAGCGTTGATAGCATAAGTTAAATAAAAGGGACACGGTTTTGATTCTTGAGTTTGGTATTAATCAAAACTTGACCAATAAAAATACTCAGTACATCAAAACATATTCTAGAGTACCGTCGATAACTATCTATTCAACCAAACTTTTTCTACAAACTTTGCAATATTAGCTATCTTGATTTTGAACATTTGAATTAGGTTCGCAACTATTATTATCTTCGTTAGCAGTTATAATTAATTGCTTAATCGAATCACCTACTTGAGGAAGAATCAGTACACTACCGATTAAAATCATTAAAATTGTCAACAATCTTCCTAGCTCAGAATTAGGTGTAACATCACCAAATCCCACAGTTGTAATAGTTACTATAGAGAAATAAACCGTATCGATAAAACTACGAAATAGTTCGTTATTCGGATATTCAACCTGGTAAATTATGCCTGAAAAAATAAATATAATTGAAATAAATGTATATAAAAGCCTTGAAAATATAAAAGCTTCTTCTTTACGGATACGAACAAAGATAAACTTATTCTCTACAAATCGGAGCAACCTTAAAATTCTCAACCATCCGAACCAATAGAGAAAATTAATATTAATTATCGCTAAAAAATATGGCAAAATCGCGATTAAATCTAAAGTTAAATAGTAGGTATTTACATCTTTAATAATATTTTTTTCAATCCATAAGTAAAAACGAAAATGATACTCGATTACGAAAACTAATAATATTGTGATATCAATCACATCAATTATCAAGTTTATATTATCAGGAATTTGATAAGTTTCTGCTACCAGAATCCCCGACCATATAATAATTAGCGCTATAATTACGCGATTAATTGCTCTTACAGTTGGTTTCTCAAAATCATCTAGGAAAAGTTTAATTTTTTCTCTGCTTAGCTGCATATGTATTAGTTCCTACCTGTATCTGAGTTGCTGCAATACCGGAACAAAAACAAAGGACAGAATATACTTTTTATCACTAAAAAACTAATATTAAAAGTAATTTTATACTTCAATATCAGGTGACAGCAAGATAATTAAATACATATAGCAAGATATTCACGAATTTATTACAACTGCGGATTCTATCAGTTAATGAAGACAGTCAAAATAGAGAATAGGGAACAGATACTAAAAAATAATATTTATTCTTGAAATCAAATAATAAAGCTAATTTCCAAAGTAAGCTAAAGGTTTCGAGTTTTTAATTTAGATTATTAGCACACTATCTACTGAAGAGCCAAAATAATCGAAAATAAGACTTTCTACATTAATTTCGTTCCACATGATTTACAAAATTTAGCATCTTCATCGTGTAAGTCTAAACCACATCCGGAACAAACTGTTCCTACTTCATTTGTAGTTTTAATTATTCGCTTAATCAAATCACCTATTTGCCAGGGAATCAGTGCAATACCTGTTAGAATCATCAAAACTGTTAACAGACGACCCATTTCTGAAGCTGGAGTTACATCACCAAAACCAACAGTTGTCATTGTGACGATAGCAAAATACATTGCATCTACAAAAGTAGTAAATACTTCTGGATTGACCGGGTGTTCTACTTGATAAATTAAACCCGAGTAAACAAATATAATGGTAAATAAAGTAAATAAAATTTGTGTAAAAATCGCTCCGTCTTCAGTAGTAATATGACCGAACAAGAATTTTCTATCAACAAATCTAATTAATCGCAAAATCCGAAACCATCTTAATAAACGAATATAGCCCAGATTAATCGCGCCCATAAAAAATGGTAAAATTGCAACTAAATCAATAATAGAATAAATACTTAAAATATAGTGGATGCGATTTTCTGCACTCCATAATCTCAATAAATACTCTACTGCAAAAACATATAAAATTAAAACATCAATAACATCGAGAATCAGGTGAATATGTTTAGGAAGATGATAAGTTTCTGCCACAAATATACCCGATGACAGCATTACTAAAATAACAATGCTCAGATTGATTATTTTGCCTAATGGTGTTTGCAGGTCTTTAAAATAAAATGCCGTATTTTCTCTACTAATTAACATAACAAACCAAATTTTTGTGAATTTACAGAATTAATTACAAAGCTACTTACCTTTATACTATTCACATTTTAATTCTATTAATATTAGATGCAACATTACATTAGTAAGCAAAATGCTCTACCAGTGTAAGTTATATTTAGACCTCTATTAAATTCTTAGTTGATAAATTTATTTAAGAAAAATTAGAAATATTAAAGTATGTGTTTATACGTAAAATATTGACATCAATCTGCTCGTTGAGCTATACCGTTATATAATACTTTTTCTGTAAAAATATATAATATCGGTTAAATATGTCAAAAATTATTGGTTTAGATAATCTAACAGTAGAAGAAGTAAATAAAGAATTAGCTAACGGTGCAAAATTTGTAGTTTTTCTTTACTGCTTTTCTTTACTCATAATTACTTTTAAACGTAGCTCTGATATTTACTTTATTAGAGCTGATGAAAACACGCTTAGACACAGTATTAAATTTACTTTGATATCAATAATATTAGGCTGGTGGGGAATACCTTGGGGGATAATTTATACAATTCAATCAATTATAACCAACTTTCAAGGTGGAAGAGACATGACCCAACAGGTAATGTCAGCATTGAGACAACAACCGGGGGATGGGTAATTGGGAATTGGTAATGGGTAATGGGTAATGGGTAATGGGTAATTGGTAATTGGTAATGGGTAATCAGTAAGAAATAATAATTCCTAACTCCTAATTCCTAACTCCTAATTCCTAATTCTTAACTCCTAACTCCTAACTCCTAACTCCTAACTTTTACCTTTAATCATCTAAATAAGATAAAAACGAATTAGCAAAAATTGCTGCTTGGGTTCTATCTCTTAATTCCAAACGGTTTAAGATATTGGTAACGTGATTTTTTACAGTACCTTCGGAAATATATAGTTTTTGGGCTATTTCTCGATTATTTGCACCAGTTGCAATTAAGCGTAATACTTCTTTCTCTCTTTTTGTCAGTTCTTCTAAACTTGGTGGTGGAGAAGATAATTGGGGTGCTGTAACTGGAGGAAATTGAGTTAAAAGTTTTTTGACAATTCCCGGTCCTAATTGAGTATATCCCCTATACACTGCGCGAATTGCAACAGCTAATTCTTCTGAAGGTGTATCTTTAAGTAAATAACCCATTGCTCCATGCTGCAACGCTGCTTTGATATATTCATCATCATCAAACGTCGTTAAAACTAATATTTTTGTTTGAGCAAATTTACTTCTTATTTCTCGGGTTGCAGCAACACCATCCATAACAGGCATTCTGATGTCCATTAATACCACATCTGGCTGTAGTTTTTCGACCATTTCAATAGCTTCTCGACCATTTTCTGCTTCTCCGATAATTTCTAGGTCTGGTTCTAATTCTAATAAAGTTTTTAAACCTTGACGGATTAAATGTTGGTCATCTACGAGTACTACTTTTATCATTTTTTATAAAGAGAGTAGGGAGTTAAGTAATTTTGTATTTTAGATTTTAGATTTTAGATTTTAGATTGAGAGTTAGGAGTTAGGAATTAGGAGTTAGGAGTTAGGAATTAGGAATTAGGAGTTAGGAGTAAGAAATTAAAAGTAAAAAATCATTTCTTTGGGGAAGAATATGATGATAAATGCTAATAAACAAGAGTTTTATGTAGTTATTGAGCGTGATGAAGATGGGTTGTATGTTGGAGAAGTTCCGCAACTAAAAGCTTGTTATTCTCAAGGGGAGACGATTGATGAGTTAATGGAAAATATTAAAGAAGTTATAGAACTTTGTTTGTCACAATAAATGATTTTCCCAATTACCAATTAACAAT
>JBCBHT010000241.1:0-11360 GCA_038525335.1 Cyanobacteria bacterium J06621_15 | reverse complement strand
GTCCGAATATAAAATTTAAATGCACAACAGCTTAGGAGTTAGGAGTTATTAATACCGAATTTATTCTTTCACTGATAACTGCTCACTGCTCACTCTCTTACAAAGTTGCTCATGGGGGAAACCCCCAAGACCGCACTTTGCGCTGTTGACTGTTCACTGGTCACTGTTCGCTGGTACTTTAATTAGTATTGGCACTTAATTGGCAATTAAAGATTTATAAATGAATATCCGCACTGTTTCAACTCAGCCATTTACCGACCAAAAACCCGGTACTTCTGGCTTACGTAAGAAGGTAAAAGTCTTTCAAGAAGCAAATTATTTAGAAAATTTTGTTCAATCGATTTTTGACAGTCTTGAAGGTTATCAAGGACAAACTTTGGTTGTGGGTGGTGATGGTCGTTTTTATAATCGCGAAGCTATCCAAATTATTTTAAAAATGGCTGCGGCTAATGGTTTTGGTAGAGTATTGGTAGGTGAAAATGGTATTCTCTCTACTCCTGCTGTTTCCTGCATTATCCGTAAATATAAAGCCTTTGGTGGCATTATTCTTTCTGCTAGTCATAATCCAGCCGGTCCCGATGAAGATTTTGGTATTAAGTACAATACCGATAATGGTGGTCCCGCACCGGAGAAGATTACTGAAGCTATTTTTAATCGCAGTAAAACCATTGATGGTTATAAGATTTTAGAAGCAGAAGATGTAAATTTAGGCAAATTAGGCAGCTTTGAACTCGGTTCGATGACGGTTCAAGTTATTGATTCGGTAGCGGATTATGTGGAGTTGATGCAGTCGCTGTTTGATTTTGACAGTATTCGTCAACTGCTAACTTCTGGAGATTTCCGGATGTGTATGGATTCCCTACATGCTGTCACCGGACCTTATGCTTATGCTTTATTTGAGCAACGTTTGGGCGCACCTGAAGGAACCGTGCAAAACGGTAAACCTTTAGAAGACTTCGGTGGTGGACATCCAGACCCAAACTTAGTTTATGCTAAAGAACTAGTTGATATTCTATTCGGAGACAACGCTCCAGACTTTGGTGCTGCTTCCGATGGAGATGGCGATCGCAATATGATTTTGGGTCGAAAGTTCTTCGTAACTCCCAGTGATAGTTTGGCTGTGTTAGCAGCAAATGCCAAACTGGTACCGGGTTACAGTTCTGGTATAGCAGGTGTAGCGCGTTCGATGCCAACTTCTGCGGCTGTTGACAGAGTTGCGGAGCAAATGGGAATTGACTGCTATGAAACTCCCACGGGTTGGAAGTTCTTCGGTAATCTTTTAGATGCTGGTAAAGCAACTCTTTGTGGTGAAGAAAGTTTCGGTACTGGTTCCAACCATGTTCGTGAAAAAGATGGGCTTTGGGCTGTTTTATTTTGGTTAAATATCTTAGCTTCTCGAAAGCAGTCGGTTGAAGAAATTGTCAAAGAACACTGGAAAACCTACGGACGTAACTACTATTCTCGTCACGATTACGAAGGAGTAGACAAAGAAAAAGCAAATACCTTGATGGAAAACCTGCGTTCTTCGCTATCGACCATGAAGGGTAAGCAATTCGGTAGTTATACAGTAGACTATGCCGATGATTTTAGCTATACAGACCCCGTAGATAGTAGTGTCAGTCAGAAGCAAGGAATCAGAATTGGTTTTACCGACGGTTCTAGGATTGTATTTCGACTTTCCGGAACGGGTACTCAAGGAGCAACACTCAGAGTTTACCTAGAAAGCTACGAAGCAGACAGTACAAAACATGACCTTGACCCGCAAGAAGGATTAGCAGAATTAATTACCCTTGCTGACGAGATAGCCCAGATAAAAGCCAATACTGGACGCGATAAGCCCACCGTTATTACTTAATTATTAAATAGTTGGGCATAAGAAAGAGGGGGAAGAATTTAATCATTCCTAATTCCTAACTCCGTCTTGGAAAGTTTTGGGGACGGAAACCGACACCCCAAACTTTCCGCTAACTCCTAACTCCTCATTCCTAACTCTTCGTTGTTATTCAATTTAGTAGAAAACTTGTTGTTAATGTTGGGGAAGATATATCTTCGTGCAGTTGGCACGCGAGCAATTTCGTAAACTTGTATGCAGCTTTAATAATTGAAAATTTTGAGGTGCAATAGAATTTTCATGGCTATATCAACAGCCATGCTAAAACTGACAGATTTTGTAGTATTTTCGACCCATTATGTTCCAGTAGCGACTGCCTGTGTTTGCTGCATTAGACCCATCAAATCATCGATTCCCTTTTGCAGATACCGTGTTACTGTCATTGGACTAGTACCAATTTTCTTCGCTGCATCTTTACGAGAAAATTCTTTCAAAAATACTAATTCAACTGCCATCCGGGGCTTTTCTTCTAACATCCCCATAGCACCATGTAGTTGCTGTCGCTCTTCTTCTAAATGTTGCTGAGCAGCAGTCTGTGGACAGGGTAATGCTTCACCTAATGTGATTTGACAATCGATATAGTTCACCACGGTTGCATCGAGACTTAAAGGCATCCGATTCTGAACTGCTAGCTTAGTTTCTTGCCATTCTTGTACCGATACTTTAAGTTCGCGAGCAATTTCCAAATCTTTAGGCTGTCTTCCTAAGATATGCGCTAATTCTTTACGAATTTTTTGCCCTTCATTGTACAGTTCTTGCCAACGACGGGGAATTTTCAACAAAGTACTACGGTCTCGTAAAAAGTGCAGCATTTCACCCCGAATATAGGGAACAGCGAAGGAACTAAACGCATATCCTTGGGTAGGGTCAAAGCGTTCAATTGCTCTGATTAAACCGAAGTAACCAATTTGTTCTAAATCTTCATAGGGTTCGTTGCATTGATGGCTAAATTTATGAGCCATTTTTCTTACTAAACCACTATGCAATTTTACGAGTTTGTTACGAAGTCTAATAGAAGGATTCTGGTGATACAGACATAATAATTCCATACCATCAGACCGGAGAGAGGACTGAATTACTGCCATAAAATTTCCTTTAGGGACTCTTTTTTCGATAAAAACCGAGCCGAGTAAAGTTTTATCAAAGCTGTAATTATTTTCTAAGGTAATCCTTTTTCACACCATTCGTTGTTCTACTGAAATTACAGGGTGCGAGACCCCTCGCATGCGTATTTGTACGTATTATGTCTATGCTCACCTATTTGTTTATATGTCAAGACAATTAGCTCTTATTCCCTCAAAACGCTAACTGCACTACCTTTTAAGTTTATTAGTAAGTTTATTAAATTGTTCTTAAGAGAACCTATGAACTGTCAGGAATTAAAAAAATTGCGTAAAAATAGAGATTGAAGAAGACAAGTTTATTAACATTCTGCTGTAAATATGAGTAATACGAGCAATTTCCGGAATGCTATCCGTGATGCGAAAAATCAAGCCCTTGTAGGACCTAACGTAATAGCCAATGCACTTCCTTACGTAGGTGGTGGATTAGTACTTACTGCTTTAGGAACTTACGGTGGACTTGGAGTCATCGAAAATAATTTTCAACTGTTTTATCCTACTTTTTTCGGAGCGTTAATCCTTTCTCTAATTTTGTTTTTCGTCGCTCAAAATGTTGCTTCTAAAGGTAACAAGCAAGTTGCACTACCTCTTTTAGCAGCATACAGTCTTTTATCTGGATACACCCTTAGCGGCTTAGTATTTGTAGCGTTAAGGAGTCAAGGAGTAGGAATTGAAGGTATTGGTATCGCTGCTCTCGGTTGTGGTGTTACCTTTATCGCAGCCCGTCAAATTGGTTCTAACCTTTCCGATTCTGACGGTATGGCTTTAACCAAAACCGTCCGTTTAGGTATATTTGCTTTACTAGCGGTTATAGTTCTGCAAGTAATATTATCCTTCTTCGGAGTCTATACTCCTGGATGGTTGGAAATCGGTATTTCTGGCTTAGGTGTATGTTTATTCGCTGGTGCTGCGGTAGTTGACTTCTACGTACTACCTCGTACCTATCAAGATGACGAATATCTACCCGCAGCATTATCGATGTACCTTACCTACATCAACTTATTTATCTTCATCTTACGCTTATTAATTGCTATTAGCGGTGGTGGAAGAGATTAAGGAATTAGTTAGTTAGGAGTTAGGAGTTAGGAGTTAGGAGTTAGGAGTTAGGAGTTATGAGTTAGGAGTTAGGAGTTAGGAGTTAGGAATATTAATCGTAGTGGGAGCGTCTCGCTCCCTAGAAAACTATAAGTAGCGTCTCGCTCCCTAGAAAAAATTTTCTCTTTACCAAAAATTTTTCTTTCCCCACAGAGTCTTGCTCCTTCATCTCCTTGCTTTTAATTTTCAGGTGTAGATGCTAATCGATTCTTTTTATGACGTTCCGATACAGCTTGTTCGGGGTCAATTCCTTCAAAAGTACTCGGAAGCCATACTCGAATCATCATCAAAACCCCAAGAACTAGTAAAAAAGCGCAGGTAGCCAATATTTGTGTCGAATTGGTTTCCAATACACCTCTGACAATGACTTCTCGTAAAACCGAAACGATTGCAACCTCAACAGCAACTCCAATAGAAATACGCTGTTCTTTAAGGTAAATAATCAACAAGCGGAACAGTTCTACCCAAATAAGTAAAGATAGAATATCGGCTGTAACCGCATGAAATTGAACTGGTGGAATCAAAGAAAGTACCATTTCTCGAATTTGCAGCACCATAAAGGAAAATAATCCCAGACATAAGCAGATTACTATCCCATCTTGAATCAATTCCAAAGCTTGGACAATGCGTTCTAAATCTAGCCAGCTATTTCGCTGCACTAATGGTCTTTGTACTGATGATTTTTTTAAAGTGTCGTACATGTCAATAACAAAAAATTTAATAGTGGTTTACAAGCTTGTCTGCTGTAATTTTGCTGTCGATATATATATATTTGCTTGATTCCACAGCCTTTGTAAAATGTCAATTTTTTAATTAAAATATAATTAATACTTATGTATTCGCTTTTTAAGGTTAACAAAAGCAAATAATTTAAGAGAGAAATGCAGTATAGGTCTTTGCTTTTCTTAGAGAAAATGTGCCAGTTGTGTAAATTCTATAAATAATGAAAATTGCTTTATATAGCGTTTCTCATTTGGGTGCAATACACCGCTGATTTACCTCACCCCCATCCCCTCTCCTTGTCAAGGAGAGGGATGTTGAATATTTTTCCACTTTCTTTAATAGGGCTACCGTGTACACGCAAGTACTTGAATTTGACCACATCCTCACCTAAAAGCCCCCCATCCCCCAATTCTGGGGGAGAAATATAATTTCAAGTCCCCACTACCCCCAAGCTTGGGGGTCACGGGGGCAGGAGATAATGGTTGCTATAGCTACATGGTTCTAGAAAATCATACCTGTATATGGCTAACACCACACGCTGCGCGTGAACGCTAACAGCAACCCCAAAATTGTTTTAATATTGCAATCAATTAAAAGTGATTAAATATATTCAAAAATGAACTGTTAATCCTAGATACATTTGATACAAATATCGATATTTAAAAGTGATAAATTCGGGAAAGGCTCAAACATAAATATTTTAATATCGTAGGGTATTCATCTTTAATAGCTCGTTAAACATAGATTAAAGTGACTACTTCTACAAAAAAATAATTAATAAATATAATTCTTAAATTTAATTTTTGATATCTAATAGAACTCTAAATTTGCTTTACAAAAATCTGTAGAGCGAACCTAATCCTGAAAATACCAATTACCCATTACCAATTACCTACTACCTGATTTCGTCGTGCTAATTTGCCAAGTTCCTAATTGTTCAAATCCCTTCAATGTGGAAGGAAATAAGACTTGTACCAGTTGTGGAGGAAGCAATTTTGGTAAACTTTTGAGGAACCGTTATCGGGTACTAAACTTGTTGGGAGAAGGTGGTTTTAGTAAAACTTATGCTGCTGTTGATGCTGATAGATTAGATGCTCCTTGTGTTATCAAGCAGTTCTTTCCTCAAGTACAAGGAACAAAATCACGAGCTAAAGCGGCTCAGTTATTTCGAGAAGAAGCTTTTCGTTTGTACGATTTAGGCGAAAATCACTGGCAAATTCCCAGATTGTTGGCTTTTTTTGAACAGGGTTCAAGTTTATATTTAGTACAAGAACTAATTGAAGGACAAACTCTTTTAGATGAGATAAATCACTCGACTTTTGATGAAGAAAAAATCCGGGGAATTCTCACCGATTTATTACCAGTTTTAGATTTTATTCATAATAATAAAGTTATTCACCGCGATATCAAACCGGAAAATATAATTCGTCGAAACAGCGACGGAAAGTTAGTATTAATTGATTTCGGTGGAGCAAAACAAGTTACTCAAACCAGTTTAGCCAGACAAGCTACAGTACTTTATACAATTGGTTATGCACCAGCCGAACAAATGGCTGGATTTGTGTTTCCTGCAAGCGATTTATATGCTTTGGGTGTAACTTGCGTTCGACTTTTAACTCAATGTTTACCCCTACCGGATGATAGCGGACAATTTGATGACCGGATTTATGATGCTATAAATGGTGAATGGTTATGGCGCAATATTTTACAACAAAAAAGTATTAGCATTTCTTCGCAGTTAGGACGAATTTTAGATAAATTACTGCAACATTTAGTTAAAGATAGGTATCAGTCAGCCGCAGAAGTACTTAAAGATTTAAAAGAAGATTTAACAGAAAATCCAACTCCTCAAAACCTTTCTCTACAAGAAAAAGAAGAAAATCCAGATAAGTTTATAAATTCAAATATAAATTCAAATCCACAACTAGAAACAACATCAATCAATTTACAAAGCTTTGAATTTGATGTAGTAAAAGTAGACGAAACAGGTAATTTGATTAAACGCTGGAGTCGTAAAGCAGAATTATTTATACAAGAATTGACTGGTCAAATTAGCTTAGAAATGGTACTAATCCCCGGTGGTAGTTTTATCATGGGTTCGCCCAGAAACGAAGGTGATATAGACGAACGACCGCAACATATTGTCACTTTAAAACCTTTTTTCATGAGTAAATACCCGATAACTCAAGCTCAATGGAAAGCAGTTGCTTCATTACCCCGAGTTAATCGCACGTTGAATCCCAACCCATCAAAATTTAAAGGCGCAATTTTACCTGTTGAAAACGTATCATGGTATGAAGCACAGGAATTTTGCGCCAGATTGCGAGAAAAAACTCAACGAGAATACCGTTTACCCAGTGAAGCTGAATGGGAATATGCTTGTCGTTCTGGTACTAGTACTGCTTTCCATTTTGGGAAAACCATCAATCCCGAATTGATAAACTGCAACATCGATAAGCATTATTCGATAACAACGATAAGGAAAAATTATAAACAACCAAAACCCGTAGGTAGTTCTGGGATAGCTAACGATTTTGGGCTTTACGATATGCACGGACAAGTCTGGGAATGGTGTGCTGACCCTTGGCATAAAAACTATCATGGAAGCCCTACAGATGGAACGATTTGGCATTCTGGAGGAGACTTACATCGTCGAGTGATTCGCGGAGGTTCTTGGAGTTTTAGCCCTTATTGCTGTCGTAGCGCTAGTCGTAGCTGGAATGAAACTGAGGGTGGATTAAGAGCGTGTGGTTTTCGGGTGGTTAGTGACTAAGTACCTAGACAAAATTAATTGTGTATTCGTCATTGCGAGTGGAACGAAGTGAAACGAAGCAACCGCAAAACTTTGGGATTGCTATGTCCTGACGGACACGCTCCGCTAACGCTACCGCTCGCAATGACACAAATAATTTTGTCCACCGACTTAGTTACAGACTTTGAGTGATTATTATCTGAATCCGAAAGCCTTTTTCATAAAGTATTTTAAGGCTTGTATATACACCGTGGCTACTTACTAAAAGATGGAAAATATTGAGGTTAATATGTACTAATCGAGCGCGAAAACCAGCTTATATCAATTTTGGTAATTCATCCATGAAGGGATGATACAAGCGAAGCGTTTTAATTATTTAACTCTATTTGGGAATAATATTATTAGAAGTTTAGATGTAGTATTTATGACTAAATATGCGCTGCCAGATAAATACTCAAGCTCACCATTGCTTACATCTAGTTTGTTTCACAAGCTCAGCGTTGCCCAAAAAATCGGTTTTGGTTATGCAATTGCTATTGGTGTTGGTGTATTAGGTACCGTCGCAGGAACTTTTATTGGTGATTATTTTCAACATCAAGCAATAGAAGTAGAACGACAAGTCGATGAGGAAGTAGAATTATCTAATGAATTAAAATCCGCTGTTTTAAAAGCTCGTATTCATCAACAACAGTTTATTAGCTTATTAGCAAAACCATCAGAATTACAAAAAGAATTTACCAATTTTCGTAAACAAGCAGATACTGCAAAAGATGAATGGGATGAGCTTGAGTCTTTTAGTAAAGAAATAAATCAAGAACAGATTGAACACTCTGCACAAGTAATAGCTTTTTTACAAACCTATGATGGTGTACAAGATGCATATTTTCAAGAGGTTGATAAATTAATTAAACAAATAAGTGAGTTAAATCTAAAATCACCTTCACAAATTCAAGTAGCTCAAAAACTACTTTTAAATTTTAACAATAGTTCTGTAGCGCTAAAATTCGATGTTATTTCAGATGAGCTAGGTGAATTAACAGAAGCTGCTGAAGAGGAAGATGAGCAAGCTGATACAGCTTTAGCACAAGCTCAGGGAACCCGCCGTTTTATAGTTTTGGGTACAAATTTAATATCTATTATACTTGCAGCTTTGTTAGCAATTTATACGACTAAAACAATTACGCTTCCTATTATCAAACTTACAGATGTTGCAGAAGAAACAACTCGTAACTCAAATTTTGATTTGCAAGTACCTGTAACCACAGCAGATGAAATTGGTATATTAGGAATTTCACTCAATCAGTTGATTTTACGAGTGAAAAATTTATTAAAAGAGCAAGCTGAAGCTCAAGAAAAACTAGAAATTTACAATCAGAATTTAGAGAAAAAAGTTGAACAAAGAACTGAAAAATTAACAAAGACTCTCGAAGAATTACAATACACTCAGGCTCAACTCATACAGAAAGAAAAAATGTCCAGCTTGGGGCAATTAGTAGCAGGTATCGCTCACGAAATCAATAATCCAGCTAATTTTATTCATGGCAATCTTGACTACACCAAAGATTATCTGCAAGATTTACTCAATTTGGTAGAACTTTATCAGTCAGAATATCCAAATCCCACGGAAGCTATAGAAGAAGAAATCGAAAATATTGAATTTGAATTCTTGCAGGAAGACTTACCAAATATTCTTTCTTCTATGCAAACAGGTTCTCAACGTATTCGGGACATTGTTAAATCGCTGCGTACTTTCTCGCGCTTAGATGAAGCCGATTACAAGAAGGTTGATATCCACGAAAGTATAGAAAGTACTTTAATGATTATCCACAGTCGATTAAAAGCTAGCCCAGAACGTTGCGAAATAACAGTTATCAAAAATTACGATAAATTACCACTTGTTGAATGCTACGCAGGTCAATTAAATCAAGTATTTTTGAACTTACTTTTTAATGCAATTGATGTTTTAGAAGAAAAAATAAGCAATGCTGGTAATAGCCCATTTTTAGCCCCTCAAATTGATATTTCCACAAAACTCTTAAACCCCGAGCGCATAGCTATACATATAGCTGACAACGGTTTAGGTATTAAAGAAAAAATACGCGAACAAATTTTCAACCCTTTCTTCACGACAAAACCAGTCGGACAAGGGACTGGTTTAGGTTTAGCAGTAAGCTATCAAATTGTAGTCGATAAACACCACGGAGAATTGAGTTGTTCTTCTACTCTGGGGGAAGGTTCGGAATTTGTAATTGAAATTCCTGTTAGGCAGACGGTAATTGGTAATGGGTAATGAGTAATGGGTAATGGGTAATTGGTAATGGGTAATGGGTAATTGGTAATTGTTAAATGACTTTAACCTTTGACCTTTGACCTTTAACCTTTAACCTTTAACACTACTAATTCTCATTTAAACTAATTTCAAATCAGCATACTCAGCTAATAAATCATCGCTGGTTAAGGTGTCACCATTCGCTTGGGGTGTCCACAATATCTCGAATGCAAGCAGTTTATCGCTGGGAATACCACCAAATTGACTTAGTGCTTGACGTAAGTCTTCTGAGCTATTGATGTCTTTGATTTCGGTTCTACCTAAAGTTGCTGCAAGCAAGGTAACAACTATATATTCTCCGGGACCTTGATTGATTAAATCGGTAGGATTTTCTAATTCTCCGGTAGATGGTAAAGCGTTACCCGATGTAGCGGATTTTAACTGATTGTTGACATTACTCAATGTTTCTTCGCTAAATTTACTGCGTTCTGCCAAAGATAAGCGGTTAAATTCTGTTTCTGCGGAATTCAAGCGAGCTTGATTTGTACCACCACCTGCATAAACCCAGTATTCTGGATGACGTAATAAAGCAAGACTGGCTTCTTGTAATACTTGCGCTCTACCGACTGAGGACTCGGTATCGGCTGTTTCGGCAAGTTTGTTTAATTCAGTTTGTAGTCCGCGAGCTTGAGCTAATAATCCTACCTGTAAGCGAGTGACGGAAATTGCTGGATTGCTGCTGTAGCCGACTTCTTCTCCTCCACCACTAGCAACTCTACGGAAGGTGTTTACTGCAAAGTTAGCTAAAGCAAAGAAAATCAAAATCCCAAATAAACCACCGAATCCTCCACCTATACCTATAAAGGGGAATAGGAAAGGAAAACCAAATCCACCTCCGGGATAACCACGATATCCACCTCCGGGAGGAGCATAGGTGCGAGGAGATGAGTAAGGACGACTTGATGGCATTCTGAAAGAACCACCGCCAATTCTACCTCCACTGCGAGCAGCTAAGGCTGCTGGTGCTTGGCTGAATACCAAGGTAAATACAAGGAATACAGCTAAGAGAGGTTTCAAAAGCGGTTTGATAGCACTTTGTAGTTTTTTACGCATGATACGGTCGATTGAAAAACGATAAACGATATTAGTTATGTTTGATGTCAATGATTGCTGCCAAATTATTAAAGGCTGAAAAGATATGTTCTTTAATGCAAGCTTGTAAACTTCCGTTACTAGCTAGTAACTTATTGACATTTTGAACTTTAGGTTTAGATTTAGTTTTACTTATCTTTACTAACTACATATTCAATTTATCGCTTCTGACCGTCCTTAGACAGTAACCCTTGGAGGGAAATCCACGGTAGATAACCGTACCTTTACGATGAAGTTGCGGAAGAGGAAGGGGTAAAGAAAGGGAGGGGGGAGAGGGGGGAGAGGGAAGAGGGTTTAGAGGATTGTTCGATTGTCACTCGCAGTGAGTTTTTCTCGTCAAAACTAATGTGGTCGATT
>JBCBHT010000240.1:0-11373 GCA_038525335.1 Cyanobacteria bacterium J06621_15 | reverse complement strand
AACTCGGGTGTTGGGTTTCACTCCGTTCAACCCAACCTACAAATATCATTGTGGCACCCCTCATAACTTATGTGGTCGAGTACTACTAGTAGTCTGTCCCATAAAAAATGACTGGTGTAGAGACGTAGCAGTGCTACGTCTCCCGAGATTTGAAAGAAAACAAACCCATCAAGATTAATGGGACAGACCACTAGTAGTGCATTTCATAAATTCTGATGGGTGAATAAAACATAATTTTTTTCTACCCCCTCTTCCCCCTCTTCCCCCTCTTCCCTCTCCCTTTTATAACCCGTCAAAACTAATGAAAAGGACTACTACTTCCTACTTCCCACTCCCTCAAATTCACAAATTATTCTCAACGACCTTCCCAGCGTTTAATCGGAACACAGTCAATATCAAGTTGATCTAAACTACGAGCGACAACAAAATCAACCAAATCCTCAACAGTTTGGGGATTGTGATACCAAGCAGGAATAGCAGGAACTATTCTAGCTCCTGCTTCTGCCAAACTAACCAAATTACGCAAATGAATCAAACTAAAAGGAGTTTCGCGGGGTACTACAATTAGCTTGCGTCCTTCCTTTAATTGAACGTCAGCAGCCCTTTCGAGCAAATCAGAGCTTAAACCACCAGCTAATTTAGCTACAGTACTCATACTGCAAGGCATAATTATCATTCCTAGAGTACGAAAAGAGCCACTAGCAACGTTTGCTCCCACATCAGCCCAAGGATGACAACGTAGCTTACCGCTCGATTCCACTCCAGCTTGCTTTCGCCAAAATTGTTCCTGGGCTTTTGGTTCGCTCGGCATGGGGCTACCTTGCTCAGCTTGCCAAACCATAAAACTTGATTTGGATGCGACTAATTCTATAGCGTAATCTGCTTCTAACAAATACTTTAGGGCACGAACTGCATAAATAAGACCTGATGCACCTGATACACCTAATATTAATGGTTTAGCGTGATTGGACACTTGTATTGTAAATAAGAGAATTGGGAATTGGGGAGAGGGGGGAGAGGGGGAAGAGGGGGAAGAAAAATAACTCCTAACTCCGAACTCTTCACTCCTAACTCCTCACTCCTAACTTTTTAATCGTCTTCGTAGTCTTCTAAATCTTCAGAATCGTAATGATGTGGCATATAGTAACCGGAAGAATCTGAATCGCGCTCGCTTCCTCCGTCGTCGTTACCTACAGTCACCAAATCAATCTGTTGTCGATAATAGTCAACACTCTTCACCTGCACGGATACGCGGTCGCCAAGTCGATAAGATGCACGATTTTTACGACCAAACAAGGCTTGCTGACGAGCGCGATATTCGTACCAGTCATCTTTGAGAGAACTAACATGTACTAACCCTTCTACCCGCAAAGGTATATTGCTAATTTCTTCAGCTTCTTGAGCGGGTACTTCAATTTCTACAAAGAATCCGTATGATTGGACACCGGTAATTACGCCACTGAAAACTTCGCCAATTCGCTGTTTCATTAAAGCGGCTCTTTTTAGACCTTCTAAATCCGCTTCAGCTTCTTGGACTTCCTTTTCTCTATCATTAATTTGGGTAATTACTCTTGCCAAATCGGTTTGTAGTTCTTGCTGTAACTCTGGGGGTAAAACGTTCCAGTTAATCTCACCATGACAATTACTCGAACGTAAATTTACTCGTTCTTTGACCCGAGTATTACGACGGTCGCGTCCGTTTTCGATTAGAGCATAAAATACTCTTTGCATCAGTAAATCGGGGTAACGTCGCAAGGGAGAGGTACAGTGAAGGTAGCCGTCTGGTAAAGCTAAACCGAAGTGTCCTCCTTGATTGGTAGTGTAAGTTGGTGGTTTAAGAGTGTCTTGCAATAAATAAGTCAAAACTTGTTCGGAAGCAGATTCAGCAAACACTTTAGTCAAGTGCTGGTAGTCCAGAGGTTGAATCTCAATATCATCCGGTAACGCTAGTTCTACACCCAAGTTAATTGCTAGTTTAAGCATTTCTTGAACGTCGTCTGGGTCTGGAGCCCCTTGAACTCGCCAAATTGCTGGAATACCCAAAGCATCCAAATGAATTGCCATCAATTGATTTGTTAACAGTACTAATTCCGTTAACAAAGAACTCACAGGAGAATCTGTTTCAGTAACGCACCCACTTCCACCTTCGTCATAGAAAGGATTTTGAACTGAAGGCAGATTTAACTGCAAGCTACCTCTTGCCAAACGTTGCTCTTTAAGGACAATTGCTAAAGCTTGCAACTGTTGCAGCATTTCCACTACTTCAGGCTCTTCTTTGGTTTCAGCCGTTAAAACTCCTAAAGTTTGCTTGTGATTTAAATCCGTATCAACGTTAACTACGCTTGGCTGAATTTCCCATTCAAGGACTTCTCCTGTTTCCCCATCCAAGGTAGTTAAAAAAGAAATCGCTAAACGGTCGCTTCCGGTAACCAGTGAACTTCTTGCAGCCACAGCATCGGGTAACATAGATAAGACAAGCTTTCCTAGATAAACGCTTCTTCCGCGCTTCAAAGCTTCGCGGTCTAAAGCTTCATCTGGCTTGACGTAATGAGAAACATCGGCAATATGGAAGCCCAGCAACCAATTTCCTTCATCAGTTTCTTCAAGGGAGATAGCATTTTCTCTAACTTTTGAAGAATCCGCATTAGCACAAATACAAATAGTAAACTTATCTGTTAAGTCCAGCCTAGTTTTACGGTCTGCTTTGAGTATCCTTTTAGGTAATTTAGTGGCTACTTCTTCAACATTGTCCGAGAAAGTACGGGAAAGGTCGTGTTTGCAAGTAACCAAATCAATATCAGCCGCCGCTTCTGCATCACTACCGAGGATTTGCACTACTTTACCCAAAGGTGGATACTGAGCCAAGGGATAACGTAGTACTTGTACGTGAGCGAGATGGTCAATAGCGTTATCTAAATCGATACCATTTTTTCGTAATTTGAGTTCAAACAGCAACCGGTCATCCAAAGGTACCGCTCGGAAACCTCCTTCTATCTCCTTAATTCGCGCTAATAAAGTGTGATTAGAACGCTCTAAAACTAGCTTCACCTCACCTTCAGGAGAACGTCTCCGACTACCTTCTTTGAGAACCCGAACTAATACCCTGTCACCATTCCAAGCATTACTCAAATGGCTTTCTCGGATATAAATATCCTCAGCAGCTTCAATATCTTGAATAGCAAAGCAAAAGCCCTTAGAAGAACAGCGGAGCTTAGCTTCAATTAAAGAATCTTCAGAAAGACGACGGTACTTACCTCGTTCTTTCGCCAAAATTCCGATTTTTTCTAAAACATCTAAGGCAATTTCCAGTTTTTGTATACTGTCTTCATCTTCACAACCAAGTTTTTTTTCCAGAAGTTTACGAGCTACCAATTTATCATCAGTAAAATTGGCAAGGAGTGTAGCGATTGAAAATTCCATGCACTGAACCGACATAGAGGTCAAAACATCGTTTTTTTTAATTCGTTAGTCTTCTTGCTTATACCCTCACCACCAGCCTTTGAAGTAAATCAATTTCGGACTTTGAGGACATTGCGGTTTTAGAAGTTCCCTTCATAGGAGCTAAACGCTTTCTTGTAGGGGAAAACTGTCATAAATCTGCGATTTTGGATTGAAAACCCTGATTTCGGTGTGGATTTAAAAGATTTTAGAAAACTAAACATGAAATTAGAACGACAATTAGCATGCTTATTCCATGTCCACTAAAATCACTTCGCTTGAAACCATTATCCAAAATCCCGGACACCTGATACAACGGTCATGTTCCTCTGTAACACAATGTCGTGGAAAATCTGAAATTGGTTCGGTCATCTAGAAACGAATTACCCGCCCCCATAGAGGGTATTACACGATTAACGAGAGAGTTTGTTAGGCAAAAAATCTAACATTATTACCAATCTGACAAAGCACACCTGAAAACATTATTACCCCACTCTTGTAATTACGAGTAGCAGAGTTAAAAGAGGTCACCAGCGAACAAATATATTGCTAGTTTTTCATTCATTGGTCTGCGGTAACAAGTTCATATTGCCTATTGTTAGCCACAAATCGGGTACTTTGACACCACCAAACTCTAAACATTTACTCGGAGATACTGCCGACGAACCAAACTGCTCCTATGTAGAATTGGCAACAATTAGGTAAGCAGCGAAACCGCGCAGTGAGGTGAAACCATTACTTCTTATTGTAGATAAGGAGGGTACTTCCAGAAAATAGTTCCGGATAGCAATTCGGGTATTTAGTATAGCATCGATAGCAATACTACTAAAAATAGAGGAAGCAGCAGTCAAAAAATTGCTTCACTGACTCCGCTTTGTCCTAAAATCGGAACATTTAGCACAGTTTGTTAGAGGGACTCAATTTCAATAGTCGGGCTTTTGCACTCTTGTAATTTTGAGAAAAATTCTTGTCTAGCTATTAGAAAAGAACATAAGTCACTATTGAAGGTTCCGACTCAAATCTTGCACTAATTTCCCTTTCCAAATTATCGCCTTGTAAGCCAGAGGCTTTCTCGCAGAGAAATCAATTCATAGGACTAATAAACAAAGTGCGTTAATCTGGTATCTTAGTACTAATGTGCAAAACCAGAATAAGCTGACGATGGACGGGTCTAAAGTTACCACCACCGTATCTTCGGTATATTGGTTTAGGCAAGCAATTTAGCCCCCACTATTTTTCCCTAAAGAAAGATAATATATTGCAGCAATTGCAGCCTTATAAAGGCACCTTCGGTAAACACCATAACACATCAAAAGCTTGTAACAAGTTTTGTGATACACAATGGAGAATACATTAAAAGGAAAATCGCCGTAACCAAAAAATCTTGATTCAATAGTTCGAGCAAGAGATTATTTTAGCTTTTTAGTTGTAAAAATAATAATTTTATTTCCTCACATTTCCTCACAGCAAGCATCGTAACACTATCAAGCAGACTTAAAATAGGTAGTAAATTATGTTGGCTCAATTTCAGAAATTGCATCCTAAAAGTAGCCTCACCAGCGAATTATTAGAAATTCACCACGGTAAATTTGTTGTTCGTTCAAGCGTAGAAATTGAAGGTGTAACCCGAGCTTCCGGAATGGCTGCGGCTGACACTATTGAAGAAGCAGAAGATAGATCCAGAGCTAGAGCATTAATGGTTTTAGCAATGAAATCTGAAGATTCTCAAGCAGAAGTTAGTGAACAAGAAACTAAAACTTCTCCACAACCAACTTTAGAAGTATTCTCAAATCGTTCCTTAACCACTGAATTTACAGCAAAGCAACCAAAAAAAGAAACAGAACCTCCCGAAGAAAATCAAGCTCCTGTTTCAGAAACTCCACCAAAGAGTTCTCCTCAGCAAGCTCAAACTTCGGTATCGGAAACTCCAGCAGCTATTCCTCCCAAAGAAGCTCAAGCTCCATTACCAGAAACTCCACCAGTTACTTCTCCCGAAGAAACCCAAACTCCCGAAGTAGAAACTTCTGAAGTTTATTCTCCAGAAGATGAAAGCGATATTTACAGCCAAGAATTTGATAAACCATTACCTATTCCGACAGATAACCAGTCAGAAATTGATACACCAATAGAAAATCCAGATATACCATTCGATAGCCCACACGAAGAAGAATCAACCCCTGCAAAAACGACTTCGACCACCAAAAGCAGTACTGGAAAAACCACTAAGAAAACAACAAAAACAACTACAAGTAAAAGAAAGAAAAAAGCCGAACCCATTGATTTATCAGACGTAATAGCTAAAACCGACGTTCAAATGGAGCGTTTGAAGTGGACTCCGCAGCAAGGAAGGGAATATTTAATTCAAACTTACAACAAACGAGGACGTACCTTACTTACCGAAGAAGAACTACTCGATTTTCTCCAACATTTAGAATCAATCCCCACTCCTCAACCAGAGCTTTCAGAAGCAGACCCACTTGCAGGGTTTTGAGGTCAAAGGTCAAAGGTTAGGAGTTAGGAGTTAGGAGTTAGGAGTTAAAAACTTTTGTTTTCTCCTCCTCCTTTTCTAATACAAAATCAAACTTATCCGTTGCCAACAAAATCATCCGTTGTCAAAATCTAAAATCAAAATGTCCGAACCTATTGATTTAAATGAGTTAATTTCCAAAACTGACCTCGAAATGAAACGTCTTGGTTGGACTCCCCACCAAGGAAGAGAATTTTTAACTGAAACTTATGGAAAACGAGGACGTACTTTACTCAGCGAAGAAGAACTATTCAATTTTCTCCAACATTTACAATCAATTCCCACCCCACTACCAGAACTTTTTGAAACAGACCCACTCGCTGGGTTTTAGATTGGATAAGGATGTTGGATGTTGGGTTATGTCCTCCGGACACGCTTCGCTAACACTTTGTTCAACCCAACCTACAACTCCTAACTCCTAACTCCTAGCTCCTAACTCCTAACTTATTACTCATTACTCCTAATCCAAAAATCCCCTCGAACAAAATCCGAGGGGTAATTTAACTTGACAAATTCAAATTGCAGTTTGCTTCAATAAGCGTCTTGCAATTCATAAAAGTCGGGTGAAACGTAATCTTTACGTAAAGGATAACCTACCCAGTCTTCTGGCATCAAAATGCGCTTCAAATTGGGATGTCCTTCGTAATTAATTCCGTACATATCGAAGGACTCGCGCTCTTGCCAATCTGCTGTTTTCCAAATCCAGTACACGGAAGGTACGGAAGGATTTTCGCGAGGCAAGAATACTTTTACACGCACCTCTTCGGGTTTATCGGCATTATCACTGACTTTTACCAAATGGTACATGCTGACCAACTGCTCTCCGGGACCCAAATCAATGCCGCACTGACATTGCAAATAGTTAAACCCATAAGCGTACAAAGCAGTACAAATTGGTAGCAGAAAATCTGCTTCTACCTTAATAATTTCGACTCCAGCATGGTCTGCTTCTAAAGATTCGTGAGCAAATTCGTTTTCACTTAGCCATTTAGAAACTTTACCTGCTTCTACAGGTTTTTGTTCTTCAGCTGGTGCTGGTTTTGATTCTTCAGCCACGTTCTACCTCCTCTTGCTTTTTAGAAGCCAATAAAGCAGGTGGTACTGGCATACCAATGCTTTCGGTCAATTCCTTCGGTGGAGCCATACGAGTCTCGGAGCGTAAATACTCACCAGTTAGGATTTCGTCTACTGGCTTCATGCTGTGAGTGGTGCTGTAATAGCGGTGAGTTTGCTTAATCTGACCGCGCTCCTGCATGGAATCATCAGCAATCTTTTTCCGCAATTTAATAATCGCGTCAATAATCGCTTCCGGACGTGGAGGGCAACCGGGTAAATAAACATCTACCGGAATTAACTTGTCCACTCCTCTAACTGCTGTAGGAGAATCAACGCTAAACATACCGCCGGTAATTGTGCAAGCACCCATAGCAATAACATACTTAGGTTCTGGCATTTGTTCGTAAAGACGCACTAGCTGCGGTGCCATCTTCATTGTGATAGTACCGGCTGTGATAATTAAATCAGCTTGACGGGGACTAGAACGAGGAATTAAACCAAAACGGTCAAAATCGAATCGAGAACCAATTAAAGCGGCAAATTCGATAAAGCAGCAAGCAGTACCGAATAGTAAAGGCCACAAGCTAGAAAGCCGTGCCCAGTTGTAGAGGTCATCAACGGTAGTTAAAATGACATTTTCCGATAACTCTGAAGTCACGCTGGGGCGCTGTACCGGATTGAGAATACGTTCTTGATTTTGTTCTATGCCTTTTGTATTGTCTAAGACCATTCCAAAGCTCCTTTACGCCATGCGTACACTAGGGCAACTACAAGAATTCCTATAAAAACAAGCGCTTCAATAAATGCAAGCAAACCCAAACGATGGAATGCAACAGCCCAAGGATATAAGAACACAGTCTCTACATCAAAGACCACGAACACCAGCGCAAACATATAGTAGCGAATATTGAACTGAATCCAGGCTCCACCAATGGGTTCCATACCCGATTCGTAAGTGGTAAGTCTTTCGGGACTGCGACCGCTCGGTCGCAAAAGTTTAGAAGCAGACAAAGCTAGTGCAGGTACCAAGCTGCACACTATCAAGAAGCCTAGAAGGTATTCGTAACCGCTTAGGACAAACACAATAAATACAAATCCGTTATTGAGCTAATTTTTGTAATTTTCTTTTACATTCTTACACTACATTATATCGATTTGAAGGTTCCCGAACCTAGAAAACAAACACTTGGAGGATTAGATTAGTTTTCGTTTTTCATAGAAATACCCGCCAATTATGTCATAATTTTTAACGTATATTTAAGCTTTGCCCCCAATGGCACTATGACCGAACAAGTTGTTGAAAGTACTGAGTTAGACCGTTATGAATGTCGTGCTTGTGGTTACGTTTACGAACCTGAAAAAGGAGACGACAGCCATAACATTCCCCCAAATACTGCTTTTGCAGAACTGCCTATAACCTGGCGCTGTCCGGTTTGTACGGCTAAAAAGAAAGCATTTGAAAACGTTGGTCCGGCTGGAACTGCTTCTGGTTTCTCAGAAAATCTCAGTTATGGATTTGGCGTAAATACATTGACCCCCGGTCAAAAAAATATTTTGATATTTGGCGCTTTAGCTCTCGGTTTCTTGTTTTTTATTAGTCTGTATGGCTTAAAATAAGTAACTCGTTATGTAAAGCTAGATACATAGTTCATTTAAAGCTACCGAAGCTTTCAATAACCCGCATACCAGAAAATTAATCAAAAGTAAACTGATAGAAATGTTGCCAATTATGAGAATTTGCCAACGAATATTAGCTTTGTTGGTGGTTGTACTCGTTTGTGTCGGTTGCAGTAGCGTTCCTTCCATGAGTTATAACCCTTGGGAAGTAATTTCCTTACCTACCGATGCCAAGCTGTTTGATATTGCTTTTACAGATGACCCAAAACACGGTTTCATCGTGGGTAATAAAGCTACCCTCCTAGAGACAAAAGACGCTGGTGAAACCTGGAATCCGATTGCGTTGCAGGTTGGTGATGAAAATTACCGTTTTAACGCAATTGATTTTGATGGAAATGAAGGCTGGATAGCTGCTGAACCTTCAATATTGCTACACACTACCGATGAAGGCAAAACTTGGACGAGTATTCCTTTGAGTGATAAATTGCCCGGTAATCCCGTAAATATTGTGGCTTTTGGTGATAATCAAGCTGAAATGGCTACCGATGTTGGAGCAATATATAAAACCAAAGATGGCGGGAAAAATTGGAAAGCCCAAGTCGCAGAATCTGTAGGTGTTGTACGTAATATTGAACGTTCCGAAGATGGTAGATATATTGCTGTTTCCGGTAAAGGAAACTTTTATTCCACTTGGGAACCAGGACAAAATGCTTGGGTTCAGCACAACCGCAACAGTTCTCGCAAAGTAGAAAACATGGGTTTTGCTCAGAATGGGCAGATGTGGATGTTAGCGCGAGGTGGACAGGTACAGTTCAGCGAACCTAATAACTTGGAAGAATGGAAAGAAGCTCAGTATCCAGAGCTATCCACAAGTTGGGGCTTACTCGATTTGGCTTACCGTACCCCATCCGATGTTTGGTTGAGTGGAGGAAGTGCGAATTTACTTCATAGTACCGACGGAGGAGAAACCTGGGAAAAAGACCGCGATGTAGAAAATGTCGCAACAAATTTTTACAAAATTGTTTTCTTGTCTCCCGAGAAAGGATTTATTATCGGTGACCGAGGCTTTTTGTTGAAGTATCAGCCTGATATTGCACCAGCAGCAGAATCTTCTGAAGCTTAATCAGTTAACAGTGAACAGTGAGCAGTGAACAGCGAACAGCAAGCAATTATCAAACAAATTGATAGATAATGACTGATAACTGATAACTGATAACTGATGACTGATAACTGAATTAAATATGAGAATTTGTTGCAACTTGTAACTCTTTCTTAAGTTTGTAGGATAATAAACACATGTTTATAAGTTTTCATAGGTTAAGCAAATGAGTGGAACTACAGGGGAACGTCCGTTTGGAGACATTATTACTAGTATTCGTTACTGGGTAATTCACAGCATCACAATTCCAGCACTATTTATTGCAGGCTGGTTGTTTGTTAGTACCGGATTAGCATACGATGCATTTGGTACTCCTCGCCCAGATACCTATTTCACTCAAGAAAGACAAGAAGTCCCACTTGTGAACGACCGTTTTGAAGCTAAAAATCAAGTTGACGTATTTACCGGAAAGTAGTTTTAAGTTATGACAAACTCAGATAACATCAACCAACCAATACAATATCCAATTTTTACCGTTAGATGGTTAGCGGTTCATACTTTAGCAGTACCCACCGTATTCTTTTTGGGTGCGATTGCGGCTATGCAATTTATTCAACGTTAGGAGTTTTTCATGGATAGAAATACTAATCCCAATAATGTACCGGTGGAGTTAAACCGGACATCCCTCTTTCTCGGACTATTACTAGTGTTTGTTCTAGGGATTCTTTTTTCCAGCTACTTCTTTAACTAATTAACGAAAAGCTGGGATTAATTTATTAATTAATCATTGTTTATTTGACTTTACTGGACTTTTTTGCTTAGGAGGCAAGTTACTATCATGTCTGGAGGCGGAAGAATTCCCTTGTGGGTTGTCGCTACAATCGCTGGATTGGGCGTAATTACTGTTGTAGGCATTTTCTTTTATGGTGCTTACGCTGGACTCGGTTCTTCGATTTAAGTTTTTCGATTTTTCGATTTAAAACAAGTTTGAACCATTGATGAAAAGTCCAATTTTTTGGTCGATTTGATTAGAAATTAATATTTAAAAGCCGTCTATCTTTTGTGGATAGGCGGTTTTTAATTATTTGTAATTTTAATTATTTGTAAAAGAAGTAAAAAGGTAAAATGCAAAAAATAAAAGGTATTAAATCCTCACGGTAAAACTCATGTAGAGACGTAACACTGTTACGTCTCCGACAATGTGAAATCATAATTCTATATTGCAATTAAGCAAAGCCTTTATGAAGTAAATTTTGAACCCAAAAACGGGCAGGATACCCTTACCACAAGTCTTTTTTATATTCAAGTGGTTAGTTTCCTGCCTGCTTATTTACTCAAATTGAAACTTAACCGATATCATCGCGTTCCATGTACAACAGCATAAATGCCATTCCTACAGCGGGAAAAACTAGACCAGTTAAAGGTACGAGGACGGATGGCAAAAAAGATGCAGCCATAGTTAAACCTCCTAAAAATCGTATTGCAATTCAACATGAGCTTACTCTAAATTGCACCGCTCTAAGCCAAAATCGTACATATTTTTAACACAACGTCTTTTATAGAGGGGTAATGAGTAATAAGTTAGGGGTTTCAACTGTTCGCTAAAAATCTGGGAAATCCTAGAAATTTGGGCGAG
>JBCBHT010000239.1:0-11400 GCA_038525335.1 Cyanobacteria bacterium J06621_15 | reverse complement strand
GAAACTTCCTAAATGGGGTCAGCTTTTCTTCAGTAAAATATTTCGCTCCTGCGATGATTTTATAGTTCTTTCTAAGACCTGGGAAGAATACTATATAAACAATTTAGTATTGAATCAGAATCAAGTTATAGTTTTACCAAATCCCACTGAATTACCCGTTCAAATTCCTAATAGAACAGATACGTCATCTATCAAACTAGGCTTTTTCGGAAGAGTTGGTTCGCGTAAAGGAACCTTCGATTTAATCAAAGCTTTTGCTCAGATTCCAACCGCTTCAAAAGGAAAAGCTGAGTTAATTATCGCTGGAGATGGAGATATCGAAGAAGCTCGAAGTTTAGCTCGAAGTCTGGATTTAGAAGATAGGATTAAATTCCTAGGCTGGATAGATTCTCAAACTAGAGATAACCTGCTTGCTAATATCGATGTATTTGTCCTACCTTCCTACAACGAAGGTTTGCCAATGGCTCTTCTAGAAGCAATGGGCTGGGGTTTACCTGTAATTGTCACACCAGTAGGTGGTATTCCAGAACTAATTACTTCTACAGAAAATGGTTTGTTAATTAATCCAGGAGATGTTCAGAAGCTATCTGAAGCGATGCATAAGTTAATCACAAATCAGTCTTTGAGACTCTCACTAGGAAATGCAGCTAGGGAAACTGTTGCTCCTTTTGACATCAAAGCTTATTGTTCTCAACTCTATGAAATCTATAACTCTGTACTAGAGTCTAAGTCTAAAAATTCCCTTGAACCTGCGACTGCAGGAAGGTAAATTAATTTTGGATTTTAGATTTCAATTCCATCTAGTTTTGGAGATGTCTATTGAAAAATATAGCAGTTTTCAATTCGATAGAATACACCCTTCTCCAAGATATCGGAGAGGGGTTGGGGGTGAGGTCTATTAAAGTGTATGCACTCAACCCGAAAACGCTATGGATAGATAATTTTAGAGCAGGATAAGAATAATCTCTGCATGATTAACCTTGTTTGTTCATGTATAAGACTCAAGAACAGTTATGACAACAATGTGTGTTCTATTGCTTAAATCTGTAAACTTAAAAAATTTTGATGATAGAGGAGATTAAATTATGAGGGTAAATATCTGCGGAGTAAAAATTGATAACTATAGCTTTAATGATGTAGTTGAGCGGATTACAGACCATGCTATGGAAAGTGTTATCCCTTCATACGTTGTAACCCCTAATGCACAACATGTTTTAAGTCTTCAACGCGATGCTGATTTTCGTAATATCTATGAAAAAGCCTTTTTAGCAGTACCCGATGGTGTTTCACTATTATGGTCTGCTAAATTTCTGAAAACACCTTTAAATGGTCGCGTGAATGGAACTGATTTGTTTGAGGAATTATCTGCTGTTGCAGAACGTAAAGGACTAAAAATATTTTTACTTGGTGGTCGTCCCGGTGCTGCTGAAGCAGCTAAGAGAACCTTACAAGCAAGACACCCTAATCTTCAGATAGTTGGAACTCACTGTCCACCCTATGGTTTTGAATCTCAACCAGAAGAATTAGCCTCCATCAATTCCAAAATTAAGGCTGCAGCACCAGATATTCTATTTGTTGGATTGGGTGCTCCTAAACAGGAAAAGTGGATATACCAGAATTACCAAGATTTGGGTGTACCAGTCTCTCTAGGTATCGGAGTCAGCTTTGAGCTAGTTGCCGATATGGTACAAAGAGCGCCTTTATGGATGCAAAAATGGGGTCTAGAATGGCTATTCCGTTTGATTGTCGAACCAAAGCGTCTGTGGAAACGTTATGTGATGGGAAATCCCCAATTTATGTGGTTAGTAATCAAGCAAAGATTAGGTTTTTACAAGCTTGCTTGAGGTTTTAGGTAATTCTGTTGGTGTGTAATGTTCATGTCTAAAAAAATATTCACTAGACGAAAATTTCTATTTGGTCTAGGTGCTTTGACAGCGATGGGTGCAGTAGTTACAGGTAAAGATGAATTGAAACGTCAGCAAATTCTTGCACTGGACGACCCTGATTGTGAATGTATTAAATACCCTGGAGGTGAATCTCTAAAAGAACGTGCTGCTAAGAAAAATATTATTTTCGGAGCTGCTATCCGTTACGGTCAGATTAAAGGTGATAAAGAATATGCTCTAGATGTAGCTAAAGAATGCTCAATGTTGGTTCCGGAATGGGGATTAAAATGGCACATAAATCCAAATCCCTTACGTCCTACACCCGAGACTTTTGACTTTACAGCAGCAGACTGGATGCTTGATTTCGCTCGTACCCACGATATGCTATATCGCGGACATACTCTAGTATGGCACGCTGCTTTACCCCCTTGGTTTGAAGATACAATCAACCATAAGAATGCCAAAGATTTTTTAGAAAAACACATAAACACTGTCGTTACACGTTATAAAGGACAAGTTCATTCTTGGGATGTGGTTAATGAAGCTATTGACACGAAAGATGGACATCCTGACGGTTTGAGAAAAACCCAGTGGTTGGAGTTTCTTGGAGAAGACTATATAGACCTTGCTTTTCGTTTAGCACACGAAGCTGACCCGAATGCAATGTTAGTTTATAACGATTACGGTTTGGAATACGATATAGCTGAAGATGAAGCAAAGCGAAACGCCGTTATTAAGCTTTTAAAACGTTTAAAATCCAAAGGAACTCCGATTCATGCTGTGGGTATTCAAGCTCATCTGTGGGGTGATGAAACAAATTTTAATCCTCAAAAAGTGAAAGATTTTTTCGCTCAAATTGCCGATATGGGTTTGAAAATTCTGATTACCGAACTTGACGTTTCAGACAAGGAATTACCACGGAATGTACAAATTCGAGACAGAATTGTTGCTAAAGCTTATAGTGATTATTTAAAGGTTGCTTTGGAAGAACCAGCAGTAATAGCTGTTATAACCTGGGGATTAAGTGATAAATATACTTGGTTGAGCGAGTTTCAACCCCGAAAAGATGGTGCACCTGTTCGTCCTCTACTTCTTGATGCAAATGGAAAACGTAAATTTGCTTGGAATGCTACAGCTCGTGCTTTTGATAAGGCACAAAATCGTTAAATCATAGACTTACTATAGTTGTGTTTTTTATATTTCTATATTTATAGGACTTACGCAATTGTCACAATTGTGTAAGTCCTATAAATATTTAATCATTATTTTTTGGGGCAATTAAGCATTATATATCTAAATTAAATATAATATTTAGCTAGCTTTTTTATTCAAAAATTTTACAAATTATGATTATAAACATAACTATTTTATGAATTTAATTTAAGTATAGAGTTGATATTGATACAGATACACGGATATTTGTTTAAAGGTAATAGAAAGCTACTAAATAGTTTTTTATTTTTACGTAAAATAACTACTTTGTAACAAGTTTTATTGAAATAAATGTGTCACAATGATGTCACGTGAATCACTTATGATTTGCATATAGATAACCAATAATTTATAAAAAATTATGTCTTTTGTTAGTGAATTATCAGGAAATAATAGTCTACTAGATTTACGCGCACCGTCTTTAACACAATTACGTAAAAGAATTGGTGCAATATGGCTTCGTAGAATAATACTCGTTTCAGTAGATGCAATATGCTTAGGATTAGCATGGAAGATAGTAGAAGCATACGGCATAGCCTCTAACATTAATTGGTTTAAACAAGATAATATAGTTTTTATCTTATCAATTGTTGCTATTCAGATTTGTTTAATTGCAACTCAAGGACTATATCAAGCCGGAGAAAAAAGACGCGACTATTTCAGCTTAAGCAAAACAATAACTTTCTCTTATTTATTATTGCTGCTTTTTGGATATATGTACTTGCAAAATAACTTATTTTCCAGAACGACATTTATTACTGTATGGCTCTTAAATATCATAATATCTTGTTCGGGAAGGTTTATAGTAGATACTGCGATAATGCGGCTAAGAAAGCAAAATGTAATAACTTGCCCAACGTATTTAATTAGCTCTTTAAAAGACAAAGATAAGGCGCTTAAGTTATTAGAAAATCAAAATTGCTACAATCTTGTTGGTTGGAAGAACGTCCACTTAATCAGTTTATCAAAAGGTAATTTGGCTGCAACTTTAGATGAAATTATTAGTAAAGGAGTTGCAGAAGTTTTTGTCTGCTCTTGGGAGTCAATAGAACATAGAATGTATCTCTATTGGAAATTAAGAAATGCAGGAATTATCTTACACATTTTACCGATTGAGTTACAAGCTGTAGAGCAAAGATTAGAATTAAAAATGCTTGGTGGTATCCCAATATTAAACTTTTTACCTCCAACTATAACAGGCAGTGATTTCTGGGTCAAAAGGTACTTTGATTTTTGTAGCTCAGCGCTATTTATCTTATTTGCTTCACCAATTTATCTATTAATTGCACTATTAATCAAATTGGATTCTCCAGGTCCAGTATTTTATAAACAGACTCGCGTTGGTTTGCACGGACAATCCTTCAAAGTATGGAAATTTCGCACCATGGTGACAAACGCAGATGAATTACAAAAACAGCTAGAAGCCCAGAACGAAACTAAAGATGGAATTCTGTTTAAAATCAAGGATGACCCACGTATTACCAGAGTCGGTAAGTTTCTCCGTCAATACAGTCTAGATGAATTCCCTCAATTATTTAACGTTCTTTTCGGTGAAATGAGTTTAGTTGGTCCTCGTCCTTTACCTGTCAGAGATGTACAAAAGTTTTCTGACCACCACTTTATCCGTCAAGAAGTTCTCCCCGGAATTACAGGTTTGTGGCAAATTTCCGGTCGCTCAGATATTATCGACTTCGAGAAAGTGATTGATTTAGATAAAACCTACATGGAAAACTGGTCGCTTTCATTAGACTTGCAGATTATCCTCCAAACTATCAAAGTAATTGCAGAGAAAAAAGGAGCCTACTAGAGAAAATATTTCTGCTTTTATTTCCTTAACTTAAACAGTTAATGCCACTAATAAAAGGATAATTTACTTTGAAATAATGTAGAGATGGATTGAAATAACCTCTCTACATTTTTTGTTGAAGTTGCTAGTTTGTTTCATCCACATCAGTAAGGAGACTTAGCATTGCTAAATTGGCGTTGCTGAATAAAGGTATGATTTGCCCCTGCCCCCGTGACCCCCAACTCTGGGGGTACTGGGGGAGAAAAATAATTTAAAGTCCCCCAATTTTGGGGGATTCAGGGGGCTAGTAAATTTGATAAAAATAAATTATATTTCAATTCAGCAACGCCGCTAAATTTCTACAATCGGTCGGAATTTGTGAAATCAGCTATTAAAGCACATACAAAAATTACAGCACTTTGCAGTTAAATGAGGTGTAATCTTCTACTCCCTTATTACAATATGTTCTGTACCTCATTAAGATGAAATCCACTGTATCAGATTTTTTCTCCCCCTGCTCCCCCTGCTCCCCCTGCTCACCAAAGCGATACTTTTTTAATTGGAAATCCCTAATCCCCCTGCGGATACTCATCCCATAAGCTTGTTATTTCTCGCAAGCTTTGAAAATCTCCATCACCAAGTATTAGATGGTCTATCAACGGAATTTGCAGAAATTGTGCTCCGGCTAATAATTGACGGGTTAGCTCTATATCTTCTGGACTGGGTTCAAGGTTTGCTGAAGGGTGATTGTGTGCAACTATCAATCTAGTTGCACCTTGACGTATCACTTCCCGGAATATTTCGCGAGGAGGTGCTAAAGTTTCTGTCGCTGTTCCAATCGTAATTACTTGGGTTCCTATTAAGCGATTTTTCACATCTAATAGTACTACCGCAAATCTTTCTTGCTGCTGGAACATCAAATCTTGACTTAATGCAGCCGCAGCAGATGCCGGACTATCAATTAATGTACCTTCTCCAGGGCGAGATTGAAAAGCACGTTTTCCTAATTCAATCGCGGCTAAAATCGCTGTTGCTTTAGCTGGACCAATTCCAGGAATTGTGATTAATTCATTTGCACTAATATCTCGTAAAACTGCTAAAGGTTCGCGTTGATGCTTGGCTAATTCCTGTAATATATATTGTCCCAGACCTACAGCAGATAATTTTCCTGGACCTTGACCCGTACCCAATAGAATTGCAATTAACTCAGCAGTAGCTAGAACTTTTGCACCATGAGTTAGCAAGCGCTCTCGCGGACGCTCGTTTTCAGCCATATCGGCAATTCTGAGGCAGTAGGTCATGGCAAAACTAGGGAATAATAACGATAGGTGTACCTAACTTTAGTTATCCCAGTTTTAGCCAGATAATTAACCTTTTTGAAAAGAAAACTAATAATAACATTGGGAAATGGGAAGAAGAGAGATATTGATAAATTAACGTAATTACCAATTATCCATTACCCATTACTCTTCCCTATCTCTAGATTAAAGCTTTGCTACTAGACCTTCCTGAGAAATTTGTGTTGCTTTGAGCATATGATAAGTAATCAGCAATTGGGTTAAAGCCAATGGGTAACTTTGAATACTCTCTCCTGTGGTACCTGCAACCTTACCTAACTCTGGATTACTTTCGCGATCGCAAATGTTTTTTAAGTTTGGCATGTCGGAACAGATAATTTGCTCTAGCCTATTCACCTGGTCTAATGTAGCGTGTCCATCAACCTCTAAAACATCAACCGGTTTACTCATATCTCTATCTAAATCCAAGCGAATGGCTGAGGTAGAATTACCATTGCCCAAATTTATTATTTGCGTAAAATCTGGGTGAGGAATTGTTGGACGTAATACTAAGCGTACATTTAAATGTCCGTTACTTTGCTCGGAACTATCTTTGGGAGGATAGAAACTGACAACAATATCCGACCATTGACGTTGGGGACGGATGAAATTTTCTGAATCTGGCTCGCGCTGTTTGAGTGCTTTTAAAACCTGTTCTTCAGTATATCCGCGTTTTTGAGTATCTCGTTTAATTTTCCAACTAGCGCGTAACGATTCGGGGGGAGCTAAATAAACTTTCACATCGTAACACTCTCTAGCTTTGCGAGTTGAATAACCCAGCAATCCTTCCACTATCACAAATTTATTCGGTTTTATATATTCAGGAGCATCTAAATTACCAGTTGTATGGTTGTAAATTGGTTTCAGAATTGGTAGTCCAGCACGTAACTGCTTCATATGCTGCTGCATAATATCTAAATAATTGCAGTCTGGGTCGAGAGCTGTAATACCTATTTCTGCACGCTGCTTGCGGTCGTACCTATGATAATCGTCCGTACAAATAACAGTGACATTTTCCGGTCCCAACACCTGTGCAATACCTTTGGTTAAAGTTGTTTTACCCGCAGCACTGTCACCAACAATACCTAATATAATCGGACGAGTCATTTTACCACCTTCGCTTAGCAGAGAACGTAATTTAAATTTGTGTACTAATTTACTGATTGTAGAGATTAATGAGAAACAACTCAATAATCATTAAGAGATGCTTCGGGACTATAGAAGCACCTACTCACCGATAAATCTAGTTACCATCAAGGTTTCTTATAGCTTGCAAAGATTAATATCGATTTGTATAAATTAATTAATTTGATTAAAAGCTGTTAAGGAGTAGGGAATAGGGAACAGGGAATAGGAAATGAAGATTGCTCTAACCTTCAACCTTTCACCTCAATTTCTATACCCCCTCGGTGTTATCATCCAGTCACCATAACTACGAGTGCTTTGATTTCCAATTAAAACGGTAGTCAACATATCCACAGGTGCATCTAATAGTTTTTCCAAGGTGGTTATAGTAATTTGCTCGTCTTCACGGTAAACCGAACGCACTACAGCTACTGGTGTATCGGGATTACGATGCTTTAGAAAAATTTCTCTAGCTGCAACTAACTGCTGAGTACGAGTTTTAGATTTAGGGTTGTATAAAGCTGTGACAAAATCTGCTGCTGCTGCTGCTTCTAAACGTTTAACAATAACTTCCCAAGGGGTAAGTAAATCGCTCAAACTCACAGCACAAAAATCATGCATTAAAGGAGTACCAACTCTTGCAGCAGCCGATTGAAAAGCACTAACTCCTGGAAATACTTCTACGCTGGGACTTTTACCATCCCATCCGCTTGCTTGTAAATCTTCCATTACCAAGCCTGCCATTCCGTAAATTCCGCTATCTCCTGAAGATATAATCGCTACATTTAATCCCCAAGTTGCTAACTCAATTGCACGAGTAGCGCGATCGCGTTCTTTTGTAATCGGCAAAGCTTCGATGATTTGGTGCTTTTGAAAGATGGGGGCAATCAAATCAATATACAAGCTATAACCAATCACCACATCGGCGCTAGCTACTGCTGTTTGGGCGGCTGGGGTCATTTGGTCGAGGTTTCCCGGACCAGTTCCTACAAGCAGTAATTTACCTACTTTTTCGATGTATTCTTTTTCTGATAAAGCAACAGCAACAGTCACCGCTCCTTTTTGATTTTGGATTTCTGATTTTGGATTTTGGATTGAAGAACGGTAAATTTGTTTGGGAATTTTTAGATATGTTTGATTTGCAGCGATAATTGCAGCAGCTTCAGCAACGCTTTTGGTTCCGACTTCATGTTCCACAACCTCGGAAGGATTAGGAACAGTTACTTTACTTAAAATTTCTGATGGAAAAGTCTTTAGCGGTAAATTCCGTTCTTGACAAAGCTCTAATAAACCAACCTCATCAGATTTTATATCAATAGTAGCGATACCCGCGATAGCAGAAAGTGCAAATTGATTTTCTTGAAATACCTTATCAATCGCATCTGCAATTACCTGCTTCGATGTACCTCTCTCACAACCAATTCCCACCCATAATACTCGGGGATGCCAATTTAGAAGTGGGGGAGTGGGAGAGGGGGAGAGCGGGGAAGAATATATTTTATGAGTTATATAGATTTTGGCTTTTGTAGATGGTGATTGATTAAATTTGAAGGGATGCAATTTGGGTAAATGATTTTGCCATAAAGTTGAACCAACTTCTTGAATTACTTCTACTTCTTCACCTTTCGCTACTGCTGACATAACCGCAGTCCAATCACCTTCACCACGACACCAACCGAAAGGAACACCTAACATATCTATAGCTGGTAATTCCAAACCGTTGGAAGCACCTGTTAAAATCGGCATTGCACCCAACTGTAGAGCAATCAAATTTGCTAATTTATCAGCACCACCTTGATGTCCACCACACAAACTAATTACAAATTTTCCAGTTTCATCTATTACTATTACTGCGGGGTCTGTTGACTTACTTTTTAATAATGTCGAAATCAGCCTAACTACAGCCCCAGAAGCTAAACAGAAAACAAAAGCTTGATGATTATCCCATAAATTAGCTACGTGTTTTTTCAGGGATTCTTTGTATTTTTGTGCATAATTTATTTCAGATAGTGATTCTGGAACCCACAAAGTAGCGCTGTTGTTTTGGCAAAGTGGTTGAAGTGTCTTAGCTCCAGTTGGGGTAGTAGCGATAAAAGCTATGGGAGAGAATTCAGTGAAGAGCAATTTGGGTTTCCTGTTAGCTGATATTTGATATTACATTTAAATATCATCACACAATCATCACACAACTTTGGAAACCAATTATTCAATGTGTCATTTGCTGTTATTTTACTTACTCCAAGCCAAAAAACGAACCCCATAACACTTCAAAAGTTATAGAATAATTAATATATATGTTAAGAAAAGTAAATTAAATATCAATGTCAAATGCGTTGGGAAAATCCCGTATAGTTGTTGTCGGTGCTGGAATTGGTGGACTGACTGCTGGGGCTTTACTAGCAAAAAAAGGTTATGAAGTATTAATTTTAGACCAAGCGCTTGTACCAGGAGGTTGTGCTTCTACTTTCAAACGCAAGGGTTTTACATTTGATGTTGGTGCTACTCAGGTTGCAGGTTTGGAACCGGGAGGAATTCATCATCGGATTTTTTCGGAGCTAGAAATCGACTTACCCGAAGCTACACCTTGCGACCCTGCTTGTGCTGTATACTTACCTGGAGAAACTACTCCTATAAATGTTTGGCGCGACCCGGAAAAATGGCAGGAAGAACGTTTAAGACAGTTTCCCGGTAGCGAACCATTTTGGAATTTACTGTCAACTTTATTCAAAGCAAGCTGGAGATTTCAAGCACGCGACCCCGTATTACCACCCCGTAACTGGTGGGATTTATTACAGTTAACAACAGCCGTGCGTCCGGATACTTTAGTAACTGTTCCCTATACTTTATTTACTGTTGGGGATGCTTTACGCTTCACCGGACAAGGTAAAAATAAGCGTTTGCGAACCTTTCTAGATTTACAATTAAAGCTTTATTCCCAGGTGAATGCAGAAGAAACCGCGCTACTTTACGCTGCAACTGCATTGAGCGTATCCCAGGAACCGCAAGGATTATATCACCTTGAAGGAAGCATGCAGGTCTTAAGCGACCGTTTGGTAGAATCTTTGGAAAGGGATGGCGGTAAGTTATTAATGCGTCATACGGTAGAACATATAAAAGTAGAAAACAATCGAGTTGATGCAGTAGTTATTCGTAACCAGAAAACCGGAGAAACTTGGACTGAATCTGTAGACCATGTAGTTGCTAATGTAACAGTTCAAAACTTAGTTCAATTGTTGGGAGAAAAAGCTCCTAAAGGTTATAAAAAGCGAGTAGAAAAACTACCTCCTTCATCTGGTGCGTTTGTGATTTATCTAGGAGTTGATGAAAGTGCAATTCCCCCAGAATGTCCCCCACATCTACAGTTTCTTTATGATGCAAAGGGTCCCATTGGAGAAAATAATTCTCTATTTGTTTCTGTAAGTCGTCCTCGTGATGGTCGCGCTCCTCAAGGAAAAGCAACGATTATTGCTTCTTCTTTTGTAGATGCAGAAAAATGGTGGGATATAGATAAGTATGATGATTTAAAACACCAATTTACCCAAGAAGCTTTAACAAAATTGAGTAAATTTTTCTATTTAAAACCAGAAACCATTATTCATGTAGAAGCAGCAACACCGCGTACTTTTTACACTTTTACAGGTAGAGATAAAGGTATTGTCGGAGGAATTGGTCAAAGAGTACCGACTTTTGGTCCTTTCGGTTTTGCTAATCGTACTCCCATAAACAATTTGTGGCTGGTAGGTGATTCAACTCATCCCGGTGAAGGTACAGCAGGAGTAAGTTATTCCGCTTTGACAGTGGTCAGACAGATTACAGTTAACAGTAATTAATTGTAGTGGTCTGTCCCATAAAAATTGATAGGTTTGTAGTTGCGCTTACTCTGCGAGAAAGCTCCGCTCATAGCGCCAAATATGCAGCATAAGAAAGAAAGGTATTACAACTGAAAACTTTTTACCCATCAAAACTAACGGGAGAGGCTAGTGGTTGACCACATAAGTTATGAGGGGTAAACATCAATTTGATTGAAAATCGAACAATCCTCTAAACCCTCTTC
>JBCBHT010000238.1:0-11471 GCA_038525335.1 Cyanobacteria bacterium J06621_15 | reverse complement strand
GTTGGGAGTTGGGAGTTAGGAGTTAGGAGTTAGGAGTTAGGAGTTAGGAGTTAGGAGTTAGGAGTTAGGAGTAGGGAGTAATGAGTAATGAGTGGTGAGTAAGGAGTAGTGAGTTAAGAGGAAATAGTTAAAAGTTTTAAGCTTTGACCTTTGACCTATAACCTTTGACCTTTGACCTTAAATCTTAAATTTTATAAAGCTCTAGACAAATTGCAATCCATAAACTTATGCAGAATGTATATAAGTCATACAGCAGAGCATTGCTTCAAATCAGTAATGTTAAATTCTTATGCTGTATTTAAACATTGCTAAGATCCAGGGATGAATTTATGCTTCAAATGACTGATAGTTTACCTGACTTAAAAGTGAATATCGATTCTATTTATGATTTTTCTTGGAACGATGTGAAAGAAGTTGCAGATTGTGCTTTATTTAAGACTACGGGAAAATATCTCAGCGATATTGAAGTTAAAGTACTTCAAGCTTCTTGGGTGCAGAAAACTTACGATGAAATGGCAATAAGTTATGGTTATAGTGCTGAATATTTAAATAAGGATGTAGGTAATAAATTATGGCATAAGCTTTCTCAAGCTTTGGGAGAGAAGGTAACTAAGAAAAATTTTAAAGCAGCATTGAGGAGAGTCTGGGAGAAACAAAGTAATCCTAATAATTATATTGCGAGGGAATTAACAGAGGAAATACAAGTTGCTCCACAAATTAAACAGATACCTTTTCCAGAAAGTTCTGTCGCTCCGGATTCTAATTTTTACATTGAACGAGATAATATAGAAAATCTTTGTTACGAAACGATTGGTAAACCGGGTTCTTTAATTAGAATCAAAGCACCGAAATTAATGGGTAAGACTTCTTTAACAAATAGAATTATTGCGAATGCTAAAAAACAAAATTATCAAACTGTTTATTTAGATTTAAGTAGTGTAGAGCGAAGAATTTTAACTGATTTAGAAAAATTTCTACGTTGGTTTTGCTGTATGGTTGGTAGACAGTTGAAGTTAGAAAATCAGTTAAATGATTATTGGGATTCTGAGATTTTAGGAAGTAATGATAATTGTACCGTTTATTTTGAAGAATATTTATTAACAGAAATAGATTCTCCTATAGTTTTAGCTTTAGATAATGTAGATAAAATTTTTGCTTATACAGAAGTTATTGAAGACTTTTTTGGAATGCTGCGGAGTTGGCACGAAAAAGCGAAAATTTTGGAAATTTGGCAGCAGTTACGTTTGGTATTAGCTCATTCTACAGAGGTTTATGTTCCTCTCGATATTAATCAATCTCCATTCAATGCTGGGGTACCTGTAGAGTTAGTAGAATTTAATCAACAGCAAGTAGAAAAGTTAGTTGTAATTCACAGATTAAATTGGAGCGATATTGAGATAAAACAGTTAACAAAATTAGTCGGTGGACACCCTTTTTTACTCAGATTAGCAATGTATGAAGTTTATTCTAAAGGTTTAAATTTAGAAAAGTTATTGCAGGAAGCTTCCACAGAAGCTGGTATTTATAGCAATCATTTACGAGGATATTTAGAACTTCTACAAAAATCTCCAGAATTAACTGATGCTTTTAAATTAGTTGTAAATTCAAATTCACCGGTAGAATTAAATTCAATTTTGATTTATAAATTGCACAGCATGGGTTTGGTAGAAACAATTGATAATCATGTTAAACCTAGCTGTAATTTGTATCGGGATTATTTTCAACGAGTTTTAGTTTAATATTGGTAATTGGTAATTGGTAATTGGTAATTGGTTAGTTTATATCCAAAACTGATGTAGAGACGTAACAGTGTTACGTCTCCTGCAATGGAAATTATGATTTCATAACTTAAGAATTTATCGGGACACCAATAATAAGTGTCCCCAATATATTTTGCTGGAAAAGTTAAACTAATTTTGCGTTTTAATCAAGCTTTAATTACTTAACCTAACTACAAAATTATTACCCTTACTCTTGATTGAAACAATTTTCCAGTTCTTGTATTTACCCAATTTGCTTTGGAGTGATTTTTTGACAGAGCTTGCGACCTTATCTCTGACCTTTGACTTATTCAAACTATTCGCAAAACTGCTTTCAATGCTGTTAGTTAGTTCGTTTTTAATCCTACCTTCGATATTTTTACAAATACCTTTGAAAGATTGACATAGCTTGCTGGAAATCCGTAAATTAGTTTTAAAGTCAACTGCTGGATTTGCATAGGAAATAGAACCTTTATAAGCAACAGGTGTCAAAGACATGGAAAGAGTAGAATTATTTAAATGAATATCGCGTTCCATTTTAAGAGAACATTCATTCCATTTTTTAAATCTTCTGCGAATACATTTGGCTTTAATTTCCTCTCCTTTACTTTCAAAATTTAGAGTTGTTTTAATCCGACTTCCGCTAATAGTGCTTTTAATAGATGAGGTGTTCATATCATCTATATAGTATTTAAGTTGTCGAGTTTTTGTTATGTTGAACCGGTATTCAGGAATCGAAAATGATGTTTTGGCACCATTAGGCAATAATATATAGCTAGAATCTTTGTGCCAGTTGGTTCTTCCTTGTTTTTTTCCATAGTTATCTAGACGAATTTGAGTGGAACTTAATGCTGCGTTAAATGCTGTACTAACTACTGCTTTCGGAATAGGAACCTCGACGGTTTTAGCCTGAGCGGGTGAATTTAATAGAGGAAAACTGGCGATTGTTAATCCGAGAGTTACTGGTGCTGCAATTAGCTTTTGTAATTTCATTTTTTCTCCTGAAAATAATTTGTGATTCTCTCTGTTATTTGTTTTAATAAAGAGATTTATACTTTAAAGACAACTCAAATGAGTAGATAATCTAGTTGGTTTGATTAACTCAATTCAGTTGATATTTATAATTTTGCACCTGAATAAAGATAAACTCCATAGGAGTAAATCAGGTGTTATCTAAAATGAAAAGTGGGATAAAATCAGGCTATTTAAAATATGTTGAAATAACTATTATTTACAGCTATAAAACAATTATCGTCTTCAGCTAATTGAGATTTGATAAACCTGGTTTTCCGAAAACCGGGTTTCTAACACCTATCTTTCTCACGACTCATATAGAGTTGCTATAGTTTAAAGTCATTAAACCTCATCCTTAATCCCTCTCCTTATTAAGGAGAGGGAAGTTTTTTATAAGCAATTTTTTACTTAGTATATATAATCAAGTTGATTAAAAAATCAAAACCCAAAAACCCAGATTTTTGAAAAATCCGGGTTTATCGCAACTGAATGTTTTAGAGTAAACTATTGAACAATTAATTATTCTTCAAAATACTTTCAATGGTTTTAGTTAATTCCCCAGGTTTTCCACTGCTTTGATTGGTAAGAACACTAATTACAGTTTTATTGCTGCGATTCATCTGCCAATTAGACTTAGCGCCCCTTTGAGATCCATTATGGGATATTGTATTTTTAGTAGAATAAGCATTCAGTGATTTTTCTGAAACAAAAGAACCATCTAAAACCTTCATTCCCAAACGAGTCAAATCTATTGCAGATGATTCCAATCCACCACCGGCATATTTCCAGCTTAAATTATCGCGGGTTGCGGGTACGATTTTACCGTTTGAAAGACTGTAGATTTTAGCTCTTTCGGGATTTGATTGATTGCGAAATTCTGGTTTAAGAGTTGGTATATTAAGTCTTTGATTTATTTCACGTTTAATCAATCCGGAAAATGATTTGTTTGTCGCACCTTCTAAAGCTGCTCCTAAGACTGTATAACCATGAGTGGTGTAACATCTTTTAGAATCGGGTGAAAACATTAATGGATTGTCTTGGAATAAAGTTGCTGCTTTAGTAGCGGTAGAATATTGTGTATTGCTCGAATCTTTCCAAGCTGAATTATTAGGAACTTCACAATTTTTACGTTTGCTACCTCGATAATGTCGAATACCCGAACGGTGACGCATCAATTGCTCGACTGTATGGGTATGATGCTTGGGTAAACTGGGGACATAGGAGCGAGTTGGTTTATCGAGAGAAATTTGATTTAAATCCAGCAAACGCATGGTTAACAATGCTGTTACTAACTTGCTAACCGATGCATGTCTGGAAACAGTATCAGCGCTATAAACTTTCTTGTTTTCAATATCCGCAAAACCGAATCCACGAGAATAAATTATCTTGCCATTTCGAGCAATTGCAACGCTGATTCCAGCTAGTTTATTTTTATTTTTGTATTGCTTAATTGCATTATCAACTGCTGTTTTTCCAGACCAATTCAAACGACTACCATTCTGTCTCCAAACACCAGCATAGCGAGTACCTTGAGCGGTTGAATATGCTTCAAAATCAACTAGTCGGTATCCTTCGTCTTTGTAAGTTTTCCACCAGTTACCGAACCAATTAGCATCCATATCTCGACGAGCTTTCCAACCTCTACGATTGGTATTTTTCACCCAAATTGCAGCATATTTTTGTGTTGAACCTTGCTTGTAGGATTCAATATCTAAGACTCGATAACCTTGTTGTTTAAATTCTTTAAACTTGGAAGCATAGGTTGATTTAGACATATCTCGGAGTTCTTTCCAGCCTAAACCAGCTGTATTTTTGACCCAAATCGCGGAATATTTTGTTTTTCCACCACTAGGGTATGCTTCGACATCAACCATGCGAAATCCTTGGCTTCTGTACTTTTTGAAGCGCTTAGAAAATTCGCTACTATCTACGTTACGGTAGGATACCCAACCTAGCTTTTCCTTATTCTCCTCCCATACACCAGCATAGCGACGTTGGGAGCCAATTTTATAGGCTTCTTGGTCAATTAATCGATAACCTTTAGCGCGGTAATCTTTCCATTTTTGAGAAAACTGTTCGTGAGTAAGATTACGCAAACTAGCCCAGCCGCGTTTGTCGGTATTCTTTTGATATATAGCAGAATAACGAGTTTGACCGCCGATTTTATCAACTTCAATATCTATAACACGATAGCCTTGAGATTTTTTCTTCTGGAAATACTTACCAAATGCATCGCTATTTAAACCGCGAATTGATGACCAATTAACATCATTAGGGTCTGAGATAGTTCCAGCAAATACTGGGTTAGAAGCAATGGTTGATAAAGCAAGTCCAATTGCAGCTGAAGTTAGCAAAGTAGTTAATTTCATATTGATTCAAATAATTTAGTTTTCAGTTATGCATACTTTTGAGAATAGATATTTATACACCCTTAGAATTATGACTTTAATCATAATTCGGAAATATTTTAATCATCCGCCGTTTTTCATTAACTTGATTCGGATGATATATACAATTATGTATTGAATTTGGATTTTATAAATAGGATAAAATCAGGTGTTTATTTTTTGCACAAATGATTTAAAACTAAATATACTATACTCACAAATTATTATTTTTTCTCTCGCTATGGTTAAACTAATATCAGAATATGAATATCAAATTGATAGAAGTATTTTAAAGACTAGATTGGATTATAGTTAGTTACAAGATTATTTAGCAGTTCATCCTTAACAACAATTTGAGTATTAAATAAAAAGCGATACACTTTTATAAAATCAATCAGTGTATCGCCTATTTATCGTATACCTTTAGATGTATCTTCTAAGGGAAATTTTTGATAATTCAGCCTTAAATTTGATATTAAGGTACAAAAGCTACGTTGTTGGATTCAACTAATTCAGCTACTGAATTATTAGCATCAATGAAATATAAGCTAGGAGATTTTGCTGCTCCACGAACAATTACAGTTCGGGTACCACCAACAGGAATAGCTGGAATTTTTCTGCTTCTAATTTTATCAAAACTAGTCCCTCCATAAACACTCAATACACAAGGTGTGGATGCTTTTGAACCTTGATTTTTGATTACTATCCTAGCTCTATTACCTGTTTCCTTAACTCTTTGAATGATAAGGTCAGGAGCTTTGTCTGTTACCACGGGAGGAGGTAAAACATTAGAAGGTTGTGCTACGGCTTTATTAGTATTTAATACTAGCGGTAAAGCTACAGTACCTAATAGAAAGACTGAAGATATCAATGATTTAATCTGCATTTTAGTTGCCTTTTTTGAGAATTAATGTGTTTGATAAAAGCAAAACTTTCTTTGCTTTATGTTCTAATAATGACTTAATTTAATATCAATACCAATAGGATGAAATCAGGTGTTTTTTTAGTATAAAAATCAGATAAAATCAGGTGTAACCCTATGGGAAGGTTAAAGGTTAAAGGTTTAGGAGTTGAGATTTCTGCCTTGATTAATGCCCTAATCTAATGACGTATTGCTATAATTATTTAACAAATCAAAAACCCGGTTTTTTCAAAAAACCGGGTTTCTTAGCTTTTAAAATTAACTGAATTAATTAACTATTATTCGGGATATTTTATTCGTTAGTAAAATCGCGAAAAATATTAGATAATCCCGGTTTAATAAAATTTGATTTGCGCTCCATTTGACTCTTTACTTGCTACTTCCTACTTTCTACTTGCTACTTATTAACGGTAAATCTCATAACCCGAATAATGGTTAATTAATCGGTTTAGCTGTAGAATTCGTAATTGCAACTCTACCAAGATACGCAGCTAAATTTCTTGGATTATGACCTCTTTTGTTTGAAAGAACAACTACAACAACTTTGTCGTTAGGATAAATTCTCCAGTAGGAAGCAGCACCATTTTGAGAACCGTTGTGAGCAACAGCAAAACGTCCTTCCGAATCTGAACCAACATTCCATCCTAAGCCGTAACCAGTAGTTTTTCCTCCTTTGGTTTTCTGTCTCGTCCACATTAAATCGAGAGAATTTTGATTAATAATCTCACCATTCAACAATTTAATACCGAGATTTGCGAGGTCGAGAACTGATGATTGAAAACCACCACCAGCGTATTTCCAACTCAAATCATCACGTTTAGAAGGTTTGTTTTTACTGTTATAAATCTGGGAACGATTGCGTTGATTTGTTGGAGCAAGTTCTGGAGATAAATTGTTTAATCCCCAATCGCGAAAACGACTGTTAGCATAGGAGAAAAATCTCTTTCCAGATATACTTTCAATAGCAGAAGCAAGGACTGTATAACCGTGGGTACTGTAGCTGTATTTACTTCTGGGTTGAGCAACTAATTTATCATTAATAAATAAATTCATAGCATCTTGAGCGCGAACAAAATATTTATTTACATTTTTAGTTACATCTTTACCTTTTTTGTAATGACGAACCCCCGATTGATGAGCGAGCAAATCGCGGACTCTATAGTTATGATGTGTAGGTAATCCTGGTAAATAAGTACGAATATTTTGGTTTAACAATAGCTTTTTACCCGGTTGACCTTTCTCTCGCATTTCCATTGCTAAAATTGCAGTGACTGGTTTACTTACCGAAGCAAGACGATATCTTGTTAATTTAGAAGCTTTGATTTTCTTCTCTACGTTATTCCAGCCAAATCCACTAGCGTAAAGAATTCTTCCATTCTTAGCAATAGCTACGGACATTCCGGGTATGTTATGCTTCTTTCTATATTTTTCAACCATGTTTTTCGCAGTTATGGCATGATTCCATTTACCTTGAGGTTTCTGTGTTAAAAGTAATGAATTATCAGCAGGTATATTATCAGAAATTTGTTCAGTTGATACTGTTGATTTTGCAGATTTTTGATTTATAGCTGTTGCGCTATTTAAAGTTAATAGAGGTAAGATAAAACCTAATGTGAGAGAAGTTGCGATTAATTTACTTTTCATCTTTTTTGTTTAGAATTTAGTGTATGTTTTGGTTTATATGAACCTCACCCTCAATCCCTCTCCTTATTAAGGAGAGGGAAGTTTTTTTTTAAAGGGAAGTGTTTTGCTTCATGTATATATAATGTAATTAATTAATCAAAATACCAATAGGATTAAATCAGGTTTTATCCGCATATTGATTAACAAATTAAAAATCTAAAAACCGGGTTTTTCAAAAAACCCGGTTTTTTTTTACATTTCATATTGTAAGAATTAATAAGTTTTAAAATTTAAACTCAATTTACTCTCTCCAAACACCTGCATATCTAACGGAATTACCATTTGCATAACCAGTCACATTACGGGTTAGGAAACCACTTTTAATTGCATTTTCCCAATTCTGCTGATAGCCATTACTGCTAAGTCCATGACGTGCTATAAAAAGACCTTTTGTGTTTGAATTCCAAATCGCGGTAAAACGAGGTTTACCTTTGTGAACGTAAGCATTTAAATAAGCAATTTGACGACCGCTGCGTCTATTTAAATTAGATAGTCGCTGGTACTCCGTTGGAGTTAGAAAAGATTTAGCAACGAAGCTTCCGACATTGTTTTTTTCATAGAGTGCTGTATAGCGACGTTGACCGTTAATTGAGACTACTGAAATATTTTTTGGTTGATAACCATCTTGAGTCAATTGATTAAAACGCTCTTGGTGTTTTTCTTGAGAGATACCGTGATAAGTTGTGGTTTTAGCTCCGTTCTCTTTGACAAAGATTGCAGCGTAAAAAGTCTTATTTCCTTGACGATAACTTTCTACTTGAGTCGGTTTGAAACCTTTACCAGTATATTTGTTAAATTTATCTTGATACTGAGAAGAAGTTAGTTTGTGAAAAGAAGCCCATGATTTATTATTGTTAGGACGAAATATAAGATTGTAGTAAATCTTTCCTTTAACGCTAAAACCATCAATCCACTCTAAACGATATCCAGATTTAGTAATTTGTTTGAAAATAGATTGGTAGTTATTGGCAGGAATTCCATGTCTAGAAATTTCTTTTTTATCTCTAGATAATTCAGCTAAATTCGCAACTTTATTCGATATTAAAGTGTGATTATCTAAATCTTGATTAGTCGAATTTTTAGTACTCTCATCAAAGCGAACTGCTGTTAAAGCAGAACCAAGTTTTTGGTTTGCACTACCATGACTTTTTTTGTGTCTATACCAATGTTCACTTGATTGTAAATTTTCTGCACGACCGGGAAATAAATAAGTAGTACTTGCTGATGCAGTTTTGGAAAAACTCGTTAGTAAAGGTATTACAGGAGTTAGAAAAACACTAGAAGCAAGAATACCTAAAGCAATTAATTTACGATTTGATTTTTGATGTTTCTGCATGATTAGAATCTCTGGAATATTTAAATATTTATATAGGAATTCAGTTTGAATTTTAAATAAATAGGTTGAGAAGAAAATAGGTAAAGAGAAAAGCTAAAATTTGCACTTTTCTCTTGTTAGTTTGGCTAGTTTTTAGGTACAGTAATTGAATTATTCTGGGAAAATTAATCAGTTTTGCTATACCCAATTCATATTGATTTATGAACCAACTTTAATCTGTCGAGAAGGTGTAGTTTTCTTAATTGGTCGGGTTATTCCTGGAGCTTTAACTTTATTTGGAACGCAGCCAAGTTGGGGATTTAAAGGAGGTGTTGCAGGAACCCAACCTTCAGGACAAATTTTTGTAGAAGGTGGATTTTTCTTAATTGGTCGAGTTGTTCCTGGATTTTTCATTTGATTTGGAATACAGCCAAGCTGAGGATTTGGAGCGGGAACCCAACCTTCAGGACAAAGTTTATTAGAAGGAGGTGTAGCAGCAAAAGCTGCGCTTGCGATTGACAATCCAGCTAAAGCGTTAATTACGATTAAAGAAGCGGATAATTTCTGTTTTAACATGATAAATTTACCTGAGAATTAATTGGAAGTTTGATTAAAAGCGATTTCGTTTGCGCTTCATGTATACATAATGAATTGAATTAATCTAAATACCAATAGGACAAAATCAGGTGTTATCAACTATCAATAAATCCACATAGTAAAAGTATTTATGGGTAAAAATAGGAAAAAATCAGGTATTGACTCAAAAATAAAAACATTATTGGTAGAAATAGTATATTTAAAAAGATAGTGCGAGCGATAAACTCATGACTCAATCACCATCTCAATATGAATATCAGGTTGGTGGAAGTCTTTCTGCTGATGCTTCTTGTTATGTGAATCGTGAAGCTGATGCAGAATTTTATCAAGCTTTAAAAGCGGGTGAATTTTGTTATGTACTCAATTCCCGACAGATGGGTAAATCGAGTTTGAGAGTCCAAACAATGCAAAAGTTGCAGGAGCTTGGTTTTGTCTGTGCTTTTATTGATTTAACCGGGATTGGGAAGGAAGATGTCACTGCTGAGAAATGGTACGCTGGAATTGTTCAATCTTTGGTTAGTAGCTGTAATTTAGGTAAGAAGATAAAGTGGAGAACTTGGTGGAAGGAAAGACGCGATTTATTGTCACCAGTTCAGCGATTAAATTTATTTATTGATGAAATATTGTTGGTAGAAATTCCACAGGAAATAGTGATTTTTGTGGATGAAATTGATAGAGTTTTGAGTCAGAGTTTTTCGCTAGATGATTTTTTTGCTTTAATCAGATTTTTTTACAATAAACGTGTTGATAATCCGGAATATAAACGTTTGACTTTCGCTTTGTTGGGAGTTGCGACTCCTAGCGATTTAATTGCTGATAAAATTCAAACTCCTTTTAATATCGGTAAAGCTATAGAATTATACGGATTTAAACCTGATGAAGCGAAACCTTTAGCTCAAGGTTTAAATGGAAAAGTTGATAATCCCGAAGCTGTAATCACAGAAATTTTCAATTGGACTGGGGGACAACCTTTTTTATCGCAAAAGTTATGTCAGTTAGTTATTAAATACCAAAATATAAATAATATAAACAATACAAATAAAAATAATATTCCTGCGAATCAACTAATTGAAGAAATAGTACAAAATTCAATTATTGAAAATTGGGAAGCACAAGACGAACCAGAACATCTAAAAACAATTCGAGATAGAATCCTGCGTAACGAACAAAAAGCTGGAAGACTATTAGTAATTTATCAAGAGATTTTACAAAAAGGAGAAGTGATTGCAGATGGAAGTCTGGAACAAACTGATTTACGTTTATCTGGTTTGGTAGTTCAGCAACAAGGTAAATTACGAGTTTACAATCAGATTTATCTGCGGGTTTTTAATCAAGAGTGGGTTGAAAAACAATTAGAAAAGTTACGTCCCTATTCTCAAAGCTTTAATAATTGGGTTAATTCTAACTATCAAGATGAATCTCGACTTTTACGAGGACAAGCACTACAAGATGCTCTCTCCTGGGCTAACAATCAAAATTTAAGTTCCTTGGATTACCGGTTTTTATCTGCTAGTCAAGATTTAGAAAAACAAACAATCAAATTAGATTTACAAATCAAAGAGGAAGAAAGCCAAATTTTAGCTCAAGCTAACGATACTTTAAATCATGCACAACAAAAAGCGAAAAAAATTGTCACCGTTGGTGGAATTATTTTATTTATTTCCGTAACAAGCGCAATTGCAGTTTGGTTACAAATTAGAAAAGCAAGAGAAGATTTATCAGTTGCAAGATTATCTTTAGAAGCTTCCGAAGCTAAAATAACTTATGAATCTAGTCCCTTCAAAGCATTATTA
>JBCBHT010000237.1:0-11537 GCA_038525335.1 Cyanobacteria bacterium J06621_15 | reverse complement strand
CAAAATTCTGCATTTATGAAATTCATTGCTTTAGTGCTAGTTTCTCTAAGTATTATGTTTTCGTTTTCTTTCCCTGCAAATGCTGCGATCACCTGTAAGGATTTCAACGGTCATGAAATTTGTATTCTTAATATTAAGCGTAGTGCTAAGAGATATTGGAACTACAATACAACTATTAGTATTGACGGTAAAAAACAACCTAGAGAAACTTATAACTGTCGTAGCGAATACAAAATTCAAAATGATGGAAAACTAGTAAGGTTTAAGGAAGATGGTGTTGGTAATTTAATCTGTAAATATTTTAAGAAGTAGTTTTACTAATTGATTAAACTGCAAAGGTTCGGAGAGCGTAAAGGGTTGGCAACGGATGAATAGTTAGCAGCGGATAAATGGTTAGCAACGGATAAATGGAAATATTATTTATTCTGTGCGACGAGTATACAAGCAAAAACAAAGACGGTAAAACCTACGTAACCAAATACTATTACCCAGTCTTGCCAGTTTGGGGGGAGTATTAAAGGTAAGTTGTTCATTGGTAAAAATAAAAAATAGATTTTAAGTCAATTTTCTCTAGATATTATATAGGTATTATCTCTATTCAATTTAAATTGAAAGTGGTAACAAAAGTCAATGGGAAAGATAGAAAAATATCGAAAATATATTCAAGCTATGTTAGCAACAAATAAACCAGTCTTAAGAAAATAAAATAAAAGTATAGCCAAATGGCGACGCTAATTGACAATATAAATTAAACATCTTAAAAATTTTTCAGATGGATATAAACTTATTAAGTCAAATGGTAACTGAATTAAGAGAACAAGGTGCAATAAAATCGATTGAAGTAGAAAAAGCATTTAATAAAGTTTTACGTCATAAACTTATAGAAAATTTTTATCTTCCCTCTTGTTTAAAACAACCAATTGTTAATCATCCAGATAACCCAAATCCAGAACATTTAAAGCTAATTTATGCAAATAAGTCTCTTATTACTCGTATAAGTGATGGAAAACCATCTAGTTCGACATCCGAACCGTTTTTAATGGCTAATATGCTTGAATTACTAGCGCTTTCTCCTATACTTAAAGTGTTAGAAATAGGAGTGGGTACGGGCTATAATGCTGCATTAATGTCAGAAATAGTTGAAGACCAAACACTAATTTTTTCAGTAGATATTCAAGAGGATGTAATAACTCAAACTAAAAGATTATTATCAAACGCAGGCTACCCAAACATTAATTTAGTGCTACGCGATGGTTTTTTTGGAATTCAAGAAGAAGCACCATTTGACAGAATTGTTGCTACTGTAGGAACTCAAGATATTTCACCTTACTGGGTAGCTCAACTTTCTACTTCCGGTTTTATGATTTTACCTCTATATCATGGAGGCTGGAATCCTCTGGTAAAAGTTCGGTGGCAAGATGGTATTTTAACAGGCAAAGTAGTAGGAATTTCTGGATTTATGCCTTTTCAAGGAAATGAATTTAGCTATAACCCTTCACTTTTAAATTCTATAAATTCGTTTCCTGCTATTGAAGAATTCGAAGAACTTCCTTTGTTTCATAATCTCGAAGCTGAGCCTAATAATAATATCCTAATGTGGTCTGCTTTCCCAATTGGTTTTTACTATTTTATCGGAATATTTTATTCTAACGCTATATGGGGTATGAAACCTGCGGGGTATGGTTTTTATGACGAGCAAGATGGAATAATTTTATTTAGCCCGCAAAAGAATTGTATACTTTTAAAAGGTAATAGAAGACTCTACGAGCGATTGCAGGAACTCTACGGAATTTGGTTAGAGTTAGGTAAACCAAGTCTTTCTGATTATGATATTAAGTTCGTTCCAAAATCAAAAGCCGTTCCATTATCTAAGGAGGAATGGATTATTGAGCGAAAGTTTTACAATCAGTATTTGTCTTTATAATTATCAGGTTATTGTGGTAATTATATTAGAATATTTACTTATTAAAAAAAACGTATTCAATATGAAAAATTAGAAGATTCCTATCCCAAATCCCCCGGATAATTACAATTCAACAACATCAAATCTACTTTTTCATCAACATCTAAAGTTTCAACTTCAATACCCGAAAAAAACTCTTGAAAAGAACGCTTTCCAGATTTCAAAAAAGTATCTAATTCAGTTTTAATATTCTTTCTATAAAACCCACACATAGGTTCCCAAATATCAGCACGTCGAGGAACTAAAGCCAATTTTGAAGCTGGTATTTGATAAAGCTTATTTATCCAATTTTGAATAATTTCTGCATTTAATAAAGGTAAATCGCAAGCTAGTAATAATATCCAGTCAGCAGAAATTTGTTCTAATCCTTCCGATAAACCATTTACCGGTCCCTTTCCCGATTGAGTTTCAATTAAATAATTACAATTTGAAGGCAAAATATTTTGATAGCGTTCTTTCCAAGGAGTCAAAATATAAACTTGTTGAGTGCATTCAGCAGCAACTTGATAAACCCTTTGCAGCATTGGTTTACCTTGGTAATTTACAAGTGCTTTATCTGTTCCCATGCGAGAACTTTGACCACCTGCGAGGATTAAAGATGAGATAGAGAGATGTGACAAGGAAATATTTAGAGGGGGAAGAGTGGGAAGAGGGGGTAGATTTTTGAACGTCAATCTAAAATCTAAAATCCAAAATTATTTAGCTAATCCAAATTCTCGAACTGCTGGATAAAAGTTCTTATTTTCATGGCTGGAACGGCTTAATTTTATCAAAGCAAAGCGCTGTAATGGTGTCAGTTTTTCCCATTCTTCAACTGTAATATCAACGCTTTCATCTGCTGCCTTTGTTTGTACAATTTCAGGAATATGTTCCTCGTTCATCCAAGCAGGATTATCTTCTATGGAAAGTTCTTTTGCAGGAGTTCCTGTTTTTTCAACAATCAAGTTTTGCAAGAATTCTCGATAGTTTTGACATTCTTCTTGACTCGTACATGGCATTTTAACTAACTTTTGGCGCTCTTCTTCTGTAAATTGATACCAATGAGATAATTTTAATTTAACTCCGCAGTTATCAAGCTTGAAGCGTACCTGCATGGGGATGCAGCGCAAGTTATCAACAAAATCAGCCTCGAATTTAAAAAAGTCGCTCATTCAATATTCCCGAATTCAAGTTTTTGCAATTTTCTGTAACTCTGATTACTTTTTGTAAAAATAAACGGTTACAATAACTACATTTTTCAAATATTTCCTAAAATGAAATTGTTGAATTATCGATTTTAGAGAAGATTTTTAAATGAATATCAAACATTTACGCAGTGACATCGAAAATAATGGCGTACTCATCGGGTATCGCCAGCATTATCTTCGCATGATTTTTCTAGCAGTATTTGCTTCGTTTACTTTGGGTGCAATTCCGATTATTTATGGTTCGAGGTTGACACCGGAATCAAGTCAGATAGTGGTAACTGTTCCTGGTGAAGCAAGTCTTTGGAAATCTCTGGGGGATAGGTAACTCGAATCAGTTGCACTGCACAAGCTTTAAGTTCTGGTTGTAAGGAAATTGGACAAGCTTCAGGATGGGTAAGGCTGTTTGCTTCGGCTTCTTTTGCCCATAAAGCTCCCCAGTGCATGGGAACAAACACTGTTTTGGGTGCTATTGCTTTGGTTATTTTCGCAGGAAATTTAGCTGTTCCGCGACGGGATTCGATTTCTACCCAGTCTCCTTCTGCAATATTTAATTTGGCTGCGTCGCGGGGATGAATTTCGATGAAAGGATGAGGGTGCATTTTGACAATTTTCTCAATTCTTCCGGTACGGGTTTGGGTGTGCCAGTGTCCGTATAATCTTCCAACTGTAAGAACGAATGGATACTCTTCACAGGGCGGTTCTGCTAAACCGCGAGAATGATAAGCTGCAAATTTTGCCCTTCCATCTTCAGTATGAAAGCGTAAATCGGTGTAAAGACGCTTTCCTTGCAGTGGTTCTTGTTTAGTAAAATTTTTCAATATAGATGAGAAGAAACCAGAATCGTTTTCTTCTATTTCGATTTCTGCTTTTTGGGTGTCGTACCACTGCATTGGGCCGTTGTTTGCTAAATTTTCGTGGCTGATTTCTCCCATATCGCAGGGACGTTGATGAGTTAACTGTACAAATTCAGCATGAACTGCGGCTGCATCTGTAAATGAAAACTTATCCTGAAAACCAAGACGACAGCCAACTTCGGCGAATATTTCCCAATCGGGTTTGGCTTCACCCAGTGGTTCTCTAAATTTCGGACACAAAGTCACAACTCGTTCTGAGTTGGTCATGGTTCCGGTTTTTTCGCTCCATTGGGCTGCTGGTAATAACAGGTGAGCGTAAGCAGCAGTTTCGGTAGGATAATAAGCGTCTTGATAAATTGTGAAGGGAGATTTTAATAAAGCTGCTTTAGTTCGCTGCAAATCTGGCATACTTACTGCTGGGTTAGTTGCTGCAATCCAGAGTAAATCAACTTCGTCAGTTTCCAATCCAGTAATCATACTCCAAGCATCGCGACCGGGTTGTGCAGAAATTTGACCGGGATTTAAACCCCAAATTTGTTCTACCTCGGCTCGATGTTGGGGATTTTTTACAGAACGATATCCAGGGAGAATATGAGCTAAACCTCCTGCTTCTCTTCCACCCATTGCGTTAGGTTGTCCGGTAAGTGAAAATGGACCTGTACCGGGTTTACAAATATTTCCCGTCATCAAATGCAGGTTAATCAAGGTACGAACTTTTGCAGTACCCTCCTGAGATTGATTGATTCCCATCGACCATAGAGACAAAACCTTTTTAGAATCAGCCCAATATCTTGCAGCTTGTTCGAGTTCGCTGATTTCAATACCGCATTTTTGAGAGACTATTTCTGGTGGGTAATGCTGGATGACTTGAGCATAATTAGAAAATCCTTGAGTACATTCGTCGATAAATAAACTATCAATTTCACCCCAACGCATTAATAAATGAGCAATACCGTTGAGTAAATCGATATCGGTTCCGGGATTAATTGCTAAATGTAAATCGGCTACTTCTGCTGTCTTTGTGCATCGAGGGTCTACAACTATCATTTTTACATTGCGATTCTTTTTGTGGTGTTTCCGCAAACGATTAAAAACAATTGGGTGACATTCAGCGGTATTAGTACCAATCAAAAAAGCGCAATCTGTTAATTCTAAATCTTCATAACAGCAAGGTGGCCCGTCAGCACCCAAGCTTTGAGTGTAACCAGCAACTGCTGAAGACATACACAAGCGCGAATTAGCATCAAAATTATTTGTTCCCAAACAGCCTTTAATTAACTTTTGAGCAATATAATAGTCCTCGGTTTGAAACTGACCGGAACCATACATACAAATAGCATTATAATCACCGCGAGTTTGGCGAATATTTTTAATGCGTTCGACAATTTTATTAAAAGCTTCATCCCAACTTACTTGTTGAAATGATTCTGACAAAGTGTCTCGCATCATTGGGTATTTGAGGCGATTTTTATCAAGAGATTCTGTGACGGTAGCTCCCTTCACGCAAACCATACCTTTAGATGAAGGATGATTTTTATCACCAACTACCTTCCAGATTGGATTACCTTGTTTATCTCGATAAGTTGCACGTCCTGATGCTGCGGGAGGAGAGACTTCTAAACCGCACCCAACACCACAATAAGGACAAAGAGTTTTAACAGATTCGGACATATTTTATGGTGGTTATAAAATATCAGAAAATTCGGAAAATGAATGATTCTTTATAAACCTTTATTATTGGATGAATTACTAAAATAATACATCTTCCTATGATTTTTATATTTAATAATAAAAATGATAAATCACTTACTACAAACAAAATTTTATTCTTTTTAAAGAATTAAACTATGACTTCCTCTCCGCGTACCTCCGCGTAAACCTCTGCGAAACTTTGCGTTTAAAAAATATATAAACCCCTTACTCAATCCTTTCCTTCTTATCCATCAAACTAAAAAAGGAACCGACAAATAACACTTTATTCATCGATTCCTTTAGTTAACCAAAGTTTAAATGCAATTAGCTGTAACTCTTTGGTTCAATTACAACTTGAGGAAGTTCATCTTCTCCTTCATGATGGTCTGCAAATGAACCTTCGGGTTCTTTCAAGAAGAACCAGCACAAGAAAGCAACTATCAAAGCCGCAATCCCCATCATCTGGAAAAAGACTGTATTCGACTGAGCGATAACCGCTGGAGTTACTTCTCCACCACCGCTTAACCACTCTGGTAACAAACTGAAGATAGTTAGATAAGCTACTGCACCAACATTACCGTAAGCTCCAACGTTACCCGCAATTTGACCGGTAACGCGACGCTTGACTAATGGAACAATCGCAAATGTGGAACCCTCTCCAGCCTGTACGAAGAAAGAACAGGTCATCACCAATAAGATAGCTAACGGTAGCCACCAACCGCTGCCTACTGTTCCGAAAATCATGTAGCCAATACCCATACCAGCAGTGAGGACAGCCATAGTAATTTTGCGGCTACCCAGTCTGTCGGAAATAAAACCACCACCAGGACGAGATACCAGGTTCATGAAAGCATAGCTCGAAGCAATCATTCCTGCTAAAGCTGGGTTTAAACTGAATGTTCCTTCAAAAAAGGCTGGAAGCATTGAAACAACAGCCAACTCCGAACCAAAGTTAACGATATAAGTTAGTTCCAGAATCGCAACTTGAGAAAAGTTATAACGGTCTTTTGCTGGATATTTTTTCTGACCAGAAAGCAAGTCTTTGTTTACAACCCAACAGTTATAAGCCTGGAACAAATATAGACCTGCTAGTGCTGCCAATACTAACAACAGAGTACCGTCACTGTATAAACCAACCTTCTTCAAGCGCCAAGCTAGAACCATCAAAATACCGGTTAGAGGCAAATTCATTAGCATCAAGAACCAGAAATCGCGCACGCTGGTTACTTCTAAGCCTCTAGCATTCTTAGGCTTTTGATAGACTTTTCCAGGAGGATGATCCTGTACATTGAAGAAATACAGAATTCCATACAGAGCGGCAACTATACCACTTCCAGCAATACATAATCTCCAGTTAAGAGTATCAGCCGCTCCAAAAGCTAAGAATGCACCAATTGTAGGTAGAGTAAAAGCCGCAGCAGCAGAACCAAAGTTACCCCAACCTCCATAAATTCCTTCAGCTAGACCAATTTCTTTAGGAGGAAACCATTCTGCAACCATGCGGATACCAATTACAAAACCCGCACCTACAATACTCAAAGCCAAACGACTAACAACTAACTGCGTAAAATTCTGAGCGCTAGCAAATGCTATACAGGGAATCGCTGCATAAATAAGCAACAAAGAATAAGTAATCCTCGGACCGAATCTATCTAATAGCATCCCGATAATGATTCGCGCGGGAACCGTCAAAGCAACGTTACAAATTGCTAAGGTTCTGATTTGACTTACTTCCAAACCAAAATCTGCTTTTACCTGTGTCGCTAAAGGAGCAAGGTTAAACCAAACAAAGAATGAAAGGAAGAATGCAAACCAAGTCATGTGCAGGATTTTATACCTGCCGCGAAAAGATAGTAATTCTCCGAGCATTGATTCACCTCTTAATAGTTCGTAGTAAGATTTATTTTTAGATGCAGCATTGAGGACATAAAGACCTTGAGATGCATCATAGTTTAGACATATGGGATGCGAAAAAAAATCGAATAAAGGTAATTCATATATAGAAATTACCTTTTAATTTTGCCTTTTTACAAATCAGAATGAGATTAATTATGTTGGCTTGAGCTTGTTATTGCTGTATCAATTGAAACTTTTTAGCTAAACATAATTACCACTTACACAAACAGCCCTCTAAAGTTATAAAATCTAGTTTTACTTGGGCTTTGCGGCAAAAGACTCTATTAATATACGCCTTAAGACAGTATTAAGCTCGTCACAAGGAATACCTTTCTGCACGCAAGTTCCTAATTGGGCATCTTTGCCTACTTTGCCACCCATATATAAGTCCACCCCTTCAACCGTTTTGCCATCTTTACGGACTTTAGTCCCCATTAATCCGATATCGGCTACTTGAGGTTGTCCGCAGGAGTTAGGACATCCTGTCCAATGTATTCTCACAGGATTTGGTATTTCTAATTCTGCATCGAGTTCCTTGGCTAACCTTGAAGCTCGATTTTTAGTTTCTACTAATGCAAAGTTACAAAATTGCGAACCGGTACAGGATACTAAAGCTCTTTCCAATGGTTGGGGGCTGAGAGAAAATTTCTCTAACAAAGGTTCGGTGAGAAAATCCTGCAAATTATCATCAAGAATGTTGGGAATAATTACATTTTGCTCGACAGTTAATCGAACTTCACAACTACCATAAACTTCAGCCAATCTTGCTAAGTCAAACATGTCTTGAGCGTGAAGTCGTCCCACGGGAACGTGCAAACCAACATAGTTTAAACTAGGTTGTTTTTGCTTGTTAATACCGATGCAATCTCTTTTTTCCCAATCTATTTCATCTCTTTCGGCTGCACTTTCTAAAGTACGTCCAAATTCTTGCTCAACCATTGACCGGAATTTTTCAAGCCCCAACTCATCAATCAACCACATTAAACGGGATTTTTGACGATTTGCTCTTGCTCCATTGTCCCGAAACACGGATAAAATAGCCCGACATAAATCAACAACGTCATCATTGTTGGGAGGAACCCAAGCATTTAAGGGTATTGCACCTTCACAACGTTTAGCGGAGAAAAAACCACCAACTAAAACATTGAATCCCAATTCTCCATTTTTATAAGCCGGAACAAAGGCTATATCGTTGATTTCAGCATGAACTGAATTGTCTCGTCCACCTTCAATCGCAATATTGAATTTACGAGGAAGATTAGTAAATGCATAATTACCCTCACCATTGTTGGTAATCATATCTTGAACTTTCTGTACAAGTTCCCGAGTGTCAATCAGTTCCGAACCATCAATTCCCGCAACAGGCGAACCCGTAATATTACGGACGTTATCCATCCCCGATTGCATAGAAGTCATTTCTACTTCATCCAAACGACGGAAAATATCCGGTATATCCTCCAGACGAACTCCCCGTAACTGAATATTTTGTCGAGTTGTAATATCAGCACTACCGTCTGCACCGTAACGCTGGACTATTTCAGCAAGCACCCGCAACTGGTTACTAGATAAAATCCCGCTAGGGGTTCGCATCCGTAACATGAATTTACCTGGTGTTACGGGACGGTAAAAAACTCCTACCCATTTTAAACGATGTTCCAAATCGGATTTTTCCATCGCTTCCCAACCAATTTGGGCAAACTTTTCTAACTCGTCTTTAACGTCTAATCCATCTTTTTCAGCTTTAATCTTTTCAAATTTATTAAGACTTGCAGGCTTTTGTGATTGGGTAGTAGACACGGTTGCTTTACTCTAAAGAATCCAAAGTTAACTAATCGAAAACGGTTGTACTGACTCAAGCTTTCATGCAATCAAACAAATATGTTTTGCCCCAAAACTATCAATCTAAGTGTTGCAATCTTTACTTGGTTAAGTTCTTATTAAATCGATAAATAGCTTGTTTTTTTTGTATCAGATGTAACTATTTTTTTATTTTATAAACAAATTAATGCAAAATACGCATCATAGCTATTTTATTTTTGCATATTTTTTCAGATTACAGCATTACACATTCTTTAAGCTGCTGATAATTAGCGAAATCCATGACAAGCTAAATGAAGAACTAGACAAATTAATGTTCAATCTTTGAAATACGCGAATGTTAAAAACTCTTGACATAATTGCGGACGCTGTAGCAAAAGCAAACTGGATAGTTGTTAACCAGCAGCTACAGCAGCTATTAGATAAGAAAGATAAGATGCAAGTCGTAGAAAATAGTCAATTAGAGGAAGCTGTTGCTATAGTCTTGCAAGTAATGAGAGCGGGAGATTTTCAAACACGTTGGGATATAGCAAAGATATTTCCCAAAATAGGTAAACCAGCAATTGCTCCCTTGTTAGAAATACTGGATTCAGAACAAGAAGACTTAGAAATTCGTTGGTTTGCGCTTCGTATTTTGGGAGAATTTAACGAACCTGAAGTAGTTGTATCCTTAGTTAAACTGCTTGAAGAGACACAAGAAGAAGAATTGGCTATTATGTCAGCCCAAGCATTAGCAAAAATCGGTCAACCTGCTGTTAATGGATTGATTGAATTACTTAAAGACGAAAAATCGAGGTTATTAGCAGTAAAATCCCTTGCTCAAATTCGACGTTCGGAAGTAATAGAACCTTTACTTTCAGTTGTCGAAGATTCTGTGGCTGAGGTAAGGGTAACTGCGATTGAAGCTCTCAGTAGTTTTCACCATAAATATTTAATTCCTGTATTTATTAAAGCTTTACAAGATACATCTTCCTTTGTTCGTAAAGAAGCAGTTATAGCTTTAAAAATGCGTAGTGAATTTAAAGACGAATTTGATTTAGTAAATCATCTTCAGCCATTGCTTTTTGATATTAATTCAGAAGTGTGCCAGCAAGCAGTATTAGCAATGGGATGCATGAAAGATGATTCAGCAATTGAAGCTTTATTTAACATCTTAAAACTAAAAAATGTTCCTCTATTTCTTAAACAAGAAGCAGTACGGGCTTTAAATTGGAGTAATAGCTTAATTGCTTTAGATTACTTAAAATATTATCTTTATTCAAGCGATATTGCGCTGAGTCAAGAAATTATTTCTGTGTTGGGGAGACAAGAATCAATAGAGTTTAAATCTTATGCTGCTGAGATTTTGATTGAATTTTTTAATAGCGAACAAGAAATAGTACATCAATCGCAAATAAAACAGTTAGTAGCAACATCTTTGGGAGAATTGGGAGATTTACGCGCTCTGACTCATCTTGAAAAACTTGCTGATGATGAAAATTCTAAAGTTAGATTGTATGCCAAAGCTGCGATTAATAAATTGAACAGTAAACAGCAATATCTAGTAAAAATGACTTGATTAATTAACCATCTCTCCTTATCTCTTTCCTCTGCGCTCTCTGCGCTCTCTGCGGTTTTTTATATTAAGAGGATTGAGGGGAAGAAGAGGTGAAGGAGGATTAGAAATAGCGGGATTGAATTTCTAATTCCTGGGGGTTTATTTTTGTAGTTTTTGTAAAATAGGCATTACTAACTTATATTGCACCACCGCTCATTCCTTGTTCGATGTTGCTACTGTAACCAATTTCATATCCTTCCTTTAAATTAGATGTCTTTTTAACTTCCCCCTCGAAATTACATGACGATAGGATTACTGTCCGAGGAATGATTTTTAACGCAAATTATTGATTTTTTTTGAAGTGTTTTATTCTTTAGTGGCGAATATTCGCATTGATATTTCTTCCGCTTTCATAGGCAATTGTAGGCTGCTTTACATGAAGGAATACGCTTGTTAAGCAACAGTTGATGATAAAAACCGAAAGCTGATATCTTGCACCATTGTGGTTAAGCTCAAATACCCGCCTTGGAATCAATTCCAAGGCTTATATACAAAGTACGTTAAAACGCACTAAAAGCTCTGCTCAGACT
>JBCBHT010000236.1:0-11567 GCA_038525335.1 Cyanobacteria bacterium J06621_15 | reverse complement strand
CTAATATCTTGCCTTTAGGTTTAAATAAATACACTCCAGCACCGTCATTAGCACAGATTAAATTACCCAAAATCTGTGAATTATCCACAACACCTTCAAACCGCAAAGCATCTGGCATTCCGTCGATACCGTTACCCACAATAATGTTTTGCACTACTTGAGTATTTTCTGCTCTCACCGAAGTGATAATTGCACTACCAGCATGATAGGAAATGCGGTTATTGCGGATTGTTGCTCCCTGAGAGTTAAATGCATAAACACCAAAAGCAGAAAGTTGGTCGGGTACTCCTTCATCTTGAGTTATTCCCAACCAGTTATTTTCAATAACAGTATTTTTAGGAGGAACATCTCGTTCTCGAAACGGAGAGCTACTTGCGGGTGGTTTTTGCTCGCTGATATCTGGGGGAGGATTGCGATGAGCAATCACAATATTCCCTGGTGGAGTTGTCAAAGTTGCGGGGTCAGCTTTTCCATCGTAAATCAACGCGCTCCCCAACTGTTGTTTGATGGGTTCTGCATTGAAACCGTACATATTCAAGCCGCGAATTGTAATATCATCCGCAACCACCGTTAATCCGCGAAATACCTCTTGTCCTTGCGCGGGTTTAATCGTCACCAAAGGAATCGGAATCGCAATTTCCGCTGTCGCAGAAGTATTGGGGTCGTATCCCGGTTGAGTACCTCCATCAATAGTTAATCCCGGTGCAGCTAAATCTGGTAGAACAGATTGCAACTCAATAGTTGTCGCCCCTTGCGGTAAATTAAACTCAATACTGCTTCCACCGCTGGTTGCAGGAGCAATTTGAGCTTGTTCTGCACTGCTGAGTCTATCTGGGGTTAAAGTTCCATTAACAACTTCAATAGCTTCGCGCAAAGTCAGTTCACCATCAGCATTCACCGCACCATCTGCATTACTATTAACTACCGCTCTCACCGCAGGTGCTGAGGGAGTAGTAGTTGTAGCGTCTTGCGCGAATACAGGTAAGGGAAGAAAAAATATTGAGGGAAGAGCGTAAAAAATTTTTTTATTAGGTAAAAGCGAAAAAATCACCTTTGACCTTTGACCTTTAACCTTTGACCTTTTTTTTGACATTGCTCACATCCTGTGACACCACATTTGACCGAATTTTAGATTTTAGATTTTGGATTTTGGATTGAGTAAGTCAAAATCCTTGAATCCTAATCCGTGAGTGACCGAAGTAATTAGTATCTTAGGGATTAAGGTAATTACTTTTTCAGGTTATTTATCAGCTTGGTTTGGGAAGATTTATTTTGATTTTCCAGAATTCGGGATTGAGTATTACTTGTATTTGTTGGTAACTTCTCTGTTCTCTCTCCAGCGTTTCCTGTTCCCTGCTGTTTCTTTAAACGATTAACCAATTTGTCCGACTGATTTTTCTTCAACCGTTCGGCTAACTTGCTCTTAGGTTTTTCGGACTGTCTTTGAGAACCGTCTCTTACCAAAGGTGAAACTTCCGATTCTTGCTCTTGTTTCGGAACTGGTTTCTGCAATCCAAATCCGCCAAACAATTCGTTCAGCTTCAAACTGACATTGAGATACAATCCACCAGTGGAGCGAAATCCGGTAAAGTCACGGTCATCGACGCTACCAAAGGCATATCCTACTCCCAAACGTAAATCTGGAGTCAGGTAATATCCACCTTCTACCGCAATTCCAAATTCATCAAAGTCAGGATTATTATTGGAACTTTGACCAATCCAGCGTCCTTCTACTGCTAAATCGGTACGGAAACCCAACTTATAGGTAGCTCGCGCTTGTGCCAAATTCACCGTTCCGTCATAACGCTCTCGGTCAAAATAAGTTACACCGTTACGCAGTGCGTATTTACCGTAAAATTCCCATCTCCAAGAAGGTGCATAGATACCTTCTGCTGAAAATACATGTCCTGTTGCTGTACTGCTTCCGGTAAACTGGTTTTCAGGTATGGAGTCAAAGTTTTGTCGCCATTCGTATTTAAGTAAACCGTTAAATTTATCGTTGGTCGGGTCGCGATAAGCTAAACCAATTTTTAAATTCGCGGTATCTCCCAATTCTTCAAATCTCACTCCCTCAGTTGCACCAAAGTTATTTACTGAAGAAGGTAAAAACACGTTGGCTTCACCCGCTTGCTGAAAACGTGCTAACGCTGTTAATGCAGGAGTTATTTTACCTGCTGCACCTACAGAAATAAATGTGGTGTCAGTTTCGTCACCATCGCGGAATTCAAAGCGACCGCTGGCTTTAAAGTCTGGATTGTCGCTGTATTCTAAACCAACGCTATACACCGAACCGGAAAATAATCCTAGAGAAGATGCCGTTTGTCCCACTGCATAATATTGCGGTATTCTATCTCCGGCAGCAGTAGAATTGAAGATATTCTTGAATACGTATTGATAACCCAAACTCATCCGCAATCCCGGTGCGATGGGCATTCCGTGGTTAACTCCCAATGCACCTTGTCCTTGTAAACCGCTAAAGCCAGATAATACCGAATAGCGTCCGTTAAAGGTAGTGTCTTTGGCTAAATTGTAATCAACCAAAGTGTCTAAAGTTGTCAGGGAATTTCCCTCTAACAAGCTCGTATCGTCGTACCATTGATGCGCTAATCTAAAGGTAACCCCTTCAAATGCCTGCCAATCCAATCCTAAAGTAGTTCTATTAGGATAAAGTGGGTCGGAACCGCTGATATTAGCTTCATTCTGAGCCTGGAAAGTCAAAGATTGAGTCAAAGGTACTTTCAACCGCGAAACAATTTGCTCCGCATCCCCATTCAAGTCATCGGTGCCATTTTGACCGTTATTGACATCATCATCCCGCTGACGGTTGACATATTCCACACTCACGTCAGCAAAACCGAACTTTTGCAAAATCCCGGCTCGGAAAGTTCTTAATTCATTATCCAAAACTTGACCGGGACGTGCTTGGGGTTGGGGGTCAAATAAATCAAAGAAATTTACTAAACCTGTAGAAGCTCGACCGAAGTTTTCTTCCACATCGTAAGACACACCCAGAGTTGTCGTATCGCTCAACTTACCCAACAACCCTGCACCGTAACGGGTTTGTCCTGGAGAAAAGCTGAATGTTGCGTTGTTATTAAAATTCTCCTCGACCGAACGGTAATAAGCATTTAAATTTACCCGGTCGTTCAAATTTCCAATCGCTTCAATCCGGTAAGCGTTTCCGGTTAAGTCGTCAGCTCCACTAATATTGCTTTCCGACCTTGCATATTCACCCAGAATCTTACCAAAACGACCGAAGGACAAGAGAAAATCTGCCCCATAAAGTTCAAAATCTCTATCTCCCTGGTCTTCTCTCAAATAAGAACCAGCAATAAAAGATTTGTTGTCAAAATTCTGAGAGATATTAAACTGTGCCCTTGCAGCATAAATATCAGATTCATCACCAAACTCTGGCTGATATGTGACAACAATTTGTCTTTGCAGAGTTGCTCCAAAGGGATTAAGCTCTGTTGCCAATATTGGACTCAAAAGCCTAATCGTACCTCGGTCGTAATCTATTTCATAATCTCGACCGCGATATAGCTGCTGTCTCTTAACAATAGTACCGGGACGGTTGATTTCTTCAGCTTCTAGATAAACGTTTTCACTTCCAGGAACCAACAACCGTTTTGACAAGAAATAATTACCGCTGATACCTTGAGGAACAAAAGTATCTCGCTGGAAACCTTCCACATCATTCGCGAACAAACCAGTTATCTGCAAAGGACCAAAACTGTAATTACCTTTGAAACCATGCAGTTGACGAGAAGTTCCACCGTAAAGCTGCGAAGGTCGAGAAAATTCCTCAGTTCTATAATCCCCCCACATGGCATAATCGGGGTCTCCACCAGGTACCTTAGAACTGCGTTCAAAACGAGCGTAAAAACTATCCGTTGAAGGTGTAGTTGGAGTCACAGTTGAACTGTCACCATAGACGGGATATTGCTTTTCGCAAAACTGAATTCCACCAAATAACCTGTTTCTACCTTCGCAATCTTGGTTAATTGGTCGCTCGCTGTTGAAAGCACCAGTAAACAGCCATTCTCCAACTTTACCCGTCGCAAACACCTGCGAATCTAAATCTACCTCGGTTCCATCATCTGCATCTGGGTCGAGAAATTCTCTGCGACTACCCCAGAAATTAGTACCTCTAGCACCAATACGGAGATTGACAATACCTGTAACTAAAGAAGGACGCAAGTAGGTGGTAAATTCTACTTGGGTATAGGCTTCTATCGGCTGAGAAACTAGTTCGTTGTTAAATAATCTTGTATCTCTACCGTTCTGTAATATTTCTTCTCCATCAATTGCCCTCTCTCTCTGTCTTAGGGTAGATGCAGGCTTTTTAATTTTATGAACTGCGGCTCTGATACGAACTGGTTGAGGTTTCAGCCCTGATTGCAAGGTAGCGATAAATTCCCCATTGATAGCACGTGCCTGAAATCCTGGCGCATCCTTGTTTTGGTCTGAACCAATAAACTTACCAGCACTGCTTGTCAGAGTGACCTCTACATCACGAGGAATTACCTCACCTTCTGGGTTGATAATCTGACCCCGTATCTGAATTGTCGAACGTCCGTCAGCCTGTACCACTGGGTCGCCTACAGGTGTAATTTCTAGCTGTATTTCGCTGCGACTTCTTTGTGTTGAGGGAGGAGTAGAATTCTCTTGAAGAGGATTTAGAGGTTCCCCTTGGGTTTGCTGGTTTAGGGGGTTCTGTGGCAGAACCTCTTCCTGCGGCTGCTGGAATTGTTGCTGTTGCTGCTGTTGCTGCTGTTGCTGTTGCTGTGGTTGCGGTTGTTGTGGTCGCCTTTGACGGTCAAATAAAGACCCCCCCTGTTGGTCAAACAAAGAGCCTGAACCAGAATTTCCGGGAGAAGTTGAGGGAACCGCACCATCTCCTATTTCCGCTAATTTGATTGGCTCTTCTAAAAGTGTGGAAATGTTAGAAGAATTTAAGATTGAAGAGGGTGATTGCCCTTGACCTTTAACCTCTTTTCCTGTAGCAAGAGGCAGTAAAGTCTCAGAACTTTTAGAGGCTTTTACATCTGCTGCTGTATTTGCTGTTTTTTTTGTTTCTTTGAGTCTAGAACCTATAGACAAGGTCGCCTTTTTATTTGAGGAGCTAGCTAATGCTGAAGAAGAGCAGATTATAGAAAAACCTAAAACTGCTATAAATACTGGCAAAATACTTGCACTACCAAACTTAATCAGTGCAGGCAGCATTGTATGAAAAAGTTGTTTTTGGTTGCGATGGTCGTTACCATTGCAAAATTGTGTATGAAATTTTTTGTTATTCATTCTTACCCTCCGAAAACGCAGGTGTAACTCCAAAATTCACCCGCACCATACTTCCAGGTGCTAATTTCACCAAACGTGATGGGCTATTTGTTTCAATAAAGTATTTATTCGGAGCCAGGGAATAGCCTGGTAAACTTGTTAAGTCCAAAGCCGCAGAGCGATATCCAGAGATAACATTTGCTAAAGAGTACAAACCATTGGCATCAGTGACAATGCGATTTCCATCGTCCATGTAAATCACCGCATTCGGTACCCCAGGTTCGTTTGGTTGCTGTTCACCGTCAAAGTTCTTATCAACAAACACCCTTCCAATCAAAGTACCGCAGTCAGATAAAATTCCTGACCTAATCCGCAATCTATGGCTTGATTGGTTACTCTGCAAGCCTCCAGCTGTTGCTTGAGCTAAGTTTCTACCGTCTCCACGAATAGAATCTGGAGTCACTTCCACCGCATAGTTAACGACCATGCTTTGTCCTGCTGGCAGGGTAGCAGTTGAACTTGCAGTAAAATTTGTTCCTCGGCTAGAAGCATTTATATTCGGAGTGGCAAACTCTACTTCTGTATCTCCGATAGAACCCTTCACCGAGTTAGGAACTAATCGCAAACCTAAAGGCAATCTATCGGTAATACTTACATTCGTAGCTGCCGACTGACCAACATTTTCAACGAACAACCGATAAATTACCGTATCCCCAGGTTCAGCAGCAGCACGGTCACCAGTTTTAGTTAAACGTAAATCTGCTGGAGATGCGCTCAGAGTAACTTCGTTAGAGTCAACTCTATTATCCAAATTATCTGCACCGCCGGTTGCGGTATTGTTAATCACTGTTTGGGCAACAGTAGGTATTATTCCGTAAGCAATAACACTTAAAGAACTAACAGTCAAAAAGAGGCTTTTACGCCTTAGCCATGAAATTAAAAATGTCATTGGAAGGCATCAATGCAATAAATAGCAAAAGTTTTAATTTGGTATAGGTCTTAACAACAAAACCTATTTGTTTCTCGTTTTCTGTCTTTCTAACCAGTAGCAAAGAATAGTACCACTAAACTCCACCAAGTTATACGTAGTATCAAGGGAAATTTTGTTTTACTTAACTTTCAATTTCTCCTAGGATGCAAAATGTATATTTTTTTGCAATCAGAGCATATTATAAACAGCTTGTCAAGATTAAAACCAAGGGGATACAGTAATAAATCTCTGTATTTCTAAAATAAGCCAATTAGATATTTTGATATTTCGGGATAAATTTATCAATTAATTCCCAAATTCAACTAAAACTAGTAGGACGAAAGTTTCCACACTATTAACGCGTGAAAAATTTGTAACTACCTTTTGCTCCGTTTAGTTAAGTAAATGCACTCTAGTAAAGAGGAGAGTAAATCTGGACTATTACCAGACAGTAATTAACCATTTTACGCTTTACTATCGTGGATATAGAACTAATTAGACTAACTGGTTTACATGCAATTGCAGCTATTTGATGCTCGTAGATACAACGTGCAACTTTCGTATTAAAGGTATTACGTCTAAATTTGTGTTAACTGAAATGACTTTAGTTTCTTCTGTTTGCGATAACAGCTGCTATCAGTAGAGGAAAATAATATACGCCGATTCCTCTTGAATATTAGATAAAAGATATTCATGCTCATCTCCATAACCATCACACCACTAACATTTCTCTTGCTTAAAGTTGAGTATCCCACGTATGGGTTCTTTTTGAGTCAATAATTACGTGCAGACAATAATAAAAAGTTTCACGTTAATAACTTATTACCGTGTTACCAAACTTTTAAACACTATTACGCAATATATATTTAGAAAACTCAAGCCCACAATATACTTGTATTTCAAAGAACCATCCTTTTAGCAACTAGCTATATTTAAGATTCTTCGAGCTTCAGTATTCAAGAACTGCCATACAAACAATATGTTCCTAATTTACAATTTAGGTAACTACCTAAAACTTGACTTAGCCGAATATTTATCTAATGACCACACTTAAGTAATATTACCCAGAATTTTTACTTAAGTAATCAGGGATTCGCTATTTTATTAAGCATAAAATAAAACTTATATTTTCTAAGTATCATTGCGTAAAGTATAAATACTATAATAAATTAATGCTAGTGTTATTAAGCACATATGTGATTTATTTATTTGCTTTTTTATGTCCGACAATCTTATGGATTCAAAAAAATCAATAAAATTGTCCTGAAGACAAAATATTTGAATTGAATAATAAATTATTCATAGCTAAGCAGTAAAAGTGTTACCAGCTAATATTGACTTTTGAGAAGCCGCTTCATTGTATAGCTTTCTCTAAAGCAAACGGTAGCCATAATGTTGCATAAAATACATTATAATCTGTTTTTTCTACTGCTTATTTTCCGTCTATAAAATATCAAATCGTGATATGCTTTATACCTATCAGCAGTAACTATACTTATACTTAAGTGTAATTAAATTGCATAGACAGTTTATGAAGTGTCTATAATTATTAAAGCAATTATGTATTCTTTGCATCTTTTTTTTTCTTATCACTGAAGACAATCCAAAATTATTAAGTTAATTCTTATTGCAAAATCATTTTGATAAAAAATTGCTAGCAGAGTAAGGAATTAGAGTACAAATACGAAAAACGTTTGTCTTTTTTTATTTGGTTGCATAAAAATTGGACTTAATTTTTGAAGGGATTTATAGCGTTTATCAAAAAACTGAGGTATGGCTTGACCTCACCCCCAACCCCTCTCCTTTAATAAGGAGAGGAGAAATAGGTTTTAAGGCATATCTCAATAGACTGGGAAACGCTATATGTGAAATAAAAATCCCTCAAGCTTATTGAGGGAATTATAAAAGTAATAATGACTAAAAATATTAACTTTCGCCAGTCAGGCATTAATTAGTAAATATAATTAATTTTTACAAAAAACTTGCGCTGTCATCAAAACAGATGCAGCGCTACAGGAATGGCATAACTCTTAATAAGTATCGTCGTATTCGGGTGCTTCCATGCGTCTTTCCGAACGAGGAGGTAAAAACTCAGCACGACGAACTGGAGGAGATATAGTACTGCTCGAACCATTATAGGGATGAATAACCTGTACTGTTCGAGTAGGACGTTGTTTTTGAGAAAACAAAGCAGAAACTCCAGCCACCACAATACCACCGCCAACTGTAAGCGCCATACCACCTACAGCCCAAAGTATTCCTGAAGACCACCAAGGTTCCTGAGATTGCGCTAAAGCTTGCTGATTTGAATTTTGATTCTGCTGAGCATTGCTTAGCTGCGATTGATAATAACTTTGTACTTGAGACTGAAACTGTTGGTTTTGATTTTTTAATTGGTCATTTTCTCGTTGCAGGACATCAAGCTGGGTTTTTTGACGTTCTAACTGCGTCCGTAGTTCTGATGTATCCGGACTTGGAGGAAATTGATTGGGGTAAGTTGGTATAGCGGGATAGGCACCCGGTTGATTCATATAGGGTTGTGCGACTACAGGAGGTTGTACCTGGGGAGCAGCACTGAAATTCGCGGGTAAGGAATTACCTGACCCCTTCAACAATAAAAGAGCCGCCAGTCCAGCTACCGCAACTCCACCGATAAACGCCATACTTTCACTCATATCCTTTGCCCCTATAACGCGACAAAATTAAAATCATTGATAATCTACACTCTCTCACACTCATCATTTATACCTTACTGAACTTAAGTTGTGTAACGAAAACAGAAAAATTCCGTGCCAGTTTCTACAGATTACTGCTGACAATAGCTTAATATATTCAAGATCATATCGGTGAAATTGTCTACTACAGACTATTGAATCAAACATCATTGTTATACATCTTTTATATAGTTTTTTATCGTTATCAATATTAGTAATCAGTTTATGTTAAACAAAGATTATGCTGTAATTCCTCTGCTTCAAGGATAAATTTCGGTACAGTATCCGATATTGATTACAGAAATATTAATTCTTCAGAAAATATTTATTCACAGTAAGAATACTTATCGAGAATAAAAAAATACAACTGAATAAAACGATTAACTGACACGATGCTATATCTATGATAGCTAATCAAACCTTGTGAATTTACAAAATAATTTGATGCTTCATAGCAAGTAAGGCTACAACCATAAGTGTTTGAAATTCTAATACATATATAAGAAGAAATAATTATTGTTGAAAAGATTTTAAAAAGATATTTACATATATCAAAGAATATGATTTTAGGACTTCAGGAATGAATTGCAGGAAATACAAGTAAACCACTTTTTGAGCATAAGTTGAGCATAATTTCTCTAAACCAACAAGATTTGATGACAAAAACGGAATAACACTGTTCGGCTAAAGAATAAATTAGACTTACAGCGATGGCAAATCTTTTTAATCTTGAAAAGTTGTTCCTAATAAGCAAATCTACTAACCGAACAGCAATTGAACCAGTTGAGGTTCGTTTGTTACCCAAATTAGCCATTTTTAATTCTTTTCAAGCTCTAACTACCTTCTTCTCCTTCCACCTCGGCTAAAAGTTTATCTCTTTGTTCTGGAGAAAGTTGGTCTAGCTGTTTTTGCAAAAATGCTTTTTCGTATTCTTCTCGCTGTTGGTGGTAGGTCATTTTGCTTCCCACTGCACGGAAAAGATAACTAAATAACCATCCAATTAAACCAGCAACCAGAAAAACTTGGCTCCAAATACCAGCACTGAAGTTATTTAAGCCAGCGAAGGTTAAGCCCACATAGGTTAAACCACCCAAAACAAAAACGCCAAACACAATTCCTATAGCGTCAATGCGTCGCATTATTAAATATGCCCTGCCGATAAATCTAAAATTTTAATTAAGTTTCAGTCAAACTTCACCTAAACTTCAATTTGTCTTCGTCGGGGTCGGAAATTAACGAATGGGGATAGCAATAACAAGCCTGGAAAGAACAAGAAAACCAGAAAATACATAAAACCGCGTTCAAATGAACTGACCGAGTACCAGCGAAATTTCATGTAGGTTAAAACAATAACCGGAATTACCAATAAGTAAGAAACTGCTAAAGCTAAATACGTTAAAGGTACTATGGCAGTCTCTGGCTGCAAATTTTGTAAATAATTGAGTAGATTCTGTAGCATCTGTTATGAGTTAATCACTATATAGTTGGTTAGTATTCCCTGCGCGTTAAATACGAGGGATTTGTGATTCACTGACGAAACGCCAATAAGTTCCATAATAAGACAATCGCTTTGTATTGAGGAAGTTTAAGCAACTATATCCTTAATTTCTTACGACATCAGTATATGATTAACTTACATTCCCAAGACAGAATCCCAGAGAAACTAGAATTAGATGATTATCAAAAGACCTAATTATCAATGCTCTCGAAGTTGAGAATATTGGGCTAAACAACAGTAAAAATCACAATTTAAAAAAAAATTGAGAAAATGTTGGACAAATAACGTAATTGATGGTCAAATAGATGAGGAGATATTTACAGCACTTGCTGATATCTACCGAATTCCCCAAAATTATGGGGGTGTGGCGGAATGGTAGACGCTACGGACTTAAAAAGTTGAGCCTTGTTGAAGAAATTCTTCAAGTGGATGCTCTCAAACTCAGGGAAACCTAAATCTCATGTTTAGACATGGCAATCCTGAGCCAAGCCGAATCATGATGTTAAAGCTATCGTATTTAAAGGTTTTAACGATTTGGAAGGTGCAGAGACTCGACGGGAGCGACCCTAACGTAATAGCAGGTGGTTTTTGAACTGTTTGTTAAGTCGAGGGTAAAGAGAGAGTCCAATTCTCAAAACCTTATTAATTAATCTTATTTAAGATTATTAAGGCAGTAGCGAAAGTTGCAGGAGAATGAAAATCCGTTGACCTTATAAAGTCGTGAGGGTTCAAGTCCCTCCACCCCCACTAAAAGCCAACAGTAGAATTAACTAAAGCTGAAATTATTGATTGATGTCCCGGATGTGACTGCGTCCGGGACAAAGTTCTTATTGGGAAGTAGGTTCGTAGTGAATGATTTATCGCTCTCTTTCAAGGACTAGTAGTCCTTTTCATTAGTTTTGACGGTTTTGTTTTCTACGGACGTAATGTAGAGACGTTATATATAACGTCTCTCGACAGTTTCAAAGAAAACCCAACCCTTCAAAATTTATGAAACAGACCCTAGTGTTTGACCACATTAATTACCAGGGGTTTTGAAGTCTTTTTGTAGGTTGGGTTAAGCGAAGCGCAACCCAACTAGGATGTTGGGTTTCACTCTGTTCAA
>JBCBHT010000235.1:0-11591 GCA_038525335.1 Cyanobacteria bacterium J06621_15 | reverse complement strand
TAGAATTAATTACTTCATCAGCTTCTGAAATCCAATGTAAAGTAGCATTAGAAAAAACAGAATCTACGGGTTGTGATAATTCAAAGTTTCTTGCATCAGCTAATTTAAATTTTAGTTTTGGATAATTTTGTTGCGCTTGTTCAATCATTTCAGATGCACTGTCAATTCCAATTACTTCCGCACCATATTCGGCAATTTTCGCTGTTAATTGTCCTGTTCCACATCCTAAATCTAAAATTGTTTCGTTTGGTTGGGGATTAAGTATTTCTAATAAACTTTCGCCATATTTCCATACAAAATCATGTTTTTCTTGGTACAGCGAACTGTTCCAATTGTTATTGGAGATTAATGTTTTATTCATTTCAACTAATAATTGTTATGGGATAATTTGGAAACGCGATATATAGCGTTTCTGGATAATTTGAATTAATCCCTTTACATTTAACAGCATAAAAAAGATTTTCAACTATGTCCAATATCGAATTGATACATAATTGATACATTAAAAATATAATTACCAATCCAAAATCCAAAATCTAAAATCCAAAATTGAAAGATGGAACTACGACATCTACGTTATTTCGTTACCGTTGCTGAGGAATTACACTTTGGGAGAGCTGCTGAAAGATTACATATTGCTCAACCTCCACTGAGTCAACAAATCCGTCAGCTAGAAAATGAATTAGGTTTTGAACTATTTCACCGTACTAAACGGAAAGTTGAATTAAGTGAAGCGGGAAAGGTTTTTTTAATTGAAGTACAGCGAATATTCCGACAGCTAGAACAAGCAATCTTTCTGGGAAGACAAGTTAGTCGGGGAGAAGTTGGACAGTTAGTTGTCGGTTTTGTCAGTTCTGCTGCTTATAATATTTTGCCGGATTTCTTACTAAACTTTCGTCACAACAATCCCGATATAAATTTAGAACTACATGAATTAACTACAGACGAACAATCACGTTGGCTAAATTCGGGAAGAATTGATGTTGGTTTTGTACGTCCACCTGTAGATAATAATATTTACAATTCAAAAATTGTTTTTCAAGAATCGTTAATTATTGCAGTTCCTGAAAATCATGATTTAGCGAGTCAAGAAAAAATTAGTTTGAAATCTTTAGTTGATAAATCTTTTATTTTATTTCCGCGTTTTTTAGCTCCGGGACTTTACGATTTAATTATTAGTTTTTGTCAGCAAGTCGGGTTTAGCCCTAAATTGGCTCAAGAAGCGATTCAAATGCAGACAATTGTAAGTTTGGTTGCTGCGGAAATAGGTGTTGCTATCGTTCCAGAATCGTTACAAAATCTACAGCGGACGGGAGTCGTTTATAAATACTTTGTCGAAGAGACACCGAAGGTTAGTATTGCGATGATTTGGAGAAAGAATGATGAATCGGTGGTTTTAGAGAGGTTTTTGGAGGTATTTTAAGACATTGCTTTTGTGTACCTCCAATCATCTCATGAATTTATTTAAGACTCAGGTTTTCCAAGAAAATCCATTTTACCTAACTCTACTCCACAATGTCTGAGAATGTCATAAGCAGTTGTGACGTGAAAATAAACGTTGGGCAGAACAAAGTAAAGTAGAAAAGGCATTCCTGTAAAGGTCATTGTGTCTTTACCAACTGGAAGAGTAATCGATTTTTCTTCCGAACCATCAATGACATCAGGTTTTAAAGTTTCTAGGTAAGAAGTGGTTTTTTGAATACGAGCAATTAGTTCGGAAAAAGTTGTTTCATTATCTTCAATGCTTGGTGCTTCTGAGTCTGCTAATCTAGCTGCACCTCTTCTAGCAATGTCTGAAGCAATTTGAACTTGTTTAGTCAAAGGAAACATATCTGGATACAAACGGCTATTAATTAGTACAGAAGGGTCTATATTTTTGGCTTCAGCATGAGCAGCACCTTTTTCAAGAATAGCTGCAAGATTATTCAACGAGCGAATCAGTACCGGTACTGAAGCTTGGTACATGGAAATTGTCATGATTTTTACCCTAGTAGTTAGCGATGAATGCGAAACCTTATTTAATTGTGATTGCTCAATTTCCTATATTTTGGGAAAAAATTTATTTTAATATACCTTTAAATAAGTTTTTATTTTTTTATTTGTTGAAATCTATTTTATTGAAACTAATAATATTTCAAAAATAACCTTCTTGAAATCCTTTAACGCTTCCAAATCACCTTGAGATTTAGCACGAACTAAAGCACCTTGCCAAGAATTATAAATAAATGCAGCGAGAAGTTCTGGATTAGCGTTTTTGTCAATTTCTCCTGCCTGTTTTGCTTCTTCTAAACAAGCACTATAGTAAGATTGCAACTTATTAAATGATTTCTCAAGAGCTTTCTGAAAAACTGGATTTTGATTTGCAAGTTCTTGGCTTAAATTACCTGCTAAACAGCCCAAACACCGATTTTCTAATTTATGTATCCAATTATCAAACATTCTTTGAAGTCTGGAAAGTGGTGAACCTTCAGCTTTTAACAAGTTTTGTTCTAGATATCCGCTGAGATTTTCGGTGTAATAATCCAAAACCTGCAAACCGAAATCTTCTTTGTTTTTAAAGTAATTATAAAATGAACCTTTAGGAACTCCGCTAGCATCTGCTATTTCCTGTACTCCAGAAGCACTAAAACCTTGACTATATAAAAGATTAAGACCAGCTTCGAGTAGTTTTCCTTTATTTTGTCCCCTTGGCATATTTCGCTTCAAATGACCGGTCATTTAATATCCTAGCAAAGCCCCTTGTCTAAACGTTCCCTCGGGGCTAAATTGATTTAGATTACGCTCCAATAGTGAAAAGCAAAAAACCACCGAGTGCTAAACCTGTAAGTGCTGTACCTGTAGCACCAATAGCACGCATTACTATAAATATTTTGTTACCGCTAGAGAGATTGGGACCGTGAGAACCTACCAACGAGGAAAACCCAATCGCATGAAGAATACGGCAGACAACAAAGATGGCTCCAAATACTGTAATAATAATGCTAGGAGCATTACGCAATTCTACTATAGTCAAAGTAGCAATAAATAAGCCTGCATTTTCTGCAAGATTACCATGCCGTCTAGCTTTACGCTCCAATGTATTGTCATTACCCACACCAACTCCAATACTTGTTTTAGCACGATGCATCCCAACATTAAGCATTAAAGATTGCTGAAGGATAATCAAAATTGCCGCTACGATAGCTGATATAAAAGGTACCGGAACATTCATTGTCTTACTCCTATAGTTTGTTTTACTCGAACACTAGGTTGACGAGCGCATTTATTTAATATGACCAGTCGTCTTAAAAATAGCAAAATAAATTTGTGAGCGCAAGTATTTAAGTAAACATTCTCTTTACAGTGCTGAATAAGAATTGAATGAATTTTGCTGATTACACTGATTATTGTTTTAATTCCTAATCTAGCTACCAACCGTTCCCCGAGTCACCCCCAACTGACTTTGTAAATTCAATTCTCTCCACAATACTGAACCTTTAATTTCACCATTAATTAACTGCTGATACCTATAAATTGTTTGCTCTACTTGTTGGGGTGTTTCGTTGACAAATTCAATCCGAAAATTTTGCAAACCCAAATCTAAAAGCTTGTGAACATATTCAGCACCGGTTTGAGCAGTTCCGTTGAAAACCGTATTCCGACAACCAGCGTCAGCTTGTAAAACATGCTCTGTTCCGACTCTATCTTTTATTTTCACCTCGTATTCTTCACAAGGTCTTCCACAATTGCGGAAGTCTGTACCGTCGGAAAGAAAAGCACAAAATACACAGTGTTCCATGTGAAACATCGGCATGTGTTGGTGTATCGTTACCTCATACCATTCAGGAGGAGAGGTTTTTAATAAGTCTTGAAGTTGATGAATATTCAGGTCGTAAGAAGCAGTCAAACGCTCTAAATTAAACTTATTTTTAAAATAATCTGCTGTCAAAGGATTGGCTATATTTAAAGAAAAATCCCCAATACATCTTTCATTAGCAAAGAATTTTAAATGGTCGTAATTTCTAATTAAATAACCATCAGCATGAGAATTAATAACCTGTTGTAAAATCCAATTTTCCAAAGGCTTCGTAATTCTAGGAGGAGCGACTAATATTTGAGGATAAATAAATTTACCTTTGACCTTTGACCTTTGACCTTTGACCTTATTTACTGCTTCTTTATACTTTCTCGGGTCTTCAAATTCACAATATATTGTTGTAATTCCGGTTTTTAATGCTGCTTCTAACTGATTTAAATTTCTGACTAAAACGATTAAATTTGCGGAATCAGGAATTATAGATGTTGAATTATTTGAATTAATAGAAGGAAGTAAATTTTTTAAAGAAGCATTTTCGTTAATTACCCATCTTTTAGGCTGACTTCTCAACTCTTCCAACTTAACAACAATTTCCCGACGCATTTTATTTAATTCGCTGACGGGTAACATCAACCCACCGTTAATGCTATTGACCAAATCATTTAAATAAAAAGGTGTATTACCCAAACGTCCGAATTGCTCTTGTAACTTTTCCGTTGTTAAAGGTTTATTCCGAGCTTCAACCAAAATAATTCCAGATTCAACCTTTACTAAATTACCGATTTCATCCCGAGCAATAGCAATTAAACTTTCTCCAACTTCCCCATGTACTTCTATATCAATCGGACGCTGAAACTTTGGTTTATCCCCTGCAAAACTTTGTCTTAACTGCTTATCAAGTTCCGGGTCTGAAGTCTTCCATAACTTATCACCAACATGAATTTTTGACCAATTTAAATTATCTTTTCCGAAACTCAATACAACATCTTGACCTTGATTTTCCACAGCATAAATTCGACCTCCTTCCTCCTTCGCTTCTGGATGTCCGCAATCAAACACCACTCCATCACCGGGTTTAATTGGGACAACGGATTTGGGAACGGATTGGGTTGTGGGTTGGGGAACGGATTTAGTAGCGGATGTAATAGTTACTTTATGTTTATCTTTGTTAATGCATTTAACTTCTCCTAAATAAACTCCACGCTTTTTTCCAAATCGAGCGTGAACCAATTCCTGATTGTTAATTCCCTCAAACCATCCTGTATAGATTCCCCGAGAAAAAGCCATTTCAAGATTGTATTTTTTCTCAGAGTACCTTTGACCTTTGACCTTTGACCTTTGACCTTTAACCTCTAACCTATCAAGCGCATCCCGATAAACCGATATTACATTCGCAACATACTCCGACGACTTCAATCGTCCTTCAATTTTCAAACAGCTAACGCCGGATTTGACTAAATCAGGTAGAACATCAATTCCCGCAAGGTCTTGGGGACTCAATAAATATTTGCGATCGCCTAAATTTATTGTTTTTCCATCTGCGATTAACTCGTAGGTCATTCTGCAAGCTTGGGCACATTCACCACGGTTAGCCGAACGTCCTCCCAAAGCTTCACTAGTCAAACATTGTCCGGAATAAGCAACACACAAAGCACCATGAACAAAAACTTCCAAGGGTAAGGAACTTTCTTGTGTCTGCTGCTGTATTTTATTAATTTCCTTAATCGAACATTCCCGAGCCAATACAACCAAATTACAGCCTAGTTCCTTTGCGAATTCCACCCCAACCGCACTCGTTACAGTCATTTGAGTAGAAGTATGAATGGGAAAATCCGGTGAAATATGGCGAATTAAACGACAAATCCCGACATCTTGAACAATAACCGCATCCACCCCAGCAGCAATAATTGATTTAATGTAGCGCTGTGCTTGTTTAAGCTCCTGGGGGAAAACCAAAGTATTTAAGGTGACGTACCCTTTAACTCCACGGAGGTGAAGAAACTGCATTAACTCCGGTAAATCAGCTTCCGTAAAATTTTCCGCACGCATTCTAGCGTTAAACTTATCCAAACCAAAATAAATCGCATCAGCACCGTTTTCCACAGCAGCTTTCGCACATTCCCAATTACCAGCAGGAGCGAGGAGTTCCGGGAGTTTATTCGTAGGGTTTGTTGTCATAGCGGATTGCGAGCAGTTTGATTACACCATTGTGATTGTATCGTTGGTAATGTGTGATGGTGCGATATTTCATAAATACTTATGGATGATATTCAACTACAGTTATATCGGATAGTTAGTAATTTAAAGCCAACTCAAATAGCTCTTCTTCTTGAAATGGCTAGAGCTATGACAGTAGAGATTGAAGAGTACGTTAATGAAAATAGCGATATAATATCATCTGAATTTGCCACAAACTTCTCTAATCGTCTTTTAATTCATCACGCTACTCATACAGAAAAATTTGGTAAAAAAGCATTTGAATATGCTTTTATGAATGCATCGATTGCGACAGGTAGAACTGCACAAGTAATATCTAACTCAACTAATCCAGGAAAAGATATTGTAGTAGACGGAATAAATTTTTCTCTTAAAACAGAAGCTTCAGCACGTATTAATCGAAAAAAAATTACAATTTCTAAATTAATGGAAGCTCGATGGATTCGAGAATGTAATACCGGTGAAGATTTTGCAAACGGTATAGCAAATCGGGTTGTCAGACATTTACAACAATACCAGCGTATCTTGATTTTGAGAGCGTATAACATATCTCAAAATCAAGTAAAATACGAATTAATAGAGATTCCCCATAACTTACTATTAGAAATTAGAAATTTGACTGCAAATGATTTTACAGAAAAAACTGCAAGCGGTAGTAGCCGAGCTTCTGTATATATTAATGAGCGCAAAGCATTTACTTTAAGTTTAGATGGCAGCGTTGAAAAAGTTACAGTTTTAGGCTTGGATACAGATTTATGCTTGTATCACGCATCGTGGATTATTCCAATTTTTATTGAAGAACAGGATTGAATAAAGAAAGTTGAAAATAAGAATTATTCTTTGCTACCGCTTCAATATCTTCACATGTTAAATGAGTATTTGGAAGAATAACCGAACTAATTAATGGTTTACAACCGCTCAAAATCCATTTACAAAGTTTAGCTAATTGATAAGAAATAAGTGGAGGAACAGCATCTCCTATTTGTCTATAAATATTAGACATATTAGAAGCAATAAATTGATAATCTTTAGGAAATCCTTGAAGAATAGACATTTCTCTTACTGTACAAAGACGATTTTGTTCGGGATGAGCATAACGTCCGTTACCGATATGAGAACATTCCCGTTTGATTGTTACAGCAGGTTTATCCCAACATAAACGTCCATATACATCCGGATGTGAACCAAATTTACCTTGAGCAATATAGCGTAGCATTGCAGGAGTTAAAATTCTTTCGGCTTCTGGATGGTTCTTAATATCTGTCCAAGAACCTCCATTTTTAGGAATTAACTGTAACCGTTCTAAATTCGTCTCAGAGGAGAAATTAGGTGCAAAATGTAATGCATCATCTGGATGAACTTCCCCTGCATTTATAGGTGGCAAATCGGAAATAGCTTTTCTAACATAAGTAGCTTCTAAATTAATAGAAAAACCATCCCATAATTCATCCAAAGTTCTTAGCTGTAAATCTTCTTTTACTGCAATAATAAAAGCTCTTTCTCTACGTTGTGGAAGTCCAAATTTATTGAGTAAATGAACTTCAGCATGTACTTTGTATCCTAACTGAATAAGTTTTTCTTGAAGTTTTTTGTAATGGTGACTAAACTTCCCAACTATCACCTCCCTAGCATTTTCCATCAAAAAGATTGCAGGCTTAAATTCTTCTACAAATAAACCGCATCGACTTACAAGTGAATTACGAGCATCATCTACTAAATGATTACTTGGCAAAGTTCTAGAAAACCCAGTACAAGGAGGACAAGCAAGCAAAATAGTTGGCATTTTGCTTGCTAAATCCGAAGCGATAATATTTTTTAAAGTCTTTGGCTCCAAAAATCTTAAATCAGCATTTATAGGTTCTATACCAATATTTTCTTTATAGCTAAGATTGCATTTTAAAGAACCATTTGGACTACTTGGTTTAGCAATTTGAGCATCTACAGCAGCCACTACTTTAAAATCTGGATGAGCATGGAAACCATAACTCATTCCTCCTGCACCTGAAAATAAATCGATTACAGTCCACTTGTGATTTAAAGATTTTTGCATATAATTTGCATATGAATATATTATTTATTTTGACTATAAATATTATCACTTTTCGTTGTTAAATTATCCTAATTTCCAAACTTTCATACATCCATCTTCACTCCAACTAACAATTGTGAATCCATCTGGGCTGATACTAATACGACGAATTTCATTTAAATGTCCTTTTAAAGTACAGACTTTTTCACCAGTCGCTAGATTAAATACTTTTATCGAATTATCAATATCAGGACAAACTAAAATCTTTCCATTTGGAGTCATAGCTGTAGGAATTGATTCCGGATATCGACTGCTAGTGTATTCAATATCAAAACTATTAATTATCTGGTTGGTAATTAAATCTCAAATTTTCACGCGATTTTCTCTGCTACCATTAACTATAATTTTGCCATCAGAATTAATAGCAACAGAATCGATAACTTGACGACGGGGTACATTAAAAGTGGTAATTTCTTGATATGTTAGTAAATCCCATATTTTGGTTTCGTAATTATGAACTTGACTAATTAATGTTTTTCCATCAGGGCTGATTGTAAGAAAGTTAATTCTATTAGTATGACCATTGAGCTTGTGAATCAGTTTACCTGTTGATAAATCCCATATAGATATAGTTTTATCATCTTCTAGACTTCCACCAATAAACAAAGTCTTTCCATCAGCACTAATAGCCAAAGAAGCAGAATATCCGACTCTAAAACGCTTAACTAATTCTCCTGTTAATAAATCGGATATCTCAATCCAACCGTTATAATCAGTAATAAAAGTTTCCAAATTTGGATTAACAATTACACGAAATCCTATAGTATCTTTGTAAAGATGTTTTGATTGACAAATTAGCTCACCTTTTGATAAATCCCAAACTCTAATAACGTCGTAACAACTACTTATCAAAATTTGTCTATCGGAACTAATTGTTAAACAAATAATACGCTCTGGATGTTCTTCCAAAGTATGAAGGCATTTATAAATCATTTATTTTGAACTGTTTAAAATTTGTTTATTATCAACTTTAAGCATCTCCTTTTCCACTTTCAGCAGCTTGACGTAACGCTAAAAATGCTTCTTTTAAAGCTTGACTAACAGCACTTTCAGATTCATTTAGAACTAATTGTTGATAAGCTTCAATAAAATCCATTCTCAATCTATGAAAAAGATGCACAAAATGACGTATAAAACTAATGCAGTCTAAAATTACAACTTCAATTCCACCAGTTTGTTCGTAAATTTCTGCGGCATATTCTTGAACTGAGATTTCTATAATATCTGTAGTAATAAAAATATAATTATCAATTATTTGTTGAGAATCTCCAATTTTCTGTATAGCAAGGTTTATATCTTCCACCGTAACCTTTTTCATTTTCATCTCATAACAAGTAATTATATTTTCATCATTTAGTAATGTAATTTCAATATCTCCAAGTCTCCCTGTCTGCTTATCGGCTGCATTATGACTTGATAAAGGTAAAACACTTAGCTGTAAATATTTTGAAGCAGCTTGGTAAGCAGCAGCTACAATCAAAACTGGTAAACGACTTGAGTTACGACAACTCAAATGCTGCTCAATAAGTTTTACAATTGCTTCAGTAGATAAAGGAATTGAATTTTCAAGCGTTCTCAAGTCTGCGAGTAAACTGGAAATACGCTGTTGTTTTTCGTTTCTAACTATAATTAAAAATCTAACCGTTTCAGCAAGCAAATTTTCTGCTGATACTGTTTGTTGATGAACATCATTAAGCAGTTGAAGTACTTTTCTGTAAAGAATTGGAGGTCTTCCGACTAAATTCACATCTGGTGTAAGAACAATATTTCTGTTGCGTAAAGCAGGAGTTAGAAAAGCAGTTGTTGAATTACATGGCAATTTATATTTATTAATAAAAGTCATAATATAAGTTTCATCATATGTACGTCCAGAATAACAATCTGAATCTTTAACTTGGGTATACGGTTTACGAATATCTAAATTTGGTTTATGAACTTTAGCTAGGAGACAAGCTAACAATAACCTTGCACCTGCTCGATTTTGAGGATTACGACAAATAAATTCAACTTTCTGAGATATTTCGCTATTATCTATAACTGATTCGGTCAAATTGTTGATAACCTTTTCAACAGCTAAATCAAGGATAATTGTTGGGGTTGACATTCGGAATCTATTTTCAGAGACTTATTATCTATACTATGTTTATTCTCATCATTTAATTCATAATTTACCCATAATTGTTCTGTTCTCAATCCTTTTGTTGAATGACAAGTTTTTTCTGGAGCTTGAATAACTTTCCAGTCACTATAAAGTTCATTCATCAAAGCACATTTATAGCCAGAAATAGCAACTTTACCTTTAATATTGTGCAGAACATCAGCTAATTCTCGATGCTGTTCGTCTGTCATTTCATAAGCATATGCTTGACTGTCTCCTCTGGAATCATGAGGATAAGGAGGGTCGCAATAAAATAAAGTATCTTCACTGTCGTAGCGTTTAATTATGTTAATTGCACGGTCATGCTCAATTTGAATTCGTAATAATCTTTGGACAATTTCTGATAAACCTTCTACACTTCCTAGCCATCGAGAAACAGCACCAGCCATTCCAGCACGACTAGTTAATTTACAATGTGCCCATCTACCAGAACTAGCTTTTTGTGCTAAACCAGTTCTTACCTGTCTTGCTCTAACAAAAAATATTCTTGCTCGTTCAAAATCTGATATTTCTGAAGTTAATGGAGAAATTGCTATTTCAAATTCTTCGCGAGAAAAAGGAGTTAAACCGATAGCTTCAATTAAAAGTTCTTTTTGTTCTCTAAGTACGCGAAAAAAATTTACTAATTCTCCATCTAAATCATTATAAGTTTCGACATTAGATGGTTTTCGGTTAAGTAAAACAGCAGCAGAACCGCCGAATGGTTCGCAATAATGTTGTGTTTTTGGTAGTAAAGGTAGAAGCCAATTAAGGTGACTATATTTGCCACCGTACCAACCAAAAGCTATTAATTTGTTTTTAGGCATTTTTTGATTGAATTGAGGAGAAATTAATATAGTACGAAAAATAAATATTAATGTACTATAAACTTTAACATCAAATCGTCTTGAATTCTCAACACCTCGTCAGTGCATGACTAACAACCCAAAATCCGTCTTGAAAAGTTTTGGGGGAAGAACATCTCCCCCCAAACTTTCCGCAAAATCCAAAATCCCTACTCCCACAACCTCCTCCCCTCTCTCCCCTTCAATCTCTCATGAGTATCTTTCAACAAACCAGGAATATTCAACTCTTCGGGACATCTCGGTAAACAATCCCCACATTCAGTACAGCGATTACCCTTCATCCCCGGAAACCAATGTCCTGCATTTTCAAACATACCGTAACGATATTTCCCGTAATCTTCCATATCATAAGCAACCGCTAAATTCCGCAGTCGCAATACTTCGGGAATATTTATATTTTCGGGACAAGGTAAACATTCATAGCACTGACTGCATTTCTCCGTTCCCAAAACTTGATTTTGATGCTTTTCTAATTTCTCAAATACC
>JBCBHT010000234.1:0-11629 GCA_038525335.1 Cyanobacteria bacterium J06621_15 | reverse complement strand
GTTTGGATAGGTAATTGTTCGTAGTTGCGCTTACTCTATCTCCCTCCGGGAGACGCTTAGTCTAACGACTCACTAAGCCCTTCGGGCATACTTCGTGAACGTGAACGCTAACGAGAAAGCTTAGTCTAACGACTCACTAAGCCCTTCGGGCATACTTCGTGAACGTGAACGCTCATAGCGCCAAAAATCTAGAAAGCCCAAGCGCAACTACGAACCCTATACCATAAGTAATCATCCGAATTTGATATTAGTAATTACCAGTTACTCGTTATCTATCAAAACAAGGTGCGTGAAGACACTATCAAATTATTCATGAAAACCATAATTTTTCGAGGTCTTCACGGCACCCTACAAGAAAGCATTCTACCAATTACTCGTTATCTACCGACATTTGAAGCGTGAAACTTATGAATAAAAATATGTTCGTAGTTATGCTGTCTTCGCTCAAAATTTTTGGTGCTCTGAACGCGAAGCGTTTTCTCGCAGAGTAGCGCAACTACGAACCCAATTACCACAAATAAATCATGTCTAATCCAAATTTCGAGAAATTTACGTCTTCAGAAGAGCTAACTGACTATTTAATTAATCAAGCTGTAGAGCAGTATTCTTATTTGTTTGGGCAATCTTTATACGGGTTTGGAGAGCCAGAGCCAGAACCGGAACCGGAACCGGAACCAGCACCGGAAGCACCAGCGGAAGACACAACAAATACCCAAATTGAAGGTGTTGATGAAGCCGATTTGATTGAAAGTGATGGTGAATTTCTCTACCAGGGGGCAGATCAAACTGTCTCTATTGTTGATGTAAGAGATGCTTCTGATTTGGAGATTATCACCCAAGTTCCTATTCCCAATCTCTCAAATTCTTCGTTTCCCACTGATGCTTCTGTAGAGCGATGGAGTGAGATTGACGGGATTTATTTACAGGGCGATCGCCTTACTGTTGTCTCCAGTAGCTACTTTGATTTTCCTGTTTTCCCGTTTGAGTCAGAACCTTACTATTTCTATGACTATCAACCCCAGGTACAGGTAACTGTTTTAGATGTGGCTCAACCCGATGCAGCCACGATTTTAGAAACAACTGTTTTGGATGGTAATCTTCTTTCTTCCCGAGCTATCGAAGACCAGGTTTTTGTTGTTACCAGCGATGGTTTTGGATTACCTCAACCGTTGCTTATTCCGGAAGAATCCGATTCATCGGAAGAACAAACCAATGCAACTCCAGAACCTGCGACTGATTTTTTACCACCTCCTTACTTCTATCAAGATGGTGTCTATGAAACAGAAGCAGCTTATGTAGAGCGAATCAGTTCTCAAGCACTGGATTTGGCTTTACCCAGCGTGGAAACTTATGATAGCGAAGGTAAACTTTTAGAAGCAGGATTTTTAACAGCACCCACAGAGATTTATCGCCCTTTTACTGAGAACATAGCGCCACAGCTAATAACATTGTCTACCTTTGATGTGGGTGATGATAGTTTTGGTATTGATGACTCCACAAGTTTACCTTTAGATTGGGCGCGGTTATTTGTCTCCCGCGATAATCTTTATTTATTCCAAGAACAGTACGATGATTTTCCCCCGGATACCCAAATTTGGCAAATTGATTTAGATACATCTGAACTAGTAGCCACGGGTGAAGTTCCTGGTATTGTTGACAGTAGATTTTCCATTGACGAGCATGAAGGCTTTTTACGGATTGCAACCACCGTGGATTCCTGGGAAGATTCCAGCAATAATCTATATATTTTAGAGCAAAACGATACTCAACTTGATATTGTAGGACAAGTTGAAGGGTTAGCACCAGGTGAACGAATTTTTTCTACACGATTTCGGGGTGACTATGGTTTCGTAGTCACATTTCGTGAAGTTGATCCGCTGTTTACCTTTGATTTAAGCAACCCAACTGCTCCAGAAGTAAAGGGTGAGTTAAAGATTCCGGGGTTTTCTGAATATTTGCAGGTAATCGAGCAGGATGACCAAACTTTGCTGTTAGGGGTAGGACGCGATGTCGATTTAGAAACGTTTGAAAGACCATTAAAGATATCGCTGTTTGATGTGACAGATTTAAGTAATCCCACTGAAATTGACAGTTATATCATTGGCGATGGCTACACAGAAGCCCTTTGGGATTCCAAAGCGGTTAATTATATTCCCGAACAGCAACTTTTAGCGATTCCGGTAGTTGATTACGACTCAGAAACTTTTACAGAGATTGGTCAATTATCAGTATTTGAAATTGATGGTGAAACTGGAATTGAGCAAATTGGTGAAGTTAGTCGCGACGGAGAACAAATTCGTCGTAGCCTAGAGATTGACGAAGATTTATTTGTCGTATCCAACGAGTCACTGTCTTCCCATAATCTGCCAGACTTAGCACTGTTAGATGAACTCAGCTTTATCAACATTACCCCAGAACCACCCACAACCGAACCAATATTCGGCTCCCTTAACGCAGATATTATCGAAGTTAGCGGTACCAATCAAATGATTTTCGCTGGTGACTCCGACGATTTAATTGATGCTTCTATTAGTAGCGAAGGAGGAAACCGGATTTATGCAAGTAGCGGTGACGATACCGTAATACTGGGAAGCTTAGATAGAATTATCGGTGGAGCAGGTGCTGATAAATTCTTCGCAACTTCTGGTGGTGATAATATCATTACGGGTGGTGCGGGTGCCGACCAATTCTGGATTGCTACAGCCGAACTTCCCGATGCAGCTAATATTATTACCGACTTTACCAGCGGTGAAGATGTGCTTGGTATTGCTGGTTTGGGAATTGGTTTTGATGATTTAAGCATTACCCAGCAGGAAGATAATACCTTAATTGCTGCGAATGGTTCGGATTTAGGGATTTTGCAGGGTGTTGGTGCAGATGGATTGATGGCTGATAATTTTGCGTTTGGTTAGGTAATCTGTAGGGAAGGCAGTTTGCGGTGTGGATGCTTCTCCCGCAAAACTGCCGTTGTGTTGTCGCTCCGCGCAACGCACCGCAAAACGTCGGCTTTCAACAGAAAACGGTGCGTTAGGCGCGAAAAAGACATATTTTGTCACAACACTAATCACTTATCGCGGCATAACACACCCTACGAACTACAAAATACAAACAATTGCCAATTACCAATTACAAAAACTATGAAATTAATGACAACTTCGGTTCAAAAAGTATTAGAAATTCAGGAAATCGGTATTATAATTACCGCGAAAAAACTCAATGTTGGAATATTGAGCGTGGATTTTCTGAAAACTAGTGGAATAATCCCCCAAGACTGGGAATTACAAAGTAAACCTGTAAAAACTCCTAATGCAGCGCAACTAAGTTTTAAAAATGGTGTTAATTTAGTAGCTCAACCGGGTAAAATCTTTTTCTCGGAGACGCTTGCTAAAAAAGCGATTAAAGATATTCAAATCTCGGAAGTTGCTAGTAAATACATCGAAAAACTTCCCCATGCGGATTACCAAGAAATTGTTGTAAATCCCAAGACTTTGATTGGTTTAGAAAATAGTTTTGGCGACTATATTACTAACACTTTAATTGCTCCTGGTCCCTGGCAGAATATTGGTAAAGAAAAAATGCAAGCTAGCATCAATTTTCTTTTTCAATTAGAATCCGCACCGTTAAGTTTAAATGTTACCCAAGCCCAAATTAAGCAAAACGAAAAATCTCTTCCTGCTTTGCTATTTTCCGGCAGTTTTCACTATAAAGTAAATCATCATCAGCAAAAAGAAATTATCGGTCATATGGTACAAAATATTAACAATTGGCAAACGAACCTAGAAGCTTTTAACGACATAGTTAACCAGAAGTTTTTAGGTCAACCAGAAAGCGTTTTTAATAATTAGGTTCGTTGGTAGTTGCGCTTTAGCGCTCAAAACTTTTGGCGCTAAAGCGCAACTACGAACCTTAAAATTATGTTTTGATAAATATATTTTCGGTTTATTTATAATTGATATTAATGCTACAAAATGTGCAAAGTTTGCACGGGTAAAATGTCGAAAAAAAATGATTAATTACAGAAATAAACGACTATTTCTGTTGAAAATACAACTATTTTCTGGGGAGCATCTCGTCCGCTAAATGTAGATACGCGATACAAAATTTTATAAAATATTATACCACGTCTCTACATTTCCAATGCCCAATGCCCGATGCCCAATTCCCTATTTAAATTATGAATCCAAAAATCAATTTCACCACCGAACCCGAATTATTAATTGAAGCAGAGGAAACGGTTTCTTTGCTCAATTTCAATCTCAGCGAACCACCATCAGAATCGGGTACCGTAGTAAGTATTAATGCTCCGAATTTATCTGACTTTAATTTAACTCAAACTCAAGTTGAGGGAGGAGAAATTACTTTAGAACCAGAATTAGAGCAACAGTTAAACGATGCTTTAGATGCAACTCGTGTCGAAGAGGTACCCGGTGCTGCTGTAGCAATTGTTTCTCCTTTCGGAAGCTGGTTTGGTACAAGTGGTGTTGCTAACGTAGAAAATGATACACCTTTACAGCCTGATGACCGCTTTCCAATTGGCAGCATTACGAAAACTTTTGTGGCGACGACTGTATTACAATTAGTCGAAGAAGGTCAGTTAAGTTTGTCAGATACTCTCACAACTTGGCTACCTGAAAGTGTAACTGCTGATATTCCTAATGCCGAAGATATTACTTTAGAGCAGCTTTTACAACATACAAGCGGTGTTGCTGACTATATTGATGTACTTTTTAATCAAGGAGCGACTAATCCCGGTATATTTTTAACGGATTTGCAACCAGAAGAATTAGTTGATTTTATTGATGGTGTTGAACCTTTGTTTTCACCGGGGGAATCTTGGCAGTATTCCAATACTAATTTTATTTTAGCGGGGTTAGTAGTAGAAGCAGCGACGGGTAATAATATTGCTGACGAAATTAGGACAAGGATTATTGAACCGTTAAATTTAGAAAATACCTTTTTCGCTGAAGAAGAAGAAATTCCTGGGGGTTACGTTAGCGGGTACTGGGATTTCAACCAAGACGGAACTTTAGATAATATTACTTCAGCTAATTTATCCTGGGCTTGGGCTACTGGTGCGATGGTTTCTAATACCGTCGATTTGGATACTTTTGCTCGTAGTTTGTTTAAAGGGGAATTGCTCGAACCCGAAACATTAGAGCAAATGCTCGATACTATCCCTGCAATCGATAATAATAACTATTCCTCTTACGGTTTGGGAGTCGGAACCATCGAATCCCCCAATCGCTTCTGGTACATTCATCGGGGTTTAGTTTTAGGGTATCGCTCAAATATGTGGTATTCTCCCCAAGATGATTTTACTTATATTGAATTAATTAATGGATTTTCTGATGATAATTTAGTTCGCGACCTTTTACCACCTTTTAGAGTAGGAATTAACGACGAAGCTTTTGATTTTACCATCACCGAGCAATCTGCTCAAATCAGTTTACCTGTTTTAAATGATGGGGAAATTGAAGGAGAAGAAACCGCGACTTTTACAGTTGAAAACGGCGAAGGATATGAAGTAGATTCTAATGCTAATAGCGGCAGTTTTACTATTGTAGATTCGTTATTAGAACCACCAGCACCATTACCAAATGTAGCATTAGGTGCTTTTCCCGATAGGATAGCAGAAGATGAAAATGATATATTAACCTTATTTTTTGAAGTTGATAATTTACCGCAAGATGGATTATATGTATATGTAGATAGCGAAACACCTCAATCTTTGTCGCAATTTGAATTAACTCAAGCAGTAATTAACGGTGGTGAATCACTGATTGTTAATCCAGATTTAAGCGGTTTTGCAGTTAAGATATTTGCCGATGATGCTTCAATTGAAATACCCGTTGCAGTAGATGATATTAAAGAACCGATAATAGATATTACATACGAACTCAAAACTAGAGAGGAAATTAGCGAAGAAGATTTAGCAGCAATTGAAACTGTAGATTTGATTAGCGATTACGTTATTAATCCGCAGATGGTAGGTGAGACTATAACTGTTTTTGATACCTTCGGTGTAGACGAATCAGAAATTCCAGTCAAACCAGAACCAATCTTTGGTTCCCTAGAAGGAGATATTATTGAAGTTAGCGGTAGTGGTGGTTTGATTTTCGGTGGTGACTCGGATGATTTAATTGATGCTTCTATTAGTAATCAAGGAAATAACCGGATTTATGCAGGTAGTGGTGACGATACTGTAATTCTGGGAATGTCCGATAGAATCGTCGGTGGAACAGGTGACGATAAATTCTTCACAACCAACGGTGGTGATAATATCATTACTGGTGGAGCAGGTGCCGACCAATTCTGGATTGCTACAGCGGAAATTCCGGAAGCTGTGAATATTATTACCGACTTTACCAGTGGTGAAGATGTTTTGGGTATTGCTGGTTTGGGTATTGGTTTCGATGATTTGAGTATTACCCAGCAGGATAATAATACTTTGATTGCTGTTAATGGTTCGGATTTAGCAATTTTACAAGGTATCGCTACCGATAGCTTGATTGCAGATAACTTTGCATTTGTATAAATAACTGGTGTAGAGACGTAGCAGTGCTACGTCTCCAACAATCAGTAAAACCTTTAGACAATGCCAATCAGTATCGCAATAATAAGTCATTTAAATATAAATCTAAAGCAATACAAATATAAATAAGTTATTCACATCACTATTTTATTGAGAATAATTTGCTATTATCAAAATGAATTAAGAGATTGTAATTCAGAGTACTAATATGCAAGATACAACTAACGTAAACGGGGCTGTATTAACCTCGGAAAATCGCAATGCTTGGAGATGGGGTTTTACTCCTCAAGCAGAAATCTGGAATGGTCGTTTGGCTATGATTGGATTTTTGGCAGTTGTTTTAATTGAAGTATTTACTGGTGAGGGTGTTCTTCACTTTTGGGATATTTTATAAAGCCCGAATATCGTTTTTTATAAATTGAAATATTAGTATTTTCCAAATTCTAGGTATTTACCTTATTTCCATCAACACAGTTATTTTCCATGTTGTAAAAAAATACGACATGGATTTTTTATTTATCTTTATTAAGCATTACTTTTTAATGAAAATTTCAGGATATATAATTGGCATTAATTTATCAAGTGTTAAACCAATCATCCGGGTACCGTTAGCATAATGCCATAATTGTTCTATTTCATAAACATGATTATTTTGTACCGCTTTTAACTGCTGCCAAATTCGATTATTAGCTAGTTGCTGCGATAAAGGAATTTTTCCTGGTGGGTATGTTTGTACAAAAATGATATCGGGATTGACTAGCAGTATTTTTTGTAGCGAAACATTTATAAAACCTGGTTCGAGATTATAACCTTTTGGTTCTAACCAAGGATAATTGCTAAATTTTTGAATAATACTACCAAAAGTTCCGATATTAGTTTCAACAATAAATTCACGACTCAAAGAGTTAATTTTTGAGCCTCCCATGAACAAGACTGTTTTATAATCTGATGCAGGAATAGTATTACGATAGATTTCCAAGCGCTTCTGAAAATTGTCAATTACTATTTCCGCTTGAGAAACACGATTAGTTAAATAAGATATATCGCGTAGTCTTCGTAATGCAGCATCAAATCCATTTTCACTCATAAGATAAAACGGAATTTTACGACCTAACAATCGTCGGTAAAATCGATGCGGAAATGACCAGCCAATGACTAAATCCGGCTGAAGACTGCGGATAGCTTGAATATTAGGAAATATCCAAGAACCTAAAGGTGTAAAATTCTTCGCTAACTCACCATAAAACTCGGATTTATCTGCAATCCCTTTTGTCAGATAACCAACAGGTTCTAAACCAAGTTCCCAGCATACATCTAAAGCTGCTGATGTTAAACAAGCAATGCGTTTTGCTGGTTGAGCAAGCTGAATTTTTGTACCGGTAAAATCAATTGCACTGAACTTACTCATAAAGCAGAATATTTATTAACCTTAATTTAACGAAGGTAAACTGCTTTTATATGTTCTCAGATTAACTTCTTGTAAAAATTTCTGTATATGTAACTTTGATTCTTCAACAGTTTCTGCAATTTTCTCTTCGCATTCACTATTGTTATAAAAATCGACTAACTCAGCAAAAGCAGCATGAAAGGCTCGATAAGCTTCTGTTCTATACTGTATCGATAGATGTTCTATCTTCATCAACTTTAAAGCTTTTTTGTACGCTTTCACTAATAACCTTTCCGCTTCTGTTTCTAAATCTCTTACACAATAAACCTTCGCTAGGTTTCGACAAGAAATTACAAATCCATGAATAGCTATTGGGTTGATTTGCTTTTGCAATCCACTTTCTAATTGACTTTCAGATGCTTCCATCCCTCGAATATAAGCCGCTTGAGCTTGTGAATAAAGTTCCTTGAGCATATATGCATCTCCTTGCTGGATATGTATTTCCCAAGGATGTTTAAATTTCTTCCTACCTGTTGCTATACGTGACATAGCCGCAATTAATCTTTGTGAGATTTTAATTAATTCCAATATAGCTTAATTGAGAATTAATTTCAATTGTTAGGATTTACTGACCGAAGAGATTATAGAAATAATCTCAAATCCAAAATCCAAAATAGTTTGACTTTACTATAAATAACTTTGCAATCAAATTTAGTCCACTCGTTAATCGTTAACAGAAAAACGAAATAGATTGCATTTACCCCATTTGCGAGGAGAAGTGTTTTTAATAATTTTTTTAGGCTCGAAATCGATACATCCGAGAGCTTCTTCTGAACAAGCTAAGGTAGGGTGTACCGTGCATTTGAGACGATAATCATTAGTGAAAAAATCACACTTGTAACAAGGAATTCTATGTAGCTTTTTGACTTGCTCTGCTCCCTCTTTAAATGCACGAACTACACTAAACGAGAACAAAATCATTAAAAATACCCAGAAACTAATGAAAAAAGCAGCTATCATTATTTCTCCTTGTGTCCTATATATAGAGGCATTTCTGCAAATATAACCAAATGATTTTCAAATTAGTGTGATGTTTTGCACATATTTATTAAGAATTAATTTCAACTATCACAAAATTGTTTGCTGAAGTATAAATATGATGCAAAATTTATTGTGATTCCTGCTGCTATATCTATATCAGAAGACATACAAATATGCTATGTAAACTACTCAAGCTACAACTTTGGATAGATTTAATTGATAAATATTCTTACTATCTTGAAAACGAGGAGTTAATGCAAATAATTTTCATTAATCTTAATAGAACTAGAAATAGGTGTAAATACAATGCCAATTCCAACCAACGAACGTCGCGACGATATCATTTACTTTTTGCTCAATAAAGTAAAGCATTCTGAAGAACCTCAAGATATCAGCTACTATCGTAAAGATTTTGACGGTAAAATAGTCGAAAAAGACGAAGTAATCGAGCATTTAAAATATACGATGGAAAAAGGTTACTTAAAAGGTGAAATGGTAGATGGAGCAAGCGCTTCTCAAGAAGGGGATGAAGCACCATTTGCTGTTTGTAAAAATGTACAAATTACTCAAGAAGGATTGAACGTATTGAGAACTGATTTCTTTAAAGTCTAATCTTCAGGTTAAAGGTTAAAGGTTAAAGGTTGGAAGTTAGGAGTAACAAGGAATTACTAAACTGTTTGTAGTGGGAGCATCTTGCTCCCTTGTTTCTCCCCATCTCCCCATCTCCCCCTCTCCCCCCTCTAACCTTTTATCTTCTTCCACATTCTCTATAATAAAGATTGCGAATATGAGTAAAAAAAATAACAATCGTGAGTAAAAAGCAAGTTGAAGACATTTATCCACTTTCCCCGATGCAGCAGGGGATGTTGTTTCATAGTCTTTATGCTCCGGATTCTGGTGTTTATATAATTAGAGTTAGTTTTGAGATTCACGGTAATTTAGATATTGCAGCATTCGAGCAAGCTTGGGAATTCGCTATTAACAAAAATCCGGTTTTACGGACAGCTTTTGTATGGGAGAAGGTGGAAAAACCGCTTCAAGTTGTAGGAAGAAAAGTTAAAGTACCTATTATATTAATTGATTGGCTGTCTCTGGAATTATCGCAACAAAATCAGCAGTTAGAAAAATTATTAGAGAGTCAGCAAAAACAAGGATTTAATCTGAGTAAAGCACCGTTAACTAGGTTGATTTTAATTCGCAAACAGCCACAAGTTTACCAGTTTATCTGGATTTATCATCATTTATTACTTGATGGTTGGTCTGTTCCTTTTGTATTGCAAGATGTTTTAACTAGTTATACTGCTATTAATAAAGATGAATCTGTAAATCAAAATTTGATTAAATCTCGTCCTTACAAAGATTATATTGCTTGGTTACAGCAGCAAAATTTATCAGCCGCGGAGCAATTTTGGCGAAATAATCTTGCTGGATTTTTAGCACCTACACCTTTTCGAGTTGATAAGACATTAGGAAATTCAATCAAACCGAATTCTAATAACCAAAAGCAAGAAATTCAGCTTTCAGAAGAAGTTACATCTCAACTACAGACTTTTGCAAAAAATCATCAACTTACTATTAATAATTTAATTCAAGCTGCTTTTGCATTAATGTTGAGTAGATATAGTGGTGAAAAGGATATCGTATTTGGTGTAACTAGTTCCGGTCGTCCGACTTCACTGGTAAATTCTGAATCGATGGTAGGTTTATTTATCAACACTTTACCGTTACGAATTCAAGTTGACGGTAAGCAAAAGCTTTTACCGTGGTTACAGCAACTTCAAAAGCAGCAGGTAGAATTACAGCAGTATGAATATAGTCCTTTAATTGAAATTCAGCGTTGGAGCGATATTCCTAGAGGATTACCTTTATTTGAAAGTATTATTGTATTTGAAAATTATCCAGTTGAGACAACTGTTAAATCAGCAATCAAAGACCTAAATTTACAAAATATTTCTACAAATGAACAAAATAATTTTCCTTTGGGATTATATGTAGTCTTAGATTCAAAAATCACGTTACGAATGCTATATGATGGCTTCCGTTTTGATGATGCAACAGTTGTCAGAATATTGGGTCATTTACAAAATGTGTTATCGGGGATGTTGATTGATTCCGAACAAGTTTTATCTGAATTACCTTTACTAACACCGGAAGAACAACAGCAATTACTTGTTGAATGGAATGACACTAATTGCGAATATTCAAATCTTTGCATTCATCAATTATTTGAAAGACAAGTAGAACGTACTCCTGAAAAAATTGCAGTTGTATTTGAATCTCAACAGCTTACATATAAACAATTAAATCAAAAAGCAAATCAGCTTGCTCGTTATTTACAATCGATAGGAGTTACCAGAGAAACACGAGTTGGAATTTGCTTAGAACGTTCTGAAAAAATGTTAATTGGGTTACTAGGAATTCTTAAAGCAGGGGGAACCTATATTCCTTTAGACCCAGCTTTTCCAGAAGAACGTTTGAGGTTTATGGTGGAAGATTCGGGGGTAGATATTTTCGTCGTAGATTCAAAAACCTCACCCCTAACCCCTCTCCTTATTAAGGAGAGGGGGACAGGAACTACATTTCCTTTCTCAATTGAGGAGAAGGGGACAGAATCCACAACCCCTCTCCTTGATAAGGAGAGGGGTGATAAAGCACAGCTTTATCGGGGT
>JBCBHT010000233.1:0-11719 GCA_038525335.1 Cyanobacteria bacterium J06621_15 | reverse complement strand
GGAATTGGTAATTGGTAATTGGTAATTGATAATTGGTAATTGGTAATTGATAATTGATAATTGGTAATTGGTAATTGGTAATTGGTAATTGGTAATTGGTAATTGAAAAAGTATTCTTTATCTTCTAATTACTAACTTTTCTCAAATTCTTGTAACAGACATTCTTTTGCAAAAACAACTCTGGGATGTCTTAAGTTTCCGCGATTCCACACCAGATATAAATTATTTTTTGGTGGATTGATTGGTTGATGAAGCAGTATTAACGAACCATCTTTCAACTGATTTTTGCATAAATATTTGGGTAATACAGAGTATCCCTGCTCTTCTAATATTAAACTTAAAACCATTCTCAAATCACCAACAATAGCAGCAGGTTGGACATCAATTTGAATGCTGAAAACTTGTTCAAAATATTGTCTAATTAAAGGTAAATCTTCGTCATAAGCAATCAAAGATTGAGTTAATAAATCATCAGGTAAAACAGGTTGTTGTAAATTAAGTTTGACCCAGTTCTTTGCAGCTACTAAAACAAAAGTTTCCTTTTCAATTTCTTGATATCCTAAAGCACGACTATCGGGTTGTGAAGCAGTAATTGCTAAATCAATCGCACCCTCATCAAGCAGCGAGTAGATTTTATCTTTACCACCTAGATGGATACGAACTTTGATATCGTGGGACATTAAAACCGCTAAAAATGGAGCTAGACGAGCATTAAGAAACTCTCCTGGTGCAGCGATATGAATTGTACCAGCAATGTTAGCAGCTCTTGCTTGTACGGTATTGAAAGCAATTTCTATATTATCGATATGGGAGCCGATAGAACGAGCTAAATCGTGAGCAATTGCTGTAGGGTCAATTCCTCTAGCATGTCTAATAAATAACTTTTTCTTCAGTTGAACTTCTAAAGTACGAATATGACTCGATACCGCAGGTTGAGTGATACCAAGACGTTCGCTCGCTTGAGTCAACGAACCCAAACGGTAAGCTTCGATAAATGTTCGTAATTGGGTTAAGTAAGACACTCAATTTTGGATTTGGGATTTTAGATTTTGGATTGAAGATTTATTAAAGTAAATTTCCAGTAGTTTTGGTGGGTTTGTATTAGCACTTAAGCGTATCTGAATCCCGAACTAGGAAGAACTAAATTTCAACTACAAACTATCAATTTTTATGAGATAGGTTACTGGTAGCTATAAATTATATTATGGCTGCACTAAAAAATACATACTTCTCTTATGGCTATGGTTGGATTAAATTAAGAGATGTAAAGCAATTAATCTCATTACAACGTCAAAATGACTGAGCAGGTTCTGGAAACATTAACTATTGCGATTGCAAAATAGTTATTCATATTATGAAGCGGATATTTAATTTATTGCTGTCAACCAGCGTTATTTTTACGTTGAATACAAATGTCATCACTGCTCAAGTTCCACAAGGGAGGAAAACACCTCAAGGTTTTAAACCCGTGGTCGTTGTCATAACTTTGAATGCTGCGAAAGGTCGGGAAGAAGCTTTGATTGAAGAACTTGGTGGTGATGGGAATTTGAATATTACTCGTGCTGCCTCTGGTAATAATAAGGTACGGTTTTATTTGAATCAAAGTGTCCCTGGTGAAATTGTTTTGATTCAAGAGTGGGATTCTCAGCAACAATATGATGATTATATTCAGTCTCGGGTTGATTCCGGAGATTTAGGACGTTTACTATCATTAACGAAGACTGGTAAACCAACTTCAATTAAAATTTTGAATTTTCAACCTTATTAAAACCAGGGTAAAGGTAGATAAATTCAATCATAATCATAGGAATTTGAAATGAATAGAAAATCTAGACTTTTGTCGGCTGCTGTAGGAGTAATATTCTTTTTGATTGCTGTTGGTGGAATTACTCTAAACAGACGTTTTTTATTTCAAGGAATTGTTCAAGCTTTTGAAGAAAATAACAGTGAGAAAATGATTAGTTCACAAGTGAATCAAGAATCTAAAAGAATTCTAATCGTGTTAACCAATCATAATAAGTTGGGAAATACGGGTAAAAAAACAGGTTTTTATCTCGATGAAGTTGCTCATCCTTATGCTGTTTTTACCAAAGCTGGTTTTAAAGTTGATTTTGTTAGTCCTACAGGAGAGGAAGCACCCATTGACCCCAAAAGCTATAATCTCGAAGACCCTTTAAATAAACAGTTTGTTGAAAATGAAACTGTGATGGCTCAAATTAAGGATACTCTTTCACCAGGAGAAATTAATCCAAATCAATACAGTGCAATTTTCTTTGCTGGTGGACATGGGGTAATGTGGGATTTACCAAATAATCAGGAATTATCACAAATAACTGCTGCAATTTACGAAAAAGGAGGAGTTGTAGGTGCTGTTTGTCATGGTCCTGCTGGTTTAGTTAATGTTAAATTGAGTAATGGAAAATATTTGGTAGCTGGTAAAGAAGTCGCTGCTTTTACGAACGAGGAAGAAGAAGCGGTTAAGTTGACTGAAGAAATGCCGTTTTTATTAGAATCGAAGTTAATTGAAAGGGGTGCAAATCACACTGAAGCGGATAATTTTCAATCTCACGTTGTAGTTAGCGGAAATCTTGTTACTGGACAAAATCCTGCTTCTGCTACTAAAACTGCTGAGGAAATGGTGAAGCTTTTGGAATGATTGAAAATAACTATAGCGCTATGGTAAGGTCAAAGGTCAGAGGTTAGAGGTCAAAGGTTTAAAACCATAGGTTTGAGATTTCATCAATATTCTAATTTTGAATTTGCTCTTTCCTTTACCATTTATCGCTGCATTTTTACTTTTTACTGACTACTTATTAATAGGTATGGCTATAAAAGGTTTTTTAACGGTTTATCACCCTGGAAATATTAACTCATAAAAATCCGAGATGTAAATTCGGGAATTCCTTTAACATCAGCTTGAAGGTGAAAAATTGCTCCTGCTCCGTCACCTTCTACAGAACGGTTATTACCTCCAGCAGTTGTTGCATAAATTTCGCTGTAATCTGAGCCTCCAAAAGTCATACAGCTGACTTTTAAAGCCGGGAATTCAATGCGTAAAACTTCGGTACCGTTGGGAGCGTAACGATACAGATGTTTCCCGTCCCAACGAGCCGACCAAATGTAACCTTCTTTGTCAACGGTCATTCCGTCGGGTACTCCAACTCCATCGGGGATAACTATATGATTTTGCTGGTTGGTAATATCACCTGTTTCTTGGTTGTAATCAAAACGGTAGATTGTACGGGTGTCGGAATCGGTCAGGTAAAAGTATTTTAAGTCGGGAGAAAAACCCATACCGTTGGGAACCAAAAGTTCTTCTAAAATTACATGAATCGAACCATCGGTATCTATACGGTAGAGTCTTCCTTTGTCTTCTGGAGTTGCCATTGTTCCCGAAAAAACTCTTCCTGCTTGGTCTGCTATTGCATCATTAAAACGAGTATGTCTTTCTGCGGGGATTTCGTTGATTAATGTTGTAATTTTACCTTCTTCCCAAATTTCAACGGTTCCTTTGGTTTTGAATAGCACTAATGAACCGTTAGCTTGAAGAGTTAAACCACCAACGGGTTCTCCTGAATAGATTTGTGCGTGAGAATTTGTTTGTGGATTGTAGCGATACAGTTTACCTTGGGGAATATCAGTCCAGTAAAGACACTGCTGCTGGGGGTGCCAAAGTGGACATTCAGCGTTGTGGTGTGGGGAATCTACGATAATTTTGGGTTCTATCATGGGATGGGAGGAGTGGTGAGTAGTAAGTAGTAAGTAGTAAGTACGAATAAGGGTAATTTATAGCTTGTTATATAGTTCGGGTTTATTTGTGCCGACTTACTAAGAGTAGATTAACGCAAAGGTACGCACGGAAGAATTACAAACCCCTTGGGATTTCACCAGCTACCAATCCACGATGCAAGACTCTATCACCCATTACCTGAGAATGGTCTGCCCGATGCATAGTACAGCGATTGTCCCAAATGACTATATCTCCTGCTTGCCAGCAATGCCGATAGAGCCTGCTTTTGCGAATTGAATGTTTGTATAGCAGCCGAATAATTCTTTGTCCCTCCTCTGTATTTACATCAGATATAGCTTGACATCGTTCTGGTGTAGATAAATAAAGTGCCACCTTCCCCGAAATTGGATGTCGTCTAAACAATGGATGCCAGCTTTGCGTTTCTTGATTTTCATCTAAGGTCAACCCAGAGACTACATGTAAAACTTTTGCCTGGTTAAACCGCTGCTTCACCCATTGTGGTAATGTCTCATATGCTTGATATTGATTGCAAAATAGAGTTTCACCTCCCGATGATGGTACTTTGACAATTCGCAGTGCGGTAAATGCGGGGGGTTGAGCAATATAGCTTGTATCCGTATGAAAAACGCTTCTAGGTGGGCGTTCTCGACCTACGTTAGTCACCAGGTTGAGCATGGGTGCATCAGCGACGGGTTTCTCTCCCAAGGTAAATGTCAACTGTCCCAGCTTGTTCAAGAAAGCTACAAACGCTTGGTCAGGGAGCCACTGCTCCCTAAAGACCATGAATCCGTACTGAGCAATCGCAGCTTTTATCGCATCAATTCTGTCACCGTCCAAATCGGTAATTTTCAGCCCTACAGCCTCCACTCCAAAATGCGAAAGTATCCGCAAGTCATAGGTCATGGAATTGCACCCAAAAAACTAAATAAATCTCTTTAATTCATCAAAATAAAGCTTATTAACTCGTAAATCAGCCTTTGAGAAATCATAACCGGTATTGTTCTCTCCTGGAAACGCTACACAACTTATTTCCGCAGATTTAGCAGCTAACAATCCGCCTAAATTATCTTCAATAGCAATGCAATTTTCTGGCTTCTCATTAAGTTTTTCCAAGGCTAAAGCATAAGCATCGACCGCAGGTTTTGGTCGCTCCACCATAGAAACATCCACTACCAAATCAAAATCTGTACGGTTGATATCCGACCCCAATCCGAGCAGTAAGGATGAGACATTTTTCTCAGAGGTCGTTGTCACCAACGCCAGTTTTAAACCCTGCTGCTTTGTCTGAGCAATGGTTTCCACTACACCAGGACGTGGCTTTACTTTACCAGCCTGTAAATACTCTTGAAATATCTGTGATTTGGACTCATGAATCGCGGCTGCATCTACCGATTGTCCGAGGGAAATTGCATAGTCCTTGATTCGCTGCGTCCCGCCATTTTTTTTTAACATTGCTGAGTACTCATCCTGCGACCAGTGCCAATCAAGCTTATGTCGTGCAAAAGCCTGATTAAAAGACTGTCTCTGAAGCTCGGAAGTATCCGCTATCGAACCAATGGAACCAAACAAAATAGATGGCATAAATAATTTTACTGTTGTGAATTGATTACTCAAACATTGCCTGTTTTGACCACAAGAATAATGTTCCAGTTTTGACCATCACTATTGTATTCAGTAGAAATATAAATTGCCATTTTTAAATTGCTTTTTTACTACTTAATTCAAAAACTCAATACCGTTCTTTTTTGCAAATAACACAATTTTATTGATATCTAATTCATTATTTGATGTAATCTTTGATTTATTTTTTGGAGTTCCTAATTGCGATAGCAATTTGGGTAAAGCATCACTTCGACTTACTACTATAACTTTTCCTTCTCCTCTACCAATATGTTTAAAACCGTAAGGAACACCGGAAGGAACAGAAACAATCTCACCTTGGCTTACATTGGTATTTTGCTCTGGCTCGGAAAAAATAAATTCAAAGTCTCCTTTAATAATGTATATTTCTTCTGGAACTTGTAGAATATGTTTTCTCAACAGTAAACCTCCGTATTCAGGTGGTTGAGTAATTTCAGTTCGAGAGATAACCTGAGAAATATTGCTATTAAAAGGTTTATAAGTATTAAAAGTTTGGTAGGTAAAAATTTCTTTTCCTAATGTTACAGTTTTACTATAATTAGGATGAAAAACCGATATATTTTGTGAAGTTGAAGCAGCAGCATTTGCAGTCGGATAAAATACTGTGGTTAAGGATAGGAATAAAACAAATAAAATAGCAAGAGTTGTTTTCATGTTTAATTTGATTAGATTAATTAATAATTTTCAAAATAATTAGCTAATTACCTTTTCTATCTGACAATAATTGTTTAAGCTAAACCACCGTTAGCACGAATATTTTGTCCGGTAATCCAGCGAGAATCATCACTTGCCAAAAAAGCCACAATATCGGCTATATCTTCTACTTCTCCGATTCTTCCTAAAGCAGCCATATCACCAAATTTCTTGATTTGTTCTTCGGTTTTACCTTCTCTAAATAAAGGAGTATCTGTAGGTCCTGGAGAAACAGCATTGACGGTAATACCGCGACTTCCAACTTCCTTTGCTAATACTCGCGTGATTTGTTCCACCGCTCCCTTGGTGGCAACATAAGCGCTGTAAGTAGGCAGCATCATCGCCGTGGTGCTGCTAGAAATATTAACGATGCGTCCTCCTTCATTCATTTTTTTCACGGCTTGTTGACAGGCAAAATAAGTACCTTTAATATTGATGGCGACGATTTTATCAAAGTCTGATTCTGTTATTTCTACTAAAGGTTTATAGATAACGATTCCAGCACAGTTAACTAAAATATCTACCTGACCCAATTTATTAACGGTTTCCTCGAATAAATTCTCTATTTCTGTGACTTTGGAAACATCAGCTTGAATTGCGATACACGAAGTGTCAAGCCTTTGGCTTATCGCGTTTCCACCTTTGTTTTTAATTTCAGCTACGGTTTCGTTTGCTTTATCAGCACTGTGGGAATAATTAATAACTACAGCAGCACCATTATCAGCTAATTTCATCGCAATAGATTTACCGATACCACGAGATGAGCCGGTGATAATTGCAACTTTATTTTTTAAATTTGTCATTGCTTCTTCCTTGAAATTAAAATATAAATAACTAGATTTCGATATTATTCATCAAAAAATCTAGCGCTAGAGTTGCCAAAGATTCAGCCGAATTCGACCACCATCTACGAGTAAATCCTCACCTGAAATGTAAGAAGCATCATCGCTTGCAAGAAATAGAACTACCTTCGCGATTTCTTCTGGTTGTCCCAACCTTCCTATAGGAATCTGCTGTTTAATTGTTTCACTATAATCACCAAGTACTTCATCTGCCATATCGGTAGCAATTACACCAGGACTAATAGCATTTACATGGATATCACGAGGAAGTAAAAGGGCTGCAAAAGTACGAGCCATTTGACTTACTGCTGCTTTGGTTGCAGCATAAACTGTCGTATTGGGTAATCCTTGATACTGGGTTAGAGAAGCATTTAAAACAATCGCACCACCGTCATTCATGTGGGGTAATGCTCGCTGAACTGTGAAGAAAACACCTTTAAAATTAACGCTGACGATTTTGTCAAAAGTTGCTTCGTCACAATCTTCGATACCAGTTTGAGTTCCAATCCCAGCGTTAGCAAATACAGCGTCTATCTTGCCAAACTTGTTTGTGACTTCCTCATACATTCGATTTAAGTCATCAATTTTTGAGACATCAGCTCTAGCAGTTAGAAGTCGTTCTGATTCTCCTAGATTTTGTGCTGCTTCCTCAAGTTTTTCTTGCTTTCGTCCGCAGATTGCAACGTTTGCTCCTTCTGCAAGAAAAGCTTTTGCAGCAGAGAATCCCATACCCCTGCTACCACCGGTGATGACTACCGTCTTATTAGAAAACCGTGCCATAATATTCTCCCTTGTTACCTTTAACTTTTTACCTGTAACCTTTAAATTTCAAAAATGATTTTATTCAGTAGTTATTATCGATTTAAAAAGCTGCAAATAGTTTCTACATCGGTCATTACAGCATCAGCAGTAAACTTAATACTTGCCAAAGAACGCTCTCCAGCTTCATCATTTCCGGCTCCACAAGCATCCGTAACGATAACAGGAATATAACCTCTATCTGCTCCATGACGAATCGTTGGCTCAATACCAATTTCCGTAGCTATACCGACAATAGCAAAGGAATTAATACCGCAGTCTCTTAGAGCTATATCTAAAAAAGTTCCTTCAAAAGCAGACATGGTAATTTTGTCGAAGATAACTTCTGATGGAAGAGGAGACATTTCGGGAATCAGTTGAAAACGCTCGGAATCTCTTAAAAACCAAGGATTAACTTTTTCGACTTTATCAGTTCCTTGCCAAGTCATTGCTTGACGTAATTGAAAAACTCCCGCAACTTCTTTAGGTAATGATAAATGACGACAGAAAAATATTCTAAATCCACCTTTACGAGCTGCTTCTAGTACTTTTAAAATATTGTTCGTGACTCTTTCGGTTTTTTCTTTTGGTAGTTGCTTCATAATGCCAACCTGCATATCGTAAACTAAAAGTGCCATCTTTTCAGGATGACATATTTCTTCTAGTGTTTGAGGTATTTCTAAACCAAAAGCATGTTCCATAATACAGTTATCAGTTATCAGTGTTAGCGTTAGCGCAGCGTCTCCTGGAGGGAGATAGCGTGTCCCGGAGGGACATACAGTTATCAGTTAATAATAAATAATTAATAACTGACAAATGAATTTTAATACAAAATCCAAAATTCCATCACCAAGGTAATATTTCACCGTTAGAATGCCAAAAGGTACCGGTATTTTCCATATTCAATTTATCAATCCGAGCTAACAACCCTTTGACTGATTCTTCGGTGGTAATTCCAGAAAAACCAGTCATACGAGTCTGAACTAATCCAGGGTGCAAAATAGCTACGGGAATATTTTTTGATTTCAAGTCTTCGGATAATGATTTACCAGCCATTGATAAAGCAACTTTCGACATTCTGTAGCCATAGGAACCACCAGAGGTATTATCATCGATGGAACCCATACGACTGGTCATCATAATAATTTTGGAACCGGATTTTAAGTTATTTAGTAAAGCCTTTGTTAATCTTAATGGTCCAACTGCGTTAACTTCAAATTGTCTACGAATGCTTTCAAAATCTAAGTTATCTAGACTAACTCGCTCTACAATACCAGCGTTATTAATTAAAACATCAACGGTTTTACCGTTTAATTTTTGAACTAATTGGTTAACAGAAGAATCAGAGGTAATATCAACATCTGTCTCGGTCTGTACTTCTAAATCTTTTAATTCATTCGATATTGAGCGACATACAGCAATCACATTATCGCCTTGCTCTTTCAATTGACGACAATATTCTAAACCAATACCTCGATTTGCACCCGTGACTAAATAAGTTGCCATTTTAATAGTTTAATTTGCTTACAGCTTGAGATTATCAACTTTTGCGTGTTCTGTTTTGAATCGTAATAACCAACAGTCTCGTAAGTTAAAGTTCAAATTTTTATATATCATTTAGTCAGATACTCAAAATAAACTTTTACCTATCTAAAAGTTTCTAATCTTTAGTCACGGAAAAAGCAAGCTCATAAAGATGATGCTCGTTCTCTGCGATTCCTTCCCAATATGGAGATTCACTACCAAATCCCGGTTGCTTTTTCAAATTTTCAATAGCTTCTTTATCACTCCACTGTCCATAATTAATCACTCTAGTTCCGTCGGTACTGCGATGAAAATTAGCGGATACTAGTCCTGGTAATTTCATTGCTTTACCAACGTTTTCTTTTGCTAATTCAATCATTTTGGGCTGATTTTCTGGTTCCATTCTAAATTCAGCAAAATGATAAATATATTTATCAGTAATTTCTGGTATACCTTCTTTTGATTCGGAAATAATTACTTCATAAACGTGACTATCTGGTTTAAATGCTTTGATTTTGGATGCTTTTTGTTTAACTTCGGAATTTTTCAGAAATTTTTCAAACTCTTCTACTGTTCTCCATTGAGCATAATTAGCTACTTTCAAACCATCCAAACTCTTATGTAAATTCGCAGAAACAAAACCGGGCTGTTGTTTAACTGTTTTAATAAATTCTGCAATAGTATCTAATAATTCTTGCTGCTTTTCTGGTTCAACGTTAAAAATTATGATTACAGTGGCGAGTTCGTTTTTTGTTGCAATGGTAGGCATTGATATCCCCTATTTTATGACCTGAAGTTTTGAATTGAAGGCGCTTGAGGAAATATTACTGGCTAAAGCAATTCTAGAACAGTCCCAATAAAGATTAAAATGTTCCTCACGAAAATTAAATCACGCTTGAGAAATATTTTTTTCTATCGAAAGGTTGAATTATTTTATTGATTTTTTATTCATTTACTTTTATAAACTAAAGTTTGGATATATTGATTATTTGTTACAATTTACAAGAATATAACATTCAGTCAATTCAATTGATAAGGAGATGTAATGCAACGTCTCAAACAGCTTTTTCAAAATAGTTTTATTCGCTTTGTTGCTGTATTTTCGATTTTCTTTCGTTCAGTATTTAGCTTTCTGGGAAATATCTTTGGTTCTTTAGGTAATACTTTAGGAATATCCAATTCGGATTCGGGATATTTTGTAGATTCTGAGGAAACAAAGGCTGTAGAAGAAACTGTAAAGACTTCCGAACCAGCTATCAGAAATCGTCGTCGTCCAAAAAAGTCTAATATGGACGATTTTATGCAAATGGCTAAGGAATTAAACAAGGGTTGATTTAGTTAGTTATTAATAAAATTTTCACAACCCGGTTTTTTTTTAAAGCCGGGTTTCTGTATTTTTTACCATGATTTTGAAGTAATATAAATGTTGAAGATTAAAAATACTTTTATCAGTTAGTAGATATAGAATAATGTCAAACGTAATTGAGCAAGCTGCGGATTACCTACAGGGTAAGACAATAAAACCACCCGAATCAGAAGCTGTAGTTGAAGCATTAATTGCAGCAGAGAAAACTGCTAAACAAACAAAAATAGATTATAGCTTTTCGCAACTAGTTGGTAATTGGAGACTGGGGTTTATTACGGGAACGAAAAAAACTCGTAAACGTGCAGGAGTGGTTTTAGGAGCGGGAAGATTTTTGTCAAAATTAGTAAAAATTCAACTTTCCTATAGCAAAATGGAAGATTCATTAGAAACAGGAAATGTTGAGAATTCTGTAAAATTTGGCTTATTAAAAATAGTTTTAACTGGACCGGTACAATTCTGGTCAAAGAAAAATATACTCGCATTTGACTTTACTAGAATGCGGTTATTTTTATCGGGATTAAATTTATATCAAGGTTATATTCGAGGTGGAAAAGATAGAGAAGAAAACTTTGAGAAACAGACTTTAAAGGAACAAGCATTTTTTACCTACTTTTTGATAGAAGACAACTACATCGCTGCAAGAGGTAAAGGTGGAGGATTAGCTTTGTGGACAAGGAGTTAAGAGTTAAGAGTTAAGAGTTAGGAGTTAGGAGTTAGGAGTTAGGAGTTAAGAGTTAGGAGTTAGGAGTTAGGAAGTATGAGAATTTCTATTAATCTCTCACTATTTTTTCTTCACTAATGAATCACATCTAACCGATGAACAACTGATAACTGATAACTGATAACTGATAACTGTTCACTGTTCACTTCTTATTCATAGCCCAAACTCCACTCCAATCTTGGGGAATTCCGTTACACTGTAATTCTTCAACTCTTTCTAAATACAGTGCTGCTGCTTTATCTTGTTTATTCACAGCTAATACTTTTTCAAAATATTGTTTAGCTTTCTCGCAATCTCCACAGCGATAATTCTCTAATCCGTTTTCAAAGTCTGCTAAAGTCTGTAATTTTAAGTCGCGAATTTCTGGTAGTTCCCCGTCTAAT
>JBCBHT010000232.1:6171-11793 GCA_038525335.1 Cyanobacteria bacterium J06621_15 | reverse complement strand
TTTAACCGCTCGGGATGCAGAATATCACTATGTTTTAACCGAATACTCAGGCGATCGCTCTTTGGCTTTAGCCAGACAAAAAGCATCACAGGTTTCCTTAGTTAATTTTCCCCAAGGAGTATTTATTTATCTAGGAGCTTTTAAAGAACGAGAACAGGCAGAACAGTTTATAGTTCAACTAAAGCAAGAAAATTTTGCTGCTCAAATTTATCCTTTTCAATAAATATAGCGGTTTTCATTTGAACAGGGCTATTTGATTCTAGATGGAAAAGTAAACTTGGTGATTTAGGAACAAAGAAATATAGGTTGTGTTGTTCTAGATCACAAATACTCCCAAACTTTATAGCTCCTTAATATTAGATCTACTAATCTCTAGCAATTAAAAGAAAAGTTTATAAAGCCGTTGCCAAAATATAGACTTAAAAAAAAGAGAGTGTTATCAAATTAGTAAGCAAAAAGATTACGCAAATCATTAAAAAATTTCCTTAATTAATAAACTCTTTGCTGTCCTATTACTTTAGGTTCAGAGTGATTTTGCTGTGTCTTTAATTATTTCTATTCAATCCGAGTTTCTTTAAAAGAATGACTACTAATAACATCTTTGGCAACGATATTTTAAACGGAGATTTAGCTACTAGCCTCGCTCCAGAATTAGGACAAGAAGATATATCACTAAATCTTAATCCAGAATCAAGCAGCTTTATTGATCCTTTAACAGAAGAAATATCTTTAACTGAGCCAGAAACCCTAACAGAAGAAACTCAAGATAGTATTGATCATAATTTCCCCTTCAATAATTCTCCTGACATTGATAATCTTGCTCCTCTAAACATAGACCCCTTGACAGGAGATAATCCCGAAGAGTCTCCTTATAACGATTTAGACTTAAACGATACCTCCTTTGCCCCACCCCAAAGCAAATTAGACTTCTTGGGGGGGTTTGGTGATTATGAAGGTGGGAATGATATTACTTTAGAAATCAAAGACAATAGCGGTAATGTAGTAGAAACTTTTGCTTTATCTGGTGCAGGTCAAGCAACCCTATATAGCGATCAAGAGTCCCAATATATTTTCTTTTCAGGTGTAGATGAAACCACTAAAGTTGATATTGATTCCATTAGTAATATCAAGTTTGGTGATTATCTTGGTGACTCATTAACAATAGAAACTACTGGAAGTATTGATGGTGGTGATATTGTTCTAAATGATGACAATACAGAAGTAGATTCAGGATTGATATTAAGAGCGGGTATCGATACCGAAAACTCCGTGGGTACAGTATTTGATGGCTATACCCTAGTAGATTTTGACACCCATCGAGAAATGGTCGATATTAACTACTACGGTCAAATTGTCGGTAATGACACATTTTCGGGCACAGAAACCTTCTTTTTCTACGATGGGTCAAGGATCAACTACCTACCAGGATACGAAAGCAGTAGAGCCTTTGGAATTAACGACTATAGCCAGATGATTGGCGAAGGCGTTTCCTCAACTAGTGATGATCCTCATATTCCCTTTCTGGTTTTTGGTAATGGCACGGTGGAGGAATTTACTTACAGTGAAGGAGGCTCAGGAAGATTCTCACCTAATTCGTCTGGTGCTGATGTAATCTATGATTATGACCCTCTCGCTTATCCCAGAGACATCAATAATTTTGTAGAAATAGCCTCTTATCAGCTCAATACTCTACCAGAAGAAGCTCCACCAGAGCTTCAACCAAGGTCTTTTGAAGATTCTTATTTTCTTGCCCCAGGCGGAGCATCAGTAAATATAGGATACGAGCTTCTAGAGAGCGATGATTCTAGAGCTTTTGGCATCAATGATCCAGGTCAGGTTGTCGGCATTAACCGCGAAACCAATCGTGCTTTTATCTTTAATCGCGCTGATAATCCCGATGATCATTCAGTAACTAGTCTCGGTACTTTACCTGGAGGTGATTACAGTGCGGCTTACGCCATCAATAATGTCGGTCAAGTTGTTGGAGTATCTACTAGTGCTGCTGGTTCTCGCGCCTTTATCTATGAGAATGAAATCATGAAGGATTTGGGAGTGTCCTATGTGGGAGACCCAGGAAAACGAGTAGGAATCGATATCAATAATTTAGGTCAAGTTGTAGTCACCTCTGCCGAAGGACAACCGTTTGTTTATCAAGATGGTGTGGTAACTAATATTAATGATTGGCTGAGACCTGAAGTTATTAATTTAGGCTACACCATTACAGAAGCCAAAGGCATTAATGATCGCGGACAGATTATCGCACAGGGAACTTATGAGGGAACTGATCGCGGTTTACTCCTAAATCCCACATTTCAAGAAGTCAATAGAAATATCAATGTAGGCAATATCTATACTTCGGGTGAGACAGTCCTTTTGGAAGGAGCAGAGGTTTATCTTGAGGGAACATCGATTGTCACTCAGGGAGGCAACATTACCTTTGATGGTCAAACGAAGGTTAGTGATAATTTGATTATTGACTCTTCCGTCACTCAGGATGAATTAATTAGGGGCGGCAATCTTACCTTCACCAAAACTCTTGATGCAGCTAGCGCGAATGATTCTAGTGTAGCGATCGCGGCGGCAACGGGAGATGTTATTTTTGGTGATACTGTCGGCGGAGATATAGCTCTGGCTAATCTAATTGTTAATAATGCTAATCAAGTTACTGCCCTTTCCGATCTCACCGTTGATAATTTGCTTAGAATCAACGCTATTCAAGATATTGCAGCTAATAACGTCTTGTCGGAGAATGGTTCAGTAAGGCTTGGGAGTCAACAGGGTTCAATTGCTGCTTTAGATATTACTAGCGGCAAAGACGAGGATGATAATTTAGTGCTACGAGCAGGAGATAGCATCAGTACTGCTAACTTATTGGCGAATGAGCTAGGTGTAGTTAGAATCATCTCTGGTCAGCTTGTGACGGCAGATAATGATCTATTGGGAGATGTAACTACCGCCAGCATTACAGGTAAAAGAATTAGAGTTGACAGCGGTGGTAAGTTTGTTGCATCGGAAGATTTACTAACCTATGAAGGTAATTTAGTAATTAATGCCGCTCAAGATATTACTACTGCTAATATCATGGCAAATCAGGGCACTGTGCGATTGATTAGTGCAGAAAAGTCAATTACGGCACAGGATATTACTAGCGGCACTGAGGAAAATAATAATCTAGTTCTCCAAGCTGGGGATAGTGTAACTGTTAAAAATCTGTTAGCTAATGAATTGGGTGTCGTCCGCATTGCTTCAGGAACAGTCTTAGAAGCTGATGAGACAGCTAACGTGGCTGGGGATATCTCGACTGAAAGTATTACTGGCAAAAGGGTCAGAGTTAAAAGTACTGGTAACTTTACCGCTACAGGGGATGCTTTTACTCATGATGGAAATGTTGTAGTGGATGCTAAACAGGATCTTACCATCGAGAATATTACTGCTAATAATGGCAATGTCCGACTGACTAGTGAAGAGAAATCAATTACTGTCCAAGATATTACTACGGTCATTCCTGAAGTTATTAGTGATGATGAAATGACTCGCAATGGCAATATAATTCTCAAAGCAGTTGAGGATATCAGTGCTAGTAATCTTGATGCTGGTGAATCAGGTAGGGTGAGTATTACAGCGGGGGAAATAGTTGAGAATGAGACTGAAACCCTTGAAGACGATACTATTATTGTTGCTGATATCTCCACAGAAAGCATTACAGGGAAAGCAGTTCGGGCTGTGGGTACTGGTAGCTTTACCGCCACGGGGGATATTACGGCTCATGATGGCAGCATTACCATAGCTGTAACCAATGATGTCAACACCAAAGGGATTAATTCTCTGGCTAAGTCAATTAGTGTAATTAGTACAGACGGTGCTGTAACGGTTGATGGAGACCTTAATGCAGAAAAAGGCGGCGTTGCGATTCATGGTGCTAATGATATTAGTACTCAGAAGATTCGTTCCTTCGATGGTGCGATTACTCTCAGTAGCTATGACGGCAAAGTCATTGTTGAAGATGATATTAATACTGTTCGGGGTGGTGTAACAATTGCCGCCAAGGAAGGGGTTGAAGTTGCCAGAATCACTACGGGAATTGGACAAGTCAATATTGGCAGTGGCAAGAGCATTGTAGCTAGTGGTGATATTTCTACCAATGTCGGTTATGTAAATCTCAAAGCAGGGGGCAATCTTGATGTTCAGAATGTAACTACCAACGATGGTTACATCAGCTTGGGGGCAGACATTAATGTGGAAGTTCAAAGCTTATCTACCAACAGCGGTGTAATTAATTTAATTAGTGCTACTGGTGGGGTCGCTGTGGCAGGCAGTATCAATACTGAGGGGAGCTACGTTGCCATTGAAGCTGTTTTAGATATTATTGCCTCTGCAATTGAAGCCAATGGTGGCGGTATCGACTTAATTGCTAACTCTGATTTTGGTGGTATTGGTTTAATCGCTACTAACCCCAACACATCCGATGTTAATGCTGATGTTATTGAAAATCTCAATGATCTTTCTTCCGAACAAGCAGGAGCATTCTCTGAAATTATTAGTGATGTTATCTACTATTCTCGACCTGTCGGTGAGTTTTTATTGGGAGTGTTGTATGGAACAGCAGCTAACAATTTGGGCGAAGCTTTTGAGATTGGGCAATTTTTCCTTCCTCTTAAACTAAGTGAACGAGATAGAAGATATTGGACTCAGGTTATTAACAGTCAATCTACAGCTTTTAAACTAGGGATTGAATTAGCTAATGCAGGCTCGATTGTTCAGGGAATCATCGAAATTATTTCGGGCGGAGGAACTTTTTTAGGGGGTGCTGCGTTGTGTACAGTCGGCGCGGGGGCGACATTTGGCATTAGCTGTGCTGCTGGTGCGCCTGCTATGGTGACTGGTGCGGCGGTATCAGCTCACGGACTTTCTTTAATTAAGAACGGGATTGAGAATAATACTGATGCTAATTTAATTGATGATTTGCTTGCGCCCCAAAGGATGGCGAGTAATGGTGGGGCTAACGCTGCTCGTGGTTTAGCTAAACAGTATGGATTGAATAGAAGTAAAGTGAGAGCGGGATTAGAAGTACTTGAACCAAAAGAATTCACCAAGTTTAAAACTGATATAGACGGTCAGGGTGCTGATGCTAAAAATCTTTTTAAACCTCTTTTAAATAAGAGTGAGTCAATTATCAAAAAAGTCTTAGGTACTTATAAATCAGTTGGCGGAGATGCTGATGCGGTTTCTGATATTCAAAGAACTTTATTAGCAAATAAACGCAATAATAAAGGAGTTATTGAGATTACGGATACTCAGTTAGAAGATGCTTTTTCAGATAATCTTAATTTTCTACAAAAGTACAAGAATAAAGTTTCTGGTGCATTTTCTTACACATTCGGTAGATCAAAATCAAAGACCTTAGATTCTGATCAAGCTATAGGAGAGATTAGAACTGCTGAAGATTTATTAGATGGAAAAGCTTTATTAAAAAGTAATGGAACTGGACAAAGCTTTATAGGCGAGATTACAAGCTTGACTGCATTATCAGATGCTAGAAAGCCAGGAGGTAGTCCTAAAATTCCCGATCATTTAATTACTGAGATTAGTGGTGCTACTCGTCTTGTAGAGGTAAAAACACCT
>JBCBHT010000232.1:2203-6162 GCA_038525335.1 Cyanobacteria bacterium J06621_15 | reverse complement strand
GGAGGTAGTCCTAAAATTCCCGATCATTTAATTACTGAGATTAGTGGTGCTACTCGTCTTGTAGAGGTAAAAACACCTACGAAGAAAATGCTGCCTAGACGAATTAAAAATAGTGTTAAAAGTGCTGTAGAACAGATTGTAGAATATAATACGTTATCCAATCCATCAGACAAAGGTATTATACGTCTTGACTATAGAAGTAGCACTGCTCCATCCGACTTGTCAATTTCTACTATTGAGAAAGCTATCAAAGATAGATTAGATGTCGTAATTAATACAACCAACAACAAAAAAGGATCTGATTTTGTAGATTTTGTAGAAGTTATCTATGAAGATTCAAATCAATTAAATTCAATTCAAAGACTGGTTATTAAAGTTAATTAGTGAATTATATAAAACCTAATATGAGGCAAAATACAGTGATCACGACTCCATTACTCAATACATGGGATTACAAGCAAGATGCAGGTGATTGGGATATTCAATTAGCATCTGAATTTATCTGCTGTTCAAAAGAGCAACAAAAAGCATCTTACATAAAAGCTGTTAAAATGACTTTAAAGACATTTTCTGATTTTGCAAGAGCTTATCAAATCTCAATTATTTCAGTGCCAGATTTAAAATCACAATTAGATCGTGTACTTATTGAATGGCAGCCAGAAGAAGAATATAAGCAATATATAGAAAGAACCTTTGTAAAAATAAGAAATTATCCTGATAAGATTTACGAGATTGAGATTAAAGTTGACTTGAATGTTTTTATTTATACTAAAGAATCGCCATATCAGCCAATCCGCGAATGGGTTAGATGTTTCGATAAATCCTTGGATATGGGAGAATTTAGCATTGATATTCCGATTAAAGACGAAGCTCCATCTATGAGATTTTATCTCGAACATACACTTTTTTATCCATTTTCATATCAAAATAATGAAGACAATACTGAATTATTTGAATTGAATCAACCACTGTTAGAAAAAGCATTTAAATCTTGGGAAAATAAATTTAATTCGGAAATAGAAGCTGGTGGATTAACAGGAGTTTATAAGTATGGGTTTCTTCCAAGAGAGCAATGGTAAATAAAAACTAATTATAACTTTACATTTTTAAAATCTCTATTGTTTTTTTCAACAATAGGGATTTTTTTGAGCATTTTTAACTGAGGCTAATTTAATTGATGATTTACTTGCGCCCCAAAGGATGGCGAGTAATGGTGGGGCTAATGCTGCTCGTGGTTTAGCTAAACAGTATGGTTTAAATAGAGAAAAGGTAAGAGCGGGATTAGAAGTACTTGAACCAAAAGAGTTTGCCAAGTTTAAAACTGATATAGACGGTCAGGGTGCTGATGCTAAAAATCTTTTTAAACCTCTTTTAAATAAGAGTGAGTCAATTATCAAAAAAGTCTTTGGTAATTATAAAACCGTAAATGGGGATGTCGATGCTATTGCCGATATTCAAGAAACCTTGTCTCAAAATAAGACAAATAGAGGTAAAAAATTTCTTGATGATAATCAGTTGGAAGATGCTTTTACTAATGCTAATAATTTTCTAGAGCGATATAAAGGAAAAGTATCAGGTGCATTCACCAACCGTTTTGGTAGAGCAGCATCAACTGGTAACACTAGTGGGTTAACTAATCCCCGAAAATTAGATCCCATTCAAGCATCAGGCGAGATTAAAACCGCTGAAGATATACTAGATGGAACAACGATATTAGAAAACAATGTACAAATGCGTGGACTTCCAGAAATAACTGGTCAAACAAACCCTGATTATTTAGCCATATTGCCTGATGCTAATACTCGTTTAGTGGAAGTTAAGACACTTGAAGGCAGTTTTACAACAAATAAGATCAATAAACGTTTTCGTGCAGCTACAGAGCAAATAATAGGAAGGGTAGGAGCTGAGAATATCCCTATTTCTGATAAGCCTAGCAAAAATGGTTACATTCGCTTAGACTTTAGAAACGCTGATGCAACTGGAGATACACGCGATTTCTTATTTGAAACTATTGAAAAAGCTTTTAAAAGAAGTTATACGAAAAGAATTGAGGGAAATACAATAAATTTAGATGTAACTAAAGTAGGTCATGAAGTTGTAGAATTTGCAGAGCTGATATACAAAGATAAAACTAATCAAGTACGCTCTATATTAGCACAGTTTAAAAATGGAGTATTTACACGCCTTAATTAATGGTAAACCATGAATATTAATCTATTAGAAAATATAAACTTCCCCTGTGTTAAACCTCTGTATGACACTTGGGGGGCTAAAAGTGAAGCAGGAAGCTGGACTATTAATTTATTAGATGATTTTGCTAATGCTTCTGTTAGAGAAAGAAACGCTTGGTATGCTGATACAATGCTTTCTACTATTAATGCTTTTGCATCAATAGCTAGAATTAATTGGGTTTTTTTTAACTCAGTTGATCAACTTAAAAGTATCTCTGAAGAAAAATCATTTAAATGGCAAATAGATAAACCTTATAATGATTTTGTAGAGAAGGTGATTGACGAGATACGAGAATATCCTGATGATATTTCCTCTATTTCCATTCATGTTGATTTATTTGTCTATGTATATACAGAAAAATCACCAGATAAACCAGTTCAATCTTGGGTAAAAGGATTTGGCAATTATGTTGAGATAGGGCAGTTTGAAATTTATCTCGATCAATTAAGATATCAAGAACATTATGTTGAATTTTATATAAAACATATGCTTTTTTATCCTGATTCGTGGAATTATCAAGAAGACAACACCGAACTTGCTAATCTCAATCAACCATTGCTAGAGGAGGCATTAAGAAAATGGGAAAAGAAATTTGATGCTGAAATAGATCCTGATGGCTTAAATGGAATTTACAAATATGGATATTTACCAGAAGATCAATGGTAAATGAAGATTAATTAGTTATCATTTTATATTTTTAAAATCTCTATTGTTTATTTCAACAATAGAGATTTTTTTGAGCATTTTCAACTGATGCTAAATAAACTGAGCGGGCGACAGAAAAGAGCTTGGACTCAGAGAATTGAGAGTAAATCAACAGCTTTTCAGTTGGGAAGAGAATTGGCTAATGCCGCCTCTATCGTTCAGGGAATTATTCAGATTTTTACGGGTGGTTCAGCGATAATCGGTGCTAGTTCATTGTGTGTAGCGACAGCAGGGGTTAGTTTTGGTGGTAGTTGTTTAGCTGCTGTACCTGCGATTGCTAGTGGTGCGGCACTATCAGCCCACGGACTTTCTTTAATTAAGAACGGGATTGAGAATAATACTGATGCTAATTTAATTGATGATTTGCTTGCGCCCCAAAGGATGGCGAGTAATGGTGGGGCTAACGCTGCTCGTGGTTTAGCTAAACAGTATGGATTGAATAGAAGTAAAGTGAGAGCGGGATTAGAGGTACTCGAACCAAAAGAGTTTGCCAAGTTTAAAACTGATATAGATGGTCAGGGAACTGATGTTAAAAACCTTTTCAGACCTCTGTTAAATAAGAGTGAGTCAATTATCAAGAAGGTTTTCGGTACTTATAAAAAAGTAGGGAATGATGTAGATGCGGTTGGTGATATTCAAAGAACTTTATTAGCAAATAAACGCAATAATAAAGGAGTTATTGATATTACTGATACTCAATTAGAAGATGCTTTTTCAGATAATCTTAATTTTCTACAAAAGTACAAGAATAAAGTTTCTGGTGCATTTTCTTACACATTCGGTAGATCAAAATCAAAAACCTTAGATTCTGATCAAGCTATAGGAGAGATTAGAACTGCTGAAGATTTATTAGATGGAAAAGCTTTATTAAAAAGTAATGGAACTGGACAAAGCTTTATAGGCGAGATTACAAGCTTGACTGCATTATCAGATGCTAGAAAGCCAGGAGGTAGTCCTAAAATTCCCGATCATTTAATTACTGAGATTAGTGGTGCTACTCGTCTTGTAGAGGTAAAAACACC
>JBCBHT010000232.1:0-2193 GCA_038525335.1 Cyanobacteria bacterium J06621_15 | reverse complement strand
GGAGGTAGTCCTAAAATTCCCGATCATTTAATTACTGAGATTAGTGGTGCTACTCGTCTTGTAGAGGTAAAAACACCGACGAAGAAAATGCTGCCCAAACGAATTAGAAATACTGTCAAAAGTGCTGTAGAACAAATTGCAGAATACAATACACTGTCAAGTCCTACAGACAAGGGCATCATACGTCTTGACTACAGAAGCAGTAGCGCACCTACTAACTTATCTGCTTCAGAGATTGAAAGAGTCGTAAAGGAACGTTTAAGCTTTAAAGTAAAACAAGACAGCGACTTAGTAGGGTCAGATTTTATTGATTTTGTTGAAGTTATATATAAAGACTTTAATCAAGACAATACAGTAAAAAGACTAACAATTCAAGTTGATAATTAGTTGTAATTATAAAGAAAGTTAATTCAATGAACCTAGTAAAAGTGATAGAACCTTTATTAAGCACATGGGGATATAAGCAAGATGCTGGTGATTGGGATATTCAATTGCCTGCTGCGTTTGTTTGCTCTTCTTCCAAAGAACAGAAAAAAGCTTACTGTACAGCAATAACAATAACGTTAGATGCTTTTTCTTCTCTAATAAAAGCTTATAAAATTTCAATTTTATCCATGTCTAATTCTGGATGTAAAGGCAACACTGTTATATTTGAACATCAACATACAGAAGATTACGAAGACTATATCGCAAGAGTATTCAAAGCTATAGATAATTATTCAAACGAGATTTATGAAATTGAAATAAAATTCGATTTACATGCCTACATATATACAAAAGAAAATTATGATAAACCAATTCTCTCTTGGGTTAGATATGTTGAAAAATCAATAGCAATAGGAGAATTTAACATAAGCATCTCGACTGAAGATGACGAGCCTTATATAGGATTTCGTATAGAGCATACTCTTTTTTATCCATCTTCTCTACAAAATAATAATGAAGACAATACAGAACTTTTTGAGTTAAATCAGCCATTACTAGAAAAGGCATTAAAGAATTGGGAAAAGAAATTTAATTCGGAAATAGAAGCAGATGGATTAACAGGAGTTTATAAGTATGGTTATCTTCCGCAAGACCAATGGTAAATAAAAACTAATTATAACTTTACATTTTTAAAATCTCTATTGTTTTTTCAACAGTAGAGATTTTTTTGAGCATTTTTAACTGAGGCTAATTTAATTGATGATTTGCTTGCGCCCCAAAGGATGGCGAGTACTGGAGGGGCTAACGCTACTCGTGGTCTGGCTAAACAGTATGGATTGAATAGAAGTAAAGTAGGAGCGGGACTAGAAGTACTCGAACCAAAAGAGTTTGTTCAGTTTAAAAATAAGATAGATGGAGTAGATAGTGAAGGCAATGCTACTAAAAACCTTTTCCGACCTCTGTTTAATAAAAGTGAATCGATTATTAAGAAGGTCTTAGGTAATTATAAAACCGTTAATGGGGATGTCGATGCGATCGCCGATATTCAAAAAACTCTATCTTTCAACAGAAAAAACCAAAATAACAAAAAATTTCTTGATGATAATCAGTTAGAAGATGCTTTCACTCAGGCTAATAATTTTCTAGAGCGATATAAGGGTAAAGTGTCAGGTGCGTTCACAAATCGTTTTGGTAGAGCTAATGCACCAAATCTAACTCCTGATAATATTGCAGCATTAGGCGAGATTAAAGCTGCTGAAGATATACTGGACGGAAGAACGGCATTAGGGAGTGGAGTTCAACTGCGTGGTCTTCCAGACAGTGCAAGAAATGTGAGAAACCAGACAAATCCTGAATATTTTGCAACAATGTTCGATAATAGTACTCGTTTGGTAGAAGTCAAAACGCCTACTGGAAAACCAGGAAAGATAACTTCAAATCTCAACGATGCTATCAAGCAGATAACGGGTAGTCCCCTCAGAAATAATACAACTGATAAAGCATATATTCGTGTGGACTATACAAATGCTAAACCTGTTACTGGCGATGAAGACTTCTTGTTTGAAAAAATTGCGAAAAGCTTAAATACGAATGAAATAAACAACGCTCCAATTATACCAGGAACTCAACTATCCCTCTTTTGTCACTTTCCGAAATTAAAGAGCAGCAAAAGGAAAGTTTAACCATCAGGACAATAGAAATAAAATTGATTCATAGTAGAGATGAGTCGATGAAAACCAAGTAACAAAGAACGGTTAGGAAAAATAT
>JBCBHT010000231.1:0-11794 GCA_038525335.1 Cyanobacteria bacterium J06621_15 | reverse complement strand
GCTGATAGTTAACAATGGTGTTTGTTGTGAAACTATAGCGTTATAGTTAAATCCATCTGCAAATAAAACACTTTCTGCTGTACTTGCAAAAAACGAACCACCAATATCTAATCTCGCATTTTCATTAAATACAATTCCTACAGAATTAATTAAAAATAAATTCGCACTACCGTTAGCTTTTATTGAACCATCAATATCAGAAATTTTTCCACCAGTTACCCGGTTAATAATATTTTCTATAGCATTAGAGTTTTGAAAATTTGCTGTACTACCTTTGGGAATCGAAAATTCTTTGAAACTATGAAATAGATTATTCCCTTTTTGAATACCGTTGAGAATATTAAAATTATTATTGCTGTGATTAACAGTTGTATTGGTAGTATTATCAGAAGTTACTTGAGAAAAAGCCGGTAATGTTATTCCAGAAATTAATAAACCACTGATAAATACTGGTAGAAATGCAAACCCTTTCATATTGCTAAATCTATTTCCTAAATCTAGATTTATGATTCCCTAATTTGCTTTTTTTCTAACATCATTCACAAAAACGAGTAAAATTACGTATCGATTCTGTTACAACCAGAAACTTGTTTATTCATTAAAGAAATATTTTGAGAAGCAACGAGTTCAATATCTCCATTTTGATTACTTCTAAAACCAGTTGCTTCGACAATTGTTGGTTTATCTAATTTTTGAATATTTTCAGCAGTATGATTATTTTTCTTAGGAGATATATATAAATCGCGAATATCCGACCAAGTTTGATTTGAATACAAATATTGGTTGGGGTTTTCTGGAATTCCACCTCTTCCGGTAGCTACAAAACTATTACCAGTTTGAGCATCACTAATTCTATTTGTCCCGATTCTGCTGTAAGAATACCACCATTAAATGTAATATTTCCCCCAATTAACGCCAAGCTTTTACCCTCGCTTACTTGCAATCCTGGTCTTAGCTGGGATGGAATCATGCTAGACGGATTAAAATAAGGTGCAAAAGTTGCGTCTTCTGAAATTAAATTATGTCCGCTTCCATTAATTTCAATTGCTCCGGGATTGCTTCCCATCTGTAATCCCAATGGTACACTCACTGTTAATAATGGTTCTTGCTGTGAATCTATAGCGCTATAGTTAAAACCATCTTCAAACAAAATACTTTCAGCAGTACTACCAAGAAACGAGCCACCAATATCTAAACGAGAATTTTCACCAAATACAATTCCATTCGGATTAATTAAAAATAAATTTGCATTCCCCTGACTTTTAATCAAACCATCAATATTAGATATATTTCCACCAGTTACTCGATTAATTATATTTTTTATAGCGCTAGGGTTTTGAAAGTTGACAGAACCACCAGTGGGAATTGAAAATTCTTTGAAGCTGTGAAATAGATTATTCCCTTTTTGAATACCGTTGAGAATATTAAAATCCTTATTGCTCTGATTAACTGTTGTATTGGTAGTGTTATCAGAAGTAACTTGAGAAGAAACCGGTAAAATTACCCAACTTAGTAAACCAATAATAAACCCTGGTAGAAATGCAATCCCTTTCATATCAACGCAAACCTGTTGTATTCTGCGTTTATAATTCCCTTATTATTTTTTTACTAACAAAACGAAATACAATTAAGTAAAATTACGTATTTATTTTACTGCAATTAGATAATTGTCTTATTTTAATTTTTTTAATGATTTGGGAATACTAAATCCATAAGCATCGGGGATTTAGGATTATGGTAAGTATCTGCGGATATCACCTCAAAGAGGAAATTTACAATGGGTCGAGAACTTTAGTATATCGTGCCATTCGAGAAGCCGATGGGAAGCCTGTAGTTATTAAACTTCTCAAAAATCCCTATCCAAATTTTAATGAGTTACTACAATTCCGCAATCAGTACAATATTGCCAAAAATCTAAGTTATCCCAGAATCATACAAACCTATAGCTTGGAAAATTACCAGAATAGCTATGCTTTGGTGATGGAAGATATACAAGGAATTTCCCTTTTGGAATATATGCTTGGGAGAAATATCGCTTCTCTAGAAGAGACTTTGTCAATTGCGGTGCAAATTAGCGATATTCTTGGGTATATTCATCAAAATCGCGTTATCCATAAAGATATTAAACCTGCCAATATTTTAATTAATCCTGAAACAAAAGAAATTAAATTAATTGACTTTAGTATTGCTTCGTTACTACCTAAAGAAAATCAAGAAATTAAAAATCCTAATGTTTTAGAAGGTACTCTTGCATATTTATCACCAGAGCAAACTGGAAGAATGAATCGGGGGGTTGATTTCCGGGCTGATTTTTATGCTTTTGGTGTTACTTTGTTTGAATTGTTAACAGGAGAATTACCTTTTAAATCTGATGATGGAGTGGAATTGGTTCATTGTCATATCGCAAAACAACCACCAAAGATATATAAACTTCACCCTAACCCTCTCCTTACCAAGGAGAGGGAACGAGAGATTACCGAAGTTATTAGTAATATTGTCATGAAGTTGATGGCAAAGAATGCTGAAGATAGATATCAAAGTGCTTTGGGATTAAAGTATGATTTAGAATTTTGTTTAAAACAACTTCAAGAAACAGGAAAAATTGAAAACTTTCAAATTGCTAAAAGGGATATTTGTGACAGATTTCTTATACCTGAAAAACTCTATGGTAGAGAAAACGAAGTCGAGCAATTATTAGCTGCATTCTCTAGAGTTGCTGGTATTTCTCTCCAGGGAAAAGCGGAATTGATGCTCGTAGCTGGTTTTTCGGGTATTGGTAAAACTGCAATTGTTAATGAAATTCATAAACCAATAGTTAAACAGCGCGGCTATTTTATTAAAGGTAAATTTGACCAATTTAATCGAAATATTCCTTTTTCGGCTTTTGTGCAAGCTTTTCGAGATTTAATGACACAATTATTAAGTGAAAGTGATGCTCAGTTGTCAAGTTGGAAAAGCAAAATTTTACAGGCTTTGGGTGAGAATGCACAAGTAATTATTGAGGTAATTCCTGAATTAGAACAAATTATCGGTAAACAACCACCTGCACCAGAATTATCCGGTACTGCTGCCCAAAATAGATTTAATTTATTATTTCATAAATTTATTCAAGTTTTTACAACAAAAGAACATCCGGTAGTTATTTTCTTGGATGATTTGCAATGGGCTGATTCAGCTTCTTTGAAATTAATACAATTGTTGATGAGCAATGAAAGCAAATATTTATTATTAATTGGAGCTTATCGAGATAACGAAGTATTTCCCGCTCATCCTTTAATTTTGACTTTAGAAGAAATTGTTAAGACAGAAGCAATAGTTAACACAATTACCTTAACACCACTACAGCAAGAAAGCTTAAATCAATTAGTTGCTGATACTCTTAATTGTTTCCCTTTAACCGCAAAACCTCTGACACAATTAGTTTATCAAAAAACTAAAGGCAATCCATTTTTTAGTACGCAATTTTTGAAAGTACTCTATGAAGATGGTTTAATTAAATTTGATTCTGATGCGGGTTCCTGGGTATGCGATATTTCTGAAGTTAGAGCGTTAGCGCTTACTGATGATGTTGTTGAATTTATGGCGTTACAGTTGCAAAAGTTGCCAGAAGAGACGCAGAATGTTTTGAAATTTGCTGCTTGTATTGGTAATCAATTTGATTTAGCAACCGCTGCGATAGTTTGCCAAAAGTCAGAAGCTCAAACTGCTGCTGATTTGTGGAAAGCTTTGCAGTTGGGGTTGATTTTACCTACCAATCAAGTTTACAAGTTTTATCTGGAATCTGAAGGAAAACAGGAGTTATTTCAAGAGCAAACCGTAACTTATAAATTCCTCCATGACAGAGTTCAACAAGCTGCTTATTCTTTAATTCCTGACAACCAAAAACAAAAAACTCACTATCATATCGGACAACTACTTTTAAAACAAACTCCCCCCGAAGCCATAGAAGACAGTATTTTTGAATTAGTTAATCAATTAAATTATGGAACTGGTTTAATTACCGAGCAAAAACAACGTACACAACTAGCTCAACTTAATCTTATTGCAACTCGTAAAGCTAGAAGTGCTACAGCCTATCAAGCAGCTCGCGATTGTTCCAATATCGGATTATCTTTGTTAGGAGAAAACCCTTGGGATGAATACGAAATCAGTTTAGCCTTCCATGATTTAGCAGCAGAATTGGCTTCACTTTGCGGTAACTTTGAGGAGATGGAACAGTTTGTTGAAACAGTTATTGCCAATGCACGCTGTTTAATCGAACAGGTAAATGTTTATCGAATTAGAATTCAGTCAAATATCTCTAGGAATAAAATAATTGAAGCTATAACCATTGCTCTACAACTTTTACAACAATTTGGTGTGACTTTCCCCGAAACACCCACACCAGAAGAAATACAGCATAGCATAGCAGAAGTTCACCAACTGATTGGCGATAGGGAGATAGAAGACTTAGTTAACCTGCCAATCATGACAGATGCAGAAAAAATCGCCATTGTCCAAATTACTAATAGCATTATCGCAGCTGCTTACATCTGTGGAAGTCCCTTAGTTCCATTACTGGTTTGCTTGTCAGTCAAGCTATCGATTCAATACGGAAACACCCAAGCTTCAGCCTTGGCTTATGCCTCTTATGCCATCATGGCTTGCGATAAGTTGAAAAATGTGGATATGGGGGTAAAGTTTGGTGAATTAGCACTCGGGGTGGTATCTAAACTAGATGCTAAGGCACTCAAACCAGAGATATTGGACGTGATGGGGTTCTTCATTGTACACCGCAAATCTCACATCAAAAAAACCCTACCGCTTGTGCAAGAAGGGTATGGAATTGCGTTAGAAGTTGGCAACCTAGAATTTGTTGGATACAATGCTAACGTTTTTTGTCTGAATTCTTTTTGGTGCGCCAAGTCTCTTGCCACTTTAGAGCAGGAAACCAGAGCCAACTGCAATGGGTTGGTGCAATTAAATCAATTGACAACAGCTAATTGGTGTCGAATCTATTGGCAATCTATTTTAAATTTATTGGGTTTTGCGGAGCATCCAAGTATTTTATCTGGGGAAACCCTCCAAGAAGCGGAATTTCTTGCAGGGCTGATAGAAGCACATGACTCGAGTGCGTTATTTAACTTCTACTTGTATAAGATGATGCTTTGCTTTCTGTTTGGTGAATTTGAATCAGCCCAAAACCACGCAATTGAAATCAAATGTTATTTCATGGCTGGTGCTGGAACTGTTAGCGAAGCTGCGTTTTATTTTTATGATTCTTTAGTTGCTCTTGCCACTTTCAATCAACAATCCGAGCAGGAATCGGAATTATTAGAGAGAGTAGAACAAAATCAAACGCAACTGCAACAATATTGGGCAAAATATGCACCAATGAATCACCAACATAAAGTTGATTTGGTAGCAGCCGAAAAATGCCGAGTTTTAGGACAATTTGCAGAAGCTATGGAGCTATACGACAAGGCTATTTCTGGAGCTAAAGAAAACAATTATATTCAAGAAGAAGCGATTGCCAACGAACTTGCAGCCAAGTTTTATCTCAACAAAGACAAAGAAAAATTTGCAGCGGTGCATATGCAAGATGCATACTACTGCTACGCACGCTGGGGAGCTAAAGCCAAAACCGACGAGTTAGAAAAAAGCTATCCCCAATTACTTGCACCAATCTTACAACAAGGGCGCGAAGACATTGAATTAAGTCAAAACCACAGTTCATTAACTAATAAATTTTATTCATTAAATCAAACTATCCAGACAACTCGTACTAGCAGCAGTATTTCGGAAAATCTTGATTTCGCCAGTATTCTTAAAGCCTCACAAGCATTATCAAGTGAAATTAAATTAGAACAATTAATTTCTAAGTTAATGCAAGTAGTAATAGAAAATGCCGGAGCTTTAAAAGCCGCGTTGATGTTGTTTGAATCTGAGCATCTAATACTCAAAGCATTAGCTTCCAATAAGGATATAAAGCTACTCAATTTACCATCTGAAAACAGCGAAGAGATTCCCAATACAGTAATTAATTATGTTAAACGCACTCGAAAAACAATTATATTGGATGATTCACAACAATCAGATTTTATCAGCGATGCATATTTAATACAGCAACAGCCCAAAAGTTTGCTTTGTATGCCGATTTTGAATCAAGGAAAAATCATCGGCTTACTGTATCTAGAAAATAGCTTAACGATTGGTGCATTTACGCAAAATCGTGTAGAAATTCTCAATCTACTTTGTTCTCAAGCTGCTATTTCGTTAGAAAATGCTCATTTATATCATACTTTAGAACAAAAAGTTGAGCAAAGAACCCAAGAAGTAAGGCAAACTTTAAAAGAGTTACAACAGACTCAAGCCCAACTAGTTCAAAACGAAAAAATGTCTAGCTTGGGACAACTTGTTGCTGGTATAGCCCATGAAATAAATAATCCCATCAGCTTTATTTATGGCAATCTTACTCCAGCTTCCCAATATACTTTAGATTTAATTGAACTAATTGATTTATATCAAAATCTTTATCCTCAATCCCTACCTGAAATTAAGTCAAAAATAGAAGATATAGAGCTTGATTATTTAATAGAAGACTTACCAAAACTGATGGAGTCTATGAAAACAGGTGCTGAGCGAATTCGTAAAATCGTTGTTTCATTACGAAATTTTTCTCGCTTGGATGAAGCTGATTTAAAACCTGTAGATATTCATGCAGGAATTGATAGCACCTTGTTAATTTTGCAGCAAAAACTCAACTCAAATCATAAATATTCAGAAATTGAAGTAATTAAAAATTATAGTAAACTTCCCGAACTTAATTGCTATGCATCGGAGTTAAATCAAGTATTTCTAAATATTATAAGTAATGCAATTTATGCTTTGCGAGAAAAGCAGAGTAATCAGCCAAAAATTACAATTAGCACTTCAGTTAAAGATAGCAAAAATATTTTAATTAGTATCAAAGATAATGGTATTGGTATTAAAGAATCAGTTTTAAATCAGATATTCAACCCATTTTTTACCACAAAACCCGTCGGTAGCGGTACGGGTTTGGGATTATCAACTAGCTATTCCATTGTGGTAGAAAAGCATCGAGGTAATTTAAGTTGTGTTTCTGCTCCGGGAGAAGGAACTGAATTTTTAATTGAGCTACCCATCAAATAAATATGAAAAATAAATTGCCAAGCTATTACGTATTTATTCCACTACATTCAGAAACTTGTTTTGTATTAAGAGGTTTATTTTCAGCAGCAACAAGTTCAATTTCTCCATCTTTATTGCTTATAAAGCCAGTAGCTTCAACAATTGTTGTTTTATTTGGTATTTGTGTAGTTTGAATATTACTCTTTCTTTTACGATAAGTTGATAAATCCCGGATATCCGACCAATTTAAATTAGCATCAACCTGTTCGTTAGGGTTTTCTGGAATTCCACCTCTTCCGGTAGCTACAAAACTATTACCAGTTTGAGCATTACATCCAGAAGCGATTTGTTTACTCGAATCTACAACATCGGTAGGTAATTCAACGATTCCCGAACTAGGGTCAATTCCAGGAGTATTTAATTCAACCACACCATTAAATTCCGCTCCCAAATCAGAACTTGCTGTAATATCACTAAAAGGTGTTAGTTCTTCTCGAAATTGAGTACCAAAAATTCCTTGAGCATTAATAGTTACTTTACCTGCAAAACTATTTTGTGCGTTTGCTGTAATATCACTATTTTCCAAAGCGACTAAAGTATCGGTATTAATAGTAATATTTCCACCATTTCCTTTCCCACCAGCAGAAGTACTAATAATACTTTCACCACGGATTTGTAAACTTCGAGACTGTAAAGAAATATCCCCACCTTCACCAAATACTGTAGTAGCTGAAAGTTTACCTAAATTGTTTAACTTAATAAAATCTGCATCTACTTTAAGAGTACCAGCGTCCCCACTTGCTAAGTTATCTACACTCACAAACGCTTCATCACCAACTAAAAGTAATGGAGTATTGATAGAAATACTTCCAGCATCACCAGTTGGAACATCGGGTAAATTTGCTAATACTCCCCGATAATCAAGATTAGCTCTAACATTTGAATGAAGTCTAGTAGACCTTCCATCTGCATCTTTACCAACGACTTTTACTGATTCAGTTGCATTTATAGTCAAATTTCCACCATTTCCAGAATTATGACTAACAGTAGTTACGAATGCACCTCCATCCATAACCATATTTTTAGTATTAATACTAATATTACCAGCGTTACCATTACTAAAAGCAGTAGTAGCAATACCGCTATCTACTAATAAACCCAAACCCGAACCTTTTACCTCTAATGTTTGAGCGTTAATATTTAGAGTTCCACCATTACCATTACCCAAACTTGCACCAGAAACTACTGCACTATCAAGTACGGAAAAGTTTTTTGTAGAAGCAATTAAATCCCCAGCTTTTCCATCACTAAAAGTTACTGAAGCAATTGCACTATATACTGTTGGACTAATTTTAGAAGAGCCAACGACTTGAATTGATTCAGATACATCCAAAGATATATTACCACCAGGTGCAGAACTAAAAGTTTTACTACCAATAGCACCTCCATTTTTAATAACTAAACGTGGTGTCACAACACTAATATTGCCACCAATTCCTGCCAAAGTTTCATTGATAATAGCAGCACGAATTTTCCCGTCACTAGATATTTCATTTATTTCTAAAGATTCAGTTGCAGTAACATCAATATTACCTGCTGGATGCAATCCTCTATTTTGTAAAAATAATACAGAACCGTTTTTTAAACTTACAGAACTACCATTAACTGCAATAGAACCAGCACCCGCGTCTACTAAAGCTTTTTGCGATAATTGAATATTTCCTGATTTTAAATCTTCAGGAATATTTAATTCAAAACCTTGATTATTTATATTTACATTTACTATTCCCTGTTTAACGCTACTTAATTCGACTCTACCCATTTGTGCATTTAAAACACCACCATCAAGCGTAATATCTCCACCAACTAAAAACAGCGATTTTCCTGGCTGTACTTGTAATCCCGGTCTAAGATATAGTGGAAGTTGCTCTTGCGGTATGAGATTTTCAGGATTAATTGAAGGTGAAATATCTATATCTTGTGCAATTAAATTATGTCCGTTTCCATTAACTTCAATGATTCCGGGATTTACTCCCATCTGTAAACCAACAGGAACGCTAATAGTTAATAAAGGTTCATTTTGAGGATTAACAGCACTGAATTCAAAACCATCTGCAAATAAAATACTTTCAGCAGTACTTCCAAAAAACGAACCACCAATATCCAAACGAGAATTTTCACCAAATACAATACCATTAGGATTAATCAAAAATAAATTCGCATTACCTTGAGCTTTAATCAATCCATCGATATTAGATATATTTCCCCCAGTTACTCGATTAATTATATTTTCTATAGCGCTAGAGTTTTGAAAATTAGCAGAACCACCAGTAGGAATAGAAAATTCTTTAAAGCTGTGAAATAAATTATTTCCCTTTTGGATACCGTTGAGAATATTAAAATTATTGTTGATTTGATTAACAGTTGTATTAGTAGTGCTATCAGAAGTTACCTGAGAATAAGCTGGTAGAACTATTCCCGAACTTAAAAAAACACTTATAAATCCAGATAGAAATACAATTCCTTTCATTGCAATATTGTGATAAAGATAAATTTATTTTCTGGATTTATGATTCCCAGATTTATTTTTTGATTAACATCATTAAAAAAAATTAGTAAAATTACGTATCTATTCTGCTACAATCAGCAGCTTGTTTATTTATCAAAGAAATATTTTCAGAAGCAACGAGTTCAATATCTCCCGAAGAATTACGTCTAAAACCAGTCGCTTCGATAATTTTCGGTTTTTCTGAAATACTTGTAACTTTAGTATTGCTATTGCGTTTAAGATATATCGATAAATCGCGGATATCCGACCAATTAAAATTAGCATCAACCTGTTCGTTAGGATTTTGAGCTATTCCACCCCTTCCGGTCGAGACGAATGTATTACCTGTTTGAGTAGCGCATCCAGAAGCTATTTGATTACTTGAATCTATGACATCTGTAGATAGTTGAGTAATTCCAGAACTGGGGTTAATTCCAATATTATTTATTTTGACAGAACCGCTAACACCAAACTTTGAACTTGCTGTAATATCGCTTTCTTCGGTAACTTGTTCGCGAAATTTTAAACCGAAAATTCCCTGAGTAACAATATCAATATTTCCCCCATTTCCTTCAATAGCATTAGCAACAATATCGCTATTTTCAAAACCACCAATAACAGGAGAATTAATATCAATATTTCCACCGTTTCCTGTTCCTAATGACTCGGTATTAATGGAACTTTCACCACGTATGAATAAAGATTCTTGTAAATTAAGTTCGATATTACCACCTTCTCCAGACTCGGTAGCAGCAGTAATACCTCCTTTACTATTGAGAAAGATTGAATTAGCATTGATTTTTAAACTACCAGCATTTCCTGTACCATCATTATTTACCGTTACCAAAGCTCCATCGATAACTCGCAATTCTGGAGTATTGATAATCAAATTTCCCGATTCTCCGGTCGGTGAAGCAGGAAGTCCTAAAGCTTGACGTAAAGATTCATCTAAAAGACTAGCAGAAGAGATAATTAGACTGGGATTGATTGAACCGGGTACCGTTCCACTTACTTCGATAAATTCTTGAGCATTGATAGTTACATTACCAGCATTTCCTTGAGCAGCTGTAGAAGAATCTACTCTTCCACCATTACGAACGGTTAATCTATCGGTATTGATAAGTAAATTTCCAGCATTTCCTTCTCCCAAAGTTCCAGCACTAATTAAACTCGCTAAAAAGTCGCTCCTGATTCCATTTACTTCAATAGATTTAGCATTTATAGTGACATTTCCACTGTCTCCCAGAGAACGACTTACAGATGCTACTCTCGAACCATCTACAAGAGTCAAATTACCCGTGGAGATAACAACATTCCCTGCTTTAGCTTGACTAAAACTTGCAGTTTCAATTTGACTTGTATTGATAGGGTTTAATGGGAATGGAGTTAACTTAACAGATTCGTTAGCGTCAATAATAATATTACCTCCGGGAGCATTGAAAGCATAACTTTGAATTCCTTGCTCCCCGGACGTAGTTAAACGTTGAGTAGAAATAGAAATATCTCCCGTGGAACCGAGCAAGCTTTCTGTACGAATATCGCTAAACAAATTATTTTGTGGGTTCAATCCAGTAACTTCTACAGATTCAGCAGCATTAATATTAATTCCACCAGATAATTGAAATCCTTGATTTTGAATAACTATATTTGAACCATTGTGTAAAAATATATTTCCTGCTTGCAAGTCAATTGTCCCACCACCAGGAGCAATACCATCAATCATAGCTTGGTCTAATTTAATATTTCCAAACTTTGATACTTTTTGATAATCAAATTTCCACCCCGTCGATGTAAGATTCAAATCCACCAATCCTTGTTTAACGCTTCCTAATTGAATATCTCCGGAATTTGTAGAAACTCGACTACTATTCATAGTAATGTTTCCACCTATTAAACCCAAAGTTTTTCCCGGTTTAACCTGTAAATTAGAATTACTAGTAGCTTGGTAAGAAAAATTTTCCAATCTATCTAAACTGTAACCAGAACCATTAATAGTAATATCTCCCGAACTATTTCCCATCTGTAAACCAACGGGAATGCTGATAGTTAACAATGGTGTTTGTTGTGAAACTATAGCGTTATAGTTAAATCCATCTGCAAATAAAACACTTTCTG
>JBCBHT010000230.1:0-11890 GCA_038525335.1 Cyanobacteria bacterium J06621_15 | reverse complement strand
CGCCAGCCTACCAATAGTATGCTACACACTGTAACTCCTATAATGCTGTTGGACTATTGATAATAGCATCAATAAGCGGTCAAAACATTGCGAAATATTTCGATAGATTAAGACTAATGAATACTAATTTTTAATCAATATTTGAATATAGATTAATTGGAATTATAGATATAGATTTCATCGTTTGAAAATTACATTAAGGAAGGATGAAAAAGTCATCCCGATGTAGCTACTATTGGAAAGTTGTTGATACTCGTATAGTCTTTTAAATCGCATGACTTCTCATCTCCTCAGTGATTTCAATCTGGGTAATCTATCCTTAAAAAACCGTTTGGTAATGGCTCCGATGACTCGTTCTCGTGCGGGTGTCGAAAGAATTCCCAACGCTTTGATGGCAGAATATTACGCTCAACGAGCAGGTGCGGGTTTAATTATTAGTGAAGGTACTACTATTTCTAAACAAGCAAATGGTTGGCTGCATACACCAGGTATTTACACTCCCGAACAAGTAGAAGCTTGGAAGCAAGTAGTTGATGCGGTACACGCGAAAGGAACCCCGATGTTTTTGCAGTTATGGCACACTGGTAGAGCTTCTCACAGCAGCTTTCAGGAAAACAATCAGCTTCCCGTTGCACCTTCAGAATTTAGAATTGAAAGCTCTGAAGCTCATACACCAGACGGTAAAAAACCTCATGAAACTCCGAGAGCTTTGGAAACAGCAGAAGTTTCCCAAGTTGTGGAAGATTATCGTCAAGCAGCAGCCAATGCAAAACAAGCTGGTTTTGATGGAGTAGAAATTCACGGCGCAAATGGCTATATTATCGATGAATTTTTGCAATCTAAAACCAATCACCGTACCGATAAATATGGTGGTAGTGTAGAAAATCGCTATCGGTTTCTCAAAGAAATTGTCGAATCGATTCTTACCGTATGGGACGCGGGAAGGGTAGGAGTAAGACTTTCACCCAACGGTAATTATAACGATATGGGTTCGCCAGATTATCGAGAAACTTTTACCTATGTCATCGAGCAGTTAAATAAATATAAATTGGGTTATCTGCACGTGATGGACGGTTTGGGTTTTGGTTTTCACGAACTAGGTGAACCAATGACTTTAGCTGAATTGAGAAAAATATATAGCGGTACTTTAATCGGTAATTGCGGTTACGACAAAGAAAGCGCTGAAAAAGCTGTTGCTGCTGGTAATGGTGATTTAATTGCTTTTGGCAGACCATTTATTAGCAATCCCGATTTAGTAGACCGTTTTGCTAACAATTGGGAATTAAATCCCGACCCAAAACCAGCGATTTGGTATTCATCTGGGGCTGAAGGTTATACAGATTTTCCTACATATCAAGAATCTAAAGTTGGTGTTTAAATTGTAGGTTGGGTTAGACGCATGAAGAATAATAGTTATTAACTCGAAATTGATATTGCGTCGTAACCCAACACCTAGACTGTGGGTATTTGGCAATTGTAGAAAGCGTGACGGTGACGACGATAAACAATCAAATATAAGCAAATAATTATCAGTTTACCGTCACGCACCAATTGATTGATAAGTTTAAATCTGCAATTAATATTGCGTCGTGACACTACATTTTTATTGTGAATTTTCGCGGATATTTGGATTTATCGAATAACTTGATGTTAGGTTACGACAGGATACTAAATATTCTTGTTATTATTAAATTTATTTTCCTGTCTAACCCAACCTACTAACTAAAATTGTATGGCTCAAGCAATAAATAAACTAACAACTTTTGAGGAATTCATTGAATGGTATCCTGATAATGGGATACGCTACGAATTGCACAAAGGGTTAATTGTCGAAATGCCACCACCTAATGGCGAACATGAAAATGTAATTGGCTTTTTAGTTGGACAGATAGCTCTAGTTTATTTACAGAAGGGATTACCTTTTCGTATGCCTAAAACTGGACTTGTCAAAACTTCTGACAATGACTCAACTTATTGTCCAGATATTTTGTTAGTTAATCATGATAATCTGGTCAATGAACCTTTATGGAAAAAACAATCTATATTGACTCATGCTAAATCGATTCCTTTAGTAGTTGAGGTTGTTAGTAATAATTGGCGAGATGATTATCACGACAAGTTTGGGGATTATGAGGAAATGGGTATCCCCGAATATTGGATTGTTGACTATGCAGCTTTGGGTGGTAAACGGTTTATTGGCAACCCCAAGCAGCAAACTATCACTATTTGTGAACTTGTTGATGGCGAATATCAAACTACTCAATTTCAAGGTAATCAATCAATAATATCTCCCTTATTTCCCGATTTAAAACTTACAGCACAACAAATTTTTGATTCTGCTCTGTAAGATATTTTAATTTTTAGTAGTAAGTTGGATTATACGCACGAAAAATAATGTTTTTAAACCGGAATTAATATTACGTCGTAACCACCATCTAGATTGTGGGTATTTTGCAGTATCTTGATTTATTCTTTTGAAAATAAGATAGATACAATATATTCTATTACGAAGAAAATTGAGGAAGGTGTTTGGCTTCATCTGGTTGAATGATGATGAGTAATATTATGTTCGGTTAAGCAGTTATCATATCTGTGGGAATAATAAGTAAAATAACTTGCCTGTGTAGTAGCGGTAATAAAGCACCAGATACTTTTCTCTTATTCTCAATTTTTTATAAGTAATCAGAAACCCGGTTTATTTGTGATTTTGTAACGAGAAAACCATCCTTTTACAACAAGAAACTGGGTTTTCAACATTGGTCAAGATATCAAATTGATTACTCTTACTCCTAACTCTTCTTATGACTGCGATGCGTAGATTCTATGAACGTAAGATGTGGTATGAGCTAGCATCAATTTATAGGAGTAGAAAAACCTGGATGGTTTATTGAAAGATATGGTGCAAAATCAAGTTAAGTCTCCTTCTTCTCATGATAGGAAATATCATGAAATGTCTGCTCTGTCAGCAGTTGAATTTTTTAATAGCGATTTAGAAAAGGGTTTAACGGCAGAGGAAGTTGCAATTCGCTACGAAACACATGGCTGGAATGAACTACCTGTAAAACCTGGAAAGCCTTCCTGGTTAAGATTCCTATTGCAGTTTCATCAACCACTCTTATACATTCTATTAGTTGCAGGAGCGGTCAAAGCAGTTTTAGGTTCTTGGACTAACGCAGCCGTCATCTGGGGAGTAACGTTTATTAATGCCACAATTGGGTACATCCAAGAAGCAAAAGCTGAGGGTGCGATAGCATCTCTGGCAAAAGCAGTCACCACAGAAGCTATAGTAATCCGAGAAGGACAAACTCTGCGAATACCTTCGCGAGATTTAGTACCGGGAGATGTGGTTCTGCTCGCATCGGGTGATAAAGTTCCAGCCGATTTGAGACTGTTAAAAGCCCGCAATTTGCAGGTTGATGAATCTGCATTGACGGGGGAATCGGTTCCAGTTGAGAAATCTGTTCAAGTCTTATCGCAGGATACGACCTTGGCAGAACGCATAAATATGTCCTACGCTGGAAGTTTTGTCACTTTTGGTCAGGGTACGGGAATTGTTGTCGCTACAGCAGATGCAACGGAAGTAGGAAAGATTTCTCAATCAATGGAACGACGAGTTAGCCTCAATACTCCCCTAACCCGCAAGTTTGAGAAGTTCAGCCGTACTCTACTTTACGTGATTTTGACTCTGGCAACCCTGACTTTCGCGATTGGATTAGGACAGGGTGAGTCCTGGATTTACATGTTTGAGGCTGCTGTTGCTCTAGCAGTCAGTGCGATTCCTGAAGGGTTACCAGCAGTAGTTACTATTACTTTAGCTATAGGTGTAAACCGCATGGCTAGACGTAATGCTATTATTCGTAAACTTCCAGCCGTTGAAGCTCTCGGAAGTGCGACGGTGATTTGTTCTGACAAAACCGGAACTCTGACCGAAAATCAAATGACGGTTCAGGCTATTTACTCTGGTGGACAGCATTATCAAGTTAGTGGTAGTGGTTATAGCCCCAAAGGTGATATCGAAAGTCCGTTTGAAAACAACTTTTTACCTCCAGTTTTAGAAGAATGTCTGATGGCTGGAGTACTTTGCAATGACTCTCAATTAAAGCATACACAAGATAATTGGTCGGTTGTGGGAGACCCTACCGAAGGAGCATTAATAACGGCTGCTACTAAAGCTGGTTTTAATCAGTTTGAGTTAAGTGCTTCAATGCCACGGTTGGATTCCATACCTTTTGAGTCTCAGTATCAATATATGGCAACTTTACATGATGTCTATCCCCGAAAAATTTATGTTAAAGGGTCGGTGGAAGCAATATTAAGCCGCTGTTCTGAGATGATGAATCCGGAGGGAGAGTTTATTTCTACAGAAAAATCGCAAATTGAAAAAGCAGTTAAAATAATGACAGAGAAAGGATTACGAGTACTTGCTTTTGCTCATAAGGTAGTAAATTACCATCAGCATTCTATAGACCATGATGATATTGAAACCGGATTAATTTTTCTGGGATTACAAGGGATGATTGACCCACCCCGACCGGAAGCTATAGCCGCCGTCCATGCCTGTCAATCTGCTGGAATTAATGTAAAAATGATTACCGGCGACCATGTTTTAACTGCTCGTTCAATTGCTCAACGCATGGGTATAAAAAAGGGTGAGCAAGTACTAGCATTTGAGGGAAGAGATTTAGCAAATATAAACGAGCATAAACTTAGTCAAGCTGTTGAAGATGGAGATGTATTTGCGAGAGTAGCTCCCGCTCAAAAATTGCAATTAGTAGAAGCATTGCAGTCTAAAGGAGAAATCGTAGCCATGACGGGGGATGGAGTGAATGACGCTCCAGCCTTAAAGCAAGCTGATATTGGTATTGCTATGGGGAAAGGGGGAACTGAAGTAGCGCGAGAAGCTGCTGACATGCTGCTTACTGACGATAACTTTGCTTCAATTGAAGCCGCTGTGGAAGAAGGACGTACCGTTTATCAAAATTTGAGAAAAGCAATTGCGTTTCTTTTACCAGTTAATGGTGGTGAATCCATGACCATTTTAATCAGCGCTTTGTTAGCAAGAGATTTACCGATTCTTTCGCTACAAGTACTTTGGTTAAACATGATTAATTCTCTCACCATGACCGTTCCTTTAGCTTTTGAACCTAAATCAAACAGCTTAATGCAACAACCTCCCCGCAATCCCAAAGAACCATTAATCACCGGTCAACTATTACGCCGAATTTTGATAGTTTCGTTATTTAATTGGATTCTGATTTTTGGTTTATTTGAATGGGCTAAATCGACTACCGGAGATATTGCAGTTGCTCGGACAATGGCAATTCAAGCTCTCGTCGCAGCTCGTATTATTTATCTCTTAAGCATTAGTCAATTGGGGATTAGCTTGCTCAACTATATAGGTCGAAAATCTACATCAATTACAAATGCACCAATTCTGATAGTGGGAATTATTGGTGCTGTTATTTTACAAATCCTATTCAGCCAAAGTCATTTAATGAACTTGTTGTTTGAAACAGCACCGTTAAACCTGAATCAATGGCTAATTTGTTTAATACCAATGCTACCGATGTTTCCCCTAGCAATTTTCGTTAACTTTCTCGACCGACCTTGAAACATTTGTAGTTGAAGAATTCGTTCCTTGAACCGTGAAAACAGAACAAGATGCATGATGCACTACATAATTACTAACGCTACCCAAAAACATTTCACTTAAACCACGATGACCTCGACGACCAATTACAATTACATCAGCATTCCAACTACGAGAAAAATCGCAAATTCTTCTACTAGGTTCTCCTACATTCAGAGTAAATTCAGCTTTTACACCAGAAGCAATTGCTGATTCACAGAACAAACGCAGCCAACTTTCTTTACCTTGCTTAAACTCTTCCCAGATGCTCAAATTCTTTTTATAGGCTTCGTTTTGTAGCTCTGCATTAAGAATAGTTGGTTGCATAAACAAAGGGTCAAAATATGGCTCATTATCATACAAAGATATAACGTGTAGAAACATTAAACTTCCACCCGTTGCTTTTGCTAAAAATACAGCTTCATCTACAACATGTTGAGTCATATCGGAATCGTCAATCGCGACTAAAATTTTGCTAAGCATAAGAATTTATTTTTTTATTTTGTCTTTTAAATGGTTAAAGTTAATTAATCTAATGGATTAACCTTTGATAATTAAAATTATAGCAATTCTAAAGTTTATATTCTTTCTCGCAACTAATAGTTATTATAAGTAGTCAGCGTTGAAAATCTTAATTACGATAAAGGAGAAGAAAGTATGAGTAAGGGTTTAATGGTTATTTATAATCTGTTACACAGTTCAGTTTATTTCTGCCGACTTACTTAGTTAACCTTAGTTTGGGTTAAGAGATTTACCATTGGGAAGTAGCCCATCCCACTCCTTCTTCCTCACAAGTTCCTCAAAATATTTCTATAAACTTAGATATAAACTTACAATAGAGCCTATAAAAGGCTGACAGAATTAAATTTAAAATTTTGAATCTATTCTTGATTAATCAAAATGGAGAATTCACTGTGTCTAACACATCAAAAATTGAGCAAATAATTAAATTAATTGTAGAAATTCCGCAAAAACTTATTAACTTTATAACTAACGGAGTCAATAGAATTTTTAGCCCTAGCGATGACGACTATCCCAAATCTGGAGTACAGCCTTATGAAGGCGATTATTCTAAGAATAAATAATTTAGAAGGATGAATATCGCGTTTAATAATAGTCTCTCAATGCCAACTCAAGCAAACTGCAAGCCCAGGTCAAAAACCTGGGTTTTGAAGTAAAAATTATTGTTGCAAAACCTATTTGTACGAAATTTAAACCACTTATAAATAGGGGTTTTTCCTATTAGTTGTGATAATCTATTTGCCTTCTAAGCCTAGGAAGATATTATTAATAACCTCTGTGCAACCCGTCGGAATTAATGGAAAGACCGCTAAGAGTAAAATATAAAAGTTGATTTTCAGCACCTAATATAGTGGGAGCTTGAAGTAAAAGCATGAAACCCTTGCTAAATTTACATAAATTAGCTGTATCAGTTAATTTTAATTATGAATAATTCTTTTATCCCTATCCCCTGTTCCCCATTCCCTTTTTTTAAGTTTTTTAAGCACTCTAAGTAGGGATGAGTCTAAAAGTTTTTACTCCTACTCCCTTCCACTCCTAGAGATTTTTAATCAAAATTTATCCCTCACTCCCTCCCTCTCTCACTCCCCCTCGATTCTTCAGGTAATCTTTCACCAGAAAAGGAGTAACTACTTCCTACTCCCTTTAAATTGTTAAAAAATCCCTAATTTGTTATTATCTTCTCACCTAACCCTATTGATTATTGGTGTAGTTCAGACAACTGGTATTATTTGTTTGCTAATGGTAACTTAACCTTAAGTAAATTTTTGCCATAATCGCGGTATAAACCTTGATTATGTCAAGAATTGCAAACACTTAAAATCTGTAATGTTATTGAGGGTTTATTATCAGAAATAATTTTGAATTTAAGTATTGAAATACTTCTATAGATAGATTAATTAATGTTTGAATTTATGTGGTGTGAGTAGCTCAGGATACTTTAAGAAAATATAAACACGAGTTCATTAATGTGCCTGGGCACGGTAGAGTTGACTCAATCAATGTCTATAAATAAGGTATCTCTAAAAGCCTAACAACAACATAGCACGGATATGTTGCTACCGCGTCTCCTCCACATAAATTCAAACAATAAAGATAATTTTCAACATTGCTCCCGGCAAGTTGTTTCCTCTAGTAAGTAAATGGGGCATTATGTGGCATAAAGAAAAGAACACAAATCCAATAGTTCGCCTAGTTTTATTATTGGCGTTAGCATCAACGCCGATGATGACAAATTTATTCAAATCGGACTATGTACTAGCGCAATCACCAACCGAAACTCCATCTTTTCCGCTTCCAACTGCGGTACCGAATGGAACCAAAATTAAGGTTGATGGTTCTACTAGTATGACTAGAGCTAATGAAGCATTAAAGGAACGGTTCGAGAAAGAATATTCCGGTACTAACGTTGAGCTTGCGACTAATGGAACCGATGAAGCGCTCAAAGCTTTGAAAGAAAGGACAATAGATATTGCAGCAATCGGACGCGGTTTAAGCCCAGAACAGCTAGAAAAACTTGGCTTTGAGCAGCAACGTTTGCGTCGGGAAAAAATTGCGATAGTTGTTGGTAAGGATAATCCTTTTAAAAGGGATTTGGATAATCGGTTATTTACTAAAATTTATACCGGAGAAATCACTAACTGGTCGGAAGTTGGCGGTCCTGACAAAGAAATTCGAGTCATTGACCGACCCGATTTTAGCGATACTCGCGAAGCCTTTAAAAACTATCCGCTTTTCAGAGGTAGATTTAAAACTGGTTCTACTGCAACTCAATTGGATAGCGACGACCCAGCAGAAGTTATCAAGCAGTTGGGTGATGACGGCATTGGTTTTGTGTTAGCCAATCAAGTAGAGAATTTGGGTGATGAAGTGCGTATTTTAAGTATGCATAAAACTTTACCCGACGACTCTAGATATCCTTACTCACAACCACTGGTTTACGTCTACAGAGAAAATCCTTCCGAAGCAGTTCAAAATTTTGTTGGTTTCGCAACCGCAGAACCGGGACGGGAAGCTTTACAAGTAGCTAGAAAAGCAGAATCTGTAGCAGTAGCAGCCGCTGTTTCTCAAGCACTTTCGGGTAATGCTCCTAACGCTACAGCAACTCCTGGAGCGACCACAGAAGAAACTCCCGGAGCAACCCCAGGAGCAACCCCAGGAGTAAATGCTGACGGTACAGCAGCAGGTAGTGGAAATGAAACAGCTAATAATGCTAATGGTGCTAATGGTGCAGCAAACCCAGAAGTAGGAGCAGCTACCAATACATCCGCTTCCGATGGTGGTAACACTACAGCACTTTTACCTGATAACACAGGTATTTCTGCCGAAACAGGTGAAGGTACAATCCCTTGGTGGTGGATTTTATTACCCGCTGCTGTGATTGGTGCATTGGCACTGTGGTGGTTGTTGGGAAGACGCAAGTCTCAAGAGGATGATACCGTCGCTCGCGGTGTATTACCAGAAGATTCTCCTCCCCCCTTTACTCCCACTTCTACAAATACTGGTCCGGTTAAAGAACCCGAACCCGTCGCAAATACTTCTGTTGAAGCGAATGCAGGAATTAATACAGCAGCAGAACCTCCCAATACAGCAGCAGGAATTAATACAGCAGGAATTGCAGCAGGAATTGCAGGGTTGGGAGCAGTAGGAGCCGCAGCGCTTTCTTCTAAAGATAATAATGAAGATGAACCCGAAACTCGCAATAATTTAGATTTAGCCGAAACTTCTCCCGAATTACGATTAGATACAGTAGATTCAGAACAACCGAATATTTCTGGTACCGGATTAGATATCGAAGCACCAGATTTAGAGCAACCCGATATTCCAGATACGAGTCTGGATTTAGAAGCACCAGCTGCTGTGGTTAGCAGTTCCTATCCTTCACTACCGCGAATTAATACTCCTCTTGATGATGTAGAAGCACCACCAACAACAGAGCCAGTTGTTTCGGATACACCATCAGAAAATAATTTAGATAGTAATACCGTTCCTCAAGAAGAATTACCATCTGCTTCCACAAGTAATTTTCTAGGTAATTTTGCTCTTGGTACTGGTGTCGCTGGTGCAGCAGCAGCCGCAGGTGCTGGCGCTCAGAGAATCAAATCACAATTTGCTGGTAAAAAAGAAGCTCCAGAAACTCCCCAATCAACAGAAGATGAATCGGAGCAAATACAGGGAACTGTTTCGTATCCTCAACTACCAGATGTTTGGGACAGCACCCAAACAGGAGAAGCAAATAGTGGTTCGGATTCCTTAAATGAAGAAAACAGCAATACCGAAAACGACTTAACTTCACCTTCTTCATTGTGGGGAACCCCGCAAACCGAACAACCATCAACACAAGAGGAAGAATCATCTTTTAACTTGGGTAGTACCCCAAATAGTGATTCGAGTTTATTAAATCGTGAAGAAGAGAATACAGAAAATAACGATTTAACCTCACCTTCTTCACTATGGGGGACTCCACAAACTGAAGAATCATCTACAGACCAGGAAGAAGAAAAATCATCTTTTTCTTTAGGTGGAGCAGCAGCAGGAGCCGGTTTGGCAGCAGGAGCAGCAGCAATTGGTTCTAAATTCTTCAATCGTGACAATGCTGATACATCCGAAGACAGTGATAAAACTGAAGAAACTCAGGATGTAGAACAGCAATCAACCGCAGAAACACAAAATAATGAATCGGGTAATACTGGTTTAGGTAGCGGATGGTTCTTGAATCGGTTTAGAAAAAATACATCTGATGCAACCGATACAGATACAACCGATACTGCTCAAACATCAGAAGTTGCCGAAATACCCGATTTACCAGAAGTTAGCATCACCAATCAAGACCAGCAGCTAGCAGAAACTCAAACAGAAGCACCACAAGAGCAACCAGCAAACGATGGTTTACCAAACGTTTGGGTAACTCAAGCAAATCAACAACCTGCTACCCCAGAAGAAACCATTTCTCAAGAAGAAATTGCTCAATTTGGCGTTTCATCAACAGCAGAATCAGAAGATACTTCAGCACCAGCAACAGGTGCGGTATTAGCTGGAGGAGCCGCTGTTGGAGCATTTGCACTTGGTTCTCAAATTAACACCAATAACGACGAACAAACCCAAGAGCAAGACAGCGAAACTTCTGCTGCTCAAGTATCCTTTAGCGAAGATGTAGCTTTAGATGAAGTTGCAAACCAAGCTGAAATTGATACCATGATTCGGACATCCAACCAGGACTCCGACCAAGGAGACACCGACTGGGATAAAATTTACGGTATTCACAATAATGGAGCTACAGTTGTACCCGGTGAAAGCAATATACTATTAGCCAATCGCACGCCAAAATGGGCTTATGCTTCTTGGAATATTGCTGCTGCTGATAGAGAAGCAATGAAAGAAAGAGGTGCTGCTCAATTAGTATTGCGACTTTACGACACCACCGATATTGACCTCAGCTACCAAAACGCTAAACTAGTACAACAGTACGAGTGCGAAGAAACGGTCAATCATCGTTATGTAGCTATACCTAACCCAGATAGAGACTACATCACCGAAATCGGCTATCTCACCCAAGATAAAGAGTGGTTGTTAGTATCTCGTTCTCCGGTCATTCGGGTATTTAGTCGTCCCCACAAAGACTTCTGGTTTGAAGCGGATGCAGAATTAATTATTCACGGTGCTACCGAACCCGGTTCCACAGTGACCATTGATGGACACAAGATAAAAGTTAAGCAAGATGGTACCTTCCACTTACGGGTTCCTTTCACTGAAAGCTTAATTAACTACTTAATCACTGCAGTCGCTCCTGATAGCGAACAAGCAAAAACTATTCACATGCAGTTTTCGCAAAAAGAAAGACAGGATAGATAGTTAGGAGTTAGGAGTTAGGAGTTAGGAGTTAGGAGTTAGGAGTTAGGAGTTAGGAGATTTGACATTTTATGTTTCTTAGTTCCTTACTAGCTGCTAATTTCTAAGTCAATTTGTTCTGGTGCTTATGTTGATGTGAAACTGAATAACTATTAATAGGAATGCTCTGGTAGTTGAAATACTGGAGCATTTTTTGTTTTTGTAGGAGATATAGGAATTATTTTTATATAGTTTTAGTCGATTCCAATAGTTGTTACCTCACCCCGTTCTGCGGACACCCCTCTCCAAAACATCGGCTACGGTGTACACATAAGTCTCGAATTTAGTCACATCCTCACCTAAAAGCCCCCTAACCCCCAATCTTGGGGGAAAAAGAGTTTTCAAAGTCCCCCA
>JBCBHT010000229.1:0-11936 GCA_038525335.1 Cyanobacteria bacterium J06621_15 | reverse complement strand
AATTGCCCTCAAAGTCGTAATAGTCATCTTCAGAATCTATGTAATCAATTAAATCGTAGCAATAATCGTTATAGTCTATTATTGATTCATAAACAGAATATAATTTATCTCCCTTTCTCAGCAGAATTCCCTTCTTAACTATCTGCTGTACTTTTTCAGAATCTTGATTTTTTAAAATTTCAAAAGCTTTAGCTCTAATCCGTATTTCTGAATCTTCCAAAGCATTAATTAATAAATCAATCCCCTTATTACCATATTTAACAGCATCAGCTAAACAATCAACTCGCTGCTGTGTATTTCCAGTTTCCAAACGTCTTTTTAATCCTTCAATTCCACCTAAAACAACACCATTAATAGGTGGTGGATTATTTCCTCCAAGAACAACATCGTAGTCGCGAGGACGTTGATTATTTTTGCTCATATAAAAAGCACCCTAGAATATTGTTGTTCCAAGATGGCATTTAATATTTGCTTGCGACAATAGTATTATTAACTAACGTTTTTTGATGCGTTGCGTTATTCTCCAAACTATTTTAAGACGCGATGTAATGCCCTTCGGGCACGCTTCGCTAACGCGTCTCTACAATGCCCAATTTCCTATTCTCAATTCCCTTACTTCCTAGCTTGTAATTTAGGATAAGCTATTCGCTTGTGATGGAATTGCTGCCAGACTGTAACGAAGATTTCAGCAATTTTTGACATTTCTTGACGTGTTAAGCCGGAATCTAAGAGTTGATTATCTTTCCATCTTGCCCGTAGAATATTATTAACCATATTCAAGGCTTTTTCTGGAGTGGCATCTCTTAACGAACGCAATGCTGCTTCACAAGAATCGGCTAACATCACAATGGCTGTTTCTCGTGATTGTGGAGTTGGACCGTCGTAACGAAAGTCTTCGTCTTTTATCTCTAAGTTTGGGTCGTCTTTGGCTAATTGCTGAGCTTGATGATAAAAGTAAGCAATCTGCATTGTCCCTTGATGCTCTGGAATAAATGCCTGTATCGCTGTGGGTAAACTATGTTTCCTTGCCATAGCTAACCCTGCACTTACATGCTTTTTAATGATATCAGCACTTATCCAAGGGTCGTTGATTTCTGTTTCATGCTTATTCGGTCCCCCCATTTGATTTTCAATAAATCCCATTGGGTCGTGCATTTTACCCACATCATGGTATAATGTCCCCGCTCTAACCAACTCGACGTTACATTTAAGCTCTTTTGCAGCAGCTTCGGCAAGGGTCGCGACAAACAATGTATGTTGAAATGTTCCTGGAGCCTCGGTTGCAAGCCGTTTTAGTAAGGGACGATTTGGAGAAGCTAGTTCTGCTAATCGTATGGGAGTTACTAAGTCAAATAGCTTTTCCAGATAAGGACTTAACCCCAAAGCGATGATACTCCAACCTAAACCGGATAATGCTAATAATCCCGCTTCTTGGAAAACAAGATAAGAGGTTGGTGTAAATGCAGTACCCAGCAATACCTTTAATAATAAATAAACACCGCCTTCAGTCAAAGAAATTCCAAATCCCAACACTGCTAATTCCTCACGAGAACGCAGTCTTTGAGCCATGCAGCTACCAAGAATACCTCCTGCTGCACCGGCTACAATTGCCGTTTTCCCAACGTCTAAACCCATCGGTAATAATAATGCAGTCAGCAATCCCACAACTGTGATACCTAAACTAGGTCCGTAAAAACTGCCTAAAAGCAAGCCTACTGCACTCCAAGTTGTGAAAGGTATGCCAAAAACTAATAGTGATGGACAAGATAAGGTCAACAACAATACTAATAGTCTATCGCTTTGACGCAATCTAATTTTTAAACGCTTCTCTACTAAAGCATAAATACCGATAGCTACTGCAACAGCACTTCCCAGCAAGCTTAGACCCAACCAGTTAACTTCCCTACGAATTAAACGATAATGTTCTAATACCGCTAAGTTCCAGGGTGTTATTTCCTGTCCTTTTTTGACGATTACCTGGCTTTTATCAACCTGAACCATTACTGCTGGTATCTTAGCTGCTGCTTCTAAAGCTTGTAGTTCTGTTTGCTGTTCGTCTTTCTTGAGATTCGGCTGTAGAATATTTAATAATAATTTAGTCGCCCAAAATTTACTATCTTTGGGTACCAATGATTCTGATTTTTGTAGATGCAGGTTAATTACGTACTCTAAATTTTCCGAAGGTAATCCCGGATGAATCCCTTGAGCTAAGATTAACTGGGCACTTTGCAATATACCCATTTGAATTTTTGACCATGATTCATCACTGAAGTCAAGTACACTACTGTCGTTGTATACTGTTGCAGCAGGCTTCAGGTTGCTTACTTCCGCAAGCTTTGCTTGAGCTTGAGTATAGAGTTTTCGCTTAGACTCTATCTTCCTGATTAGCGATCGCAAATTTGTGAGAGAAGTTTCAGCACGATACAGCTGTAATTGGTTTAATGACTGTTTAAAATTTGGGTCTTGAGTAATTGCATCAATTGCTTGAGCGTTTTGAGCGCTATCAGTTGTATTCGCTACATCTAAAGGTTTAGGTTTTTGACCCCTGGCAACATTTTGATTCCCTGATTGCAAAGCAACCTTTAATTGCTTCCATTCTTCTTCGGAGGCAGAACGCAAATATTTTTGCGTTGAAATACTTAGTAAATCAGTATCAAAAAACGGGAAATTACCGGCTGTTTTGCGAATTTCATTTCCTTGTTGCAGCAATTGTTCTAGATTCTGCTCAACTGCTTCGTTAACTCGCTTATCAACCATCCACCATTGCCGAGAATTCTCTTTCGCAGCTTCGCGAAGCAATTCTGTTTTTTGCTTATCTTCTACTGTAGCGGTATAAGGAGCAACAATTGTCTCGCGAGCGATGGCTCCTTCTTGCAACTGCGGTTGACTATATAGCTTATGTCCCATTACTCCTGTAATAGTAATCAAAGCAATCGTAAACACAACAGAAGAATGCTGAGGAATCCAGCCCCAGCAAGCTGCGTAAATACCACATTTACCTTTAGCCGACTTTACCATTGAACTGGAGCGGAAGGATTTGTTATACCGATTTTTATCAGTTGTTTTAGATACATACAAGCGACGCAGTGCTTTGTATCTTCGTCCCCATATAGTTTTTACTTGAGTCAAGGACTTAAAAAATGGCTGCGTTTTCATTACCTATGACCACAGTTGTCTATAAGAATGGTTCAATATCAGACAATTCTGAACAGAAGTTTCAAGCTTCAAAGCTGCCATCATAGTTACCATTTAATGTAAATCCTGGGTTTACTCCGTACTAAGTATAGTTTTTCGGTCAAAAAAAATTAACTATCTTAATTATGTAAACATGCAGGGGGTGTGCAAAAATTCAACAATTGATTAAAAAAATTAATTCAACTATAAATATAGCTAACGTAAACGAATAATATTTGGGGCTGCGATAGCCTCCAATGGAGAAAGTTCTGGTTCTAACTCCTGTTCAACCTCCTGTATATCTATTGGTTGTGATAATGCATAATATGCACCTGACCAGAGGGTCATAAGTGCATCAGCTAATTTTACCACTTGGGAAAAGCTAGTTAGTTCCCATTGTGCTAATTTTGCCTCATCTAAACCTAAGTGCCAAGTTATGGGTATACCAGTCATACCGTTATAAGCCCCGGAAATTGCACCCGCAATTGCACCGCAAACCTTTGAATTACGTTGATTTTTAATGGCTCGCAAACAAGTAAGCCGAAAATCTTCTTTACTACTTACAAAGCAGTAAAAAGCTACAGCAACAATATTACTTATACTATTTTCTTTATCCAAGCAATTTTGTAATTCAAAATATCCTGCATTTTCAGCTATTAGATTATTGACTTGTTGTATTTTTTTTGGTAATTCGGTCGTAGTTTCGCCAATAAAATAAGTAATTTCTGAAACCAGCGTATTTGGATTAATTTTTTCGTTCAAGGACTGAGCGATAAGATAGCATACGCTTAATACTCCATCTCTAATCAAGGGGTTGTTGAAATCTTGAATAGCTAAAAGCAGGTTTTCTCGAAGTTTGAGATGATTTTCGTGGAAAAACAACGCTATGGGTAAAGTTGCCAAAATCAAATTCAATAACATCAAGTCATCTGCTACGTCCAAATCCCAATTTTGTCGTTGAAATTTAAGATTATATTCCTCTAAATTAAATCCACCATTGAACTGTAACAAGCTGTAAATACCTTGCACCGCTGCTTTACAATACAGCGGTTCTTCTTTTGCGGTAGCCAAGCTTTGTCCAACCAAAGCTCCTACCAAAGCACCCCGAATTCTGTTTGTAAGTGAATAGCGCATACAGTTTGTAAAAAGCTAATAAAAAGCTATTTAGTTATCTCATAATGCTATAACTACCATTTCCACAAACAATAATTCTGGATAATATGAATTTTTTTTCAATAAAGTCTATCTGTAGAGGTAGAAAGTATATAAAGATATTATTGAAAAATCTTATTCAAACAATTAATGTCAATACAATAATTATTAGCGCTATACAAAATATTTTTGTTTGAAATTAAGCAGTGGTAAAATAAGAAAAATTACATTTTACATTGGTGTCTACTTAAATTATTAAATAATTTACTTAGTTTTTGAGAAAGATTCTCAGCAGGTAATTATGATTTCAGACCTAGCTTACACTGACTATTTCCCTGTTTTCTTCCTAAAAATTTGATAACTTAACCAGATAAATTAATTATATTTAAAGTGTATTTCAAGATTTTCTCAAGTGATACACTAAAGCCTGCAATCCAAGAAGATAGCTTTTCGCGCCAAAGCCGCTAATTTGACCAATAGCTACTGGTGCAATATACGAATGATGCCTAAATTCTTCTCTGCGATATATATTACTCAAATGTACTTCTACAGTAGGTAGATTGACACCGGCTATAGCATCCCGCAGTGCTACACTTGTATGGGTATAAGCCCCAGCATTAATAATAATTCCCTGATGCTTGAGAAATGCATCATGAACTGCATCAACTAAAGCTCCTTCATGATTAGACTGCACGGCAAATATGTCAGCTGACAAAGACCGTCCTTCTTCTACTAATAAACGATTAATGTCATCCAAACTAAGTGAACCGTAAATTTCTGGTTCTCGCAGTCCCAGTAAGTTTAGATTCGGTCCGTGCAGCACTAAAATGCTCAAAGAAGCTTTGTTGGCTTCCCTAGCACTCAAGCTATCTACCACGACGAGAACGTCCATCTACAGGAATTGGAATTAATTCCGCTTCTGGCTCAGCTTCTGGCCCTAAAAGGGCATCAATCAGCTCGCGTGCTAATTCCTTAAGCTTTTCGAGCACCTTTTCGATATAATCCATTTAACTGAACGCTCCTGAGATACTAACTCAAAGTCAACTATCGACTACGGAGAAAATAAAGTAAAAACAGCACCGCTGGTTGATAAATAGTTTAATCCCAACTCCCCTATACCGGGGAGCAAGTAATTATCGATAACTGTGATTTCTCCCTTTATTATTTTAGGTTATCACATTCGCCATGGGTAGGTGAGCATCGAACTTCTTAAGAAGTATTTTGGAATCTTATATTATCAACCAATAGTTAAAAACTAATAGTCCGGAAGGAAGAACATAAACATCCGGACTACAAAGGGTACTGTTCAAAGTAACTTCAATCAACTTTTTCAGTTTTCTTCTTAGATTTAGCACTAGAAGATTTGGTGCTGGAAGATTTAGTACTGGAAGATTTCTTAGTACTCGAAGTCTTAGATTTAGTTGTTTTTCGAGTTGATTTACCTTTTGGTGCTTTACTAGCCAATAATTCCAGCGCTTTCTCTAAAGTGATGCTTTCTACAGTTTCACCTTCTGGAATACCAACATTGGTTTTACCATGCTTAATGTAATTTCCATAGGGTCCTTCGTAGATATTTACTGGTTCTTCAGTGTCTGGATGAGAGCCTAATTCCCGTAATGGCTTTTTGGTTTTACTTCTGCTACCCCGTCCTTTTTTAGGTTCGGACAACAATTCCATTGCTCTTTCAAAGGTAACTGTAAGTACATCATCACCCGCTTTTAAGGAACGGTAATCTTTACCATCTTTAGCATTATGAACCACATAAGGTCCGAAACGCCCCAAATTAGCTTGGATGCTAGCACCAGTTTCGGGATGTTCTCCTAGCTTTCTTGGCAGCGCTAATAAACCAACAGCCATTTCCACCGTTACATCTTCTGGATTGACCTTTTTGGGTAGTGAAGCTTGTTTTGGTTTCGGATTTTCCTCAGATTTTTCTCCCAGTTGTACGTAAGGACCGTAAGGACCAATCAGCATAAAAATCGGCTGTGCGGTTTCTGGATGAATACCAACTTGGTCGGGTCCCTCAGTTTTTTGCTTGAGTATTTTTTCGACCTTTTCCGGGTCGAGGTCGGCTGGGGTTAAATCCCTAGGAATAGAAGCTGTAACTACCTCATCACCGTTTTCTGCTTCTAAATAAGCACCAAATTTACCAATACGGATTTTGACATCCGGAATGTTCAAATCCACTGTTCTAGATGTATTGATATCAATTTGGCTTTCTCGTTCCTTAACTAAGGTATCCAGACCCTGCTCCCCTAAATAGAATTTTTTCAGGTAAGGTAGCCATTCCGCTTCCCCGGTAGAAATATCATCAAGGGTTTGCTCCATTTTGGAGGTAAAACTAGGGTCTACGATTTCAGAAAAGTGGGTTTCCAACAAACTGGTGACGGCAAAAGCTGTAAATGTTGGAACTAAAGCATTATTGTTGAGCTGAGCGTAACCTTTATCGATAATCGTACCGATAATGCTCGCGTAGGTACTGGGACGACCAATTCCTTCACTTTCCAAGGTTTTCACCAAGGTAGCTTCGGTGTACCTAGCGGGAGGTTGGGTTTCGTGGCTTACTGTTTCGAGTTTTTTACAGTTGGGATTATCGCCAACCTTGAGATTGGGTAAAATGACTTCCTTATCTTCTAGCGCTGCTTCCGGGTCATCAGAACCTTCAACATAAGCACGTAAAAATCCGGGAAAATCAATTCGCTTACCTGAAGAACGAAAACCTGCATCTTCTACCTGTAAATGCATGGTGATTTGAGTTTGTTTCGCATCAGCCATCTGACAAGCAACAGTCCGCTTCCAAATTAAATCGTACAGTTGTAGTTCTCTACCACTCAAACCGGTTTCTTGTGGGGTACGGAAGCTACTACCAGCGGGACGAATCGCTTCATGTGCTTCTTGAGCGCTTTTAGATTTTGTGGCGTATTTTCGGGGTTGGGGAGAAAGAAATTCTTTACCGTAAAGGGTTTGTACGCATTCCCTCGCAGCGGTTACTGCTTGCTCCGACAAATGCACGGAGTCGGTACGCATATAGGTGATATACCCTTGCTCGTAAAGATTTTGAGCAACTCGCATCGTATCTCTCGCAGAAAGCCGCAATTTACGGTTAGATTCCTGCTGCAGAGTTGAAGTAGTAAATGGAGGTGCAGGTTTACGAGTTACCGGACGTTCTTCAAGATTGACAACCTTCCAAGTTTTATCGGTTATCCGTACTTTTAAAGCTTCAGCTTCCTCTTCATTAAGCAGAACAACCTTACGACCGGCGGTAATTTGTCCGGTTGCGGGGTCAAAATCACTACCAGTGGCGATTTTTGTTCCTCCCAAAGTAACCAATACGGAATTAAATGATTGGTCTTTGCTTCCTGTAGTAGATGCAGGACTCAAAACCGCTTTTAAATCCCAATAGGAACCTTGATTAAAAGCTCGACGTTCCCGTTCCCGCTGGACTAATAATCTTACTGCTACAGACTGTACTCTTCCAGCAGACAAACCCCAAGCGATTTTCTTCCACAATAAAGGTGAGAGAGTATAACCAACTAGTCGGTCTAAGATTCTTCGGGTTTCTTGAGCGCGGACTAATTGTTCATCTACAGTACGGGTATTTTTCAGCGCTTTTTTTATTGCGTCAGAGGTAATTTCATGAAATACCATCCGCTTGGTAGGAACTTTCGGCTTTAATAGTTGGAATAAATGCCAACTAATACTTTCCCCTTCACGGTCTTCGTCAGTCGCCAAAATCAGTTCAGTTGCTTCCTTGAGAGCTTGTTTAAGCTGGGTCACAACTTGCTTTTTGGTTTTGGGAACTACATATAAAGGTTCAAAATTTGATTCTACATTTACTCCTAATTTCGCCCATTCCTCTTTCTTGACAGCGGCGGGAATTTCACTCGCGGACTGTGGTAAGTCACGTACATGACCCATCGAAGCTTCTACTCGATAATCTGATGGTAGGTAGTTACGAATAGTTTTAGCTTTGGTCGGAGATTCGACAATTACGAGAGTTGACATGGAAATTTCAAGAAAAATATCGCTGTTAGGCTAAACAGTTAAACAGAAGACAATTGATTATTAATGTGAATTAAACTACTGCACTAAAGGAGCAGTAACTTTTATATAAAATGCCTTTTTTTCTAAAAACCCTGTTTACATAGGGTTTCAGACCCCGATTCATTATTAAAAGGCAATTATGATGCCTCTCAAAGGTAAGATAGTTTAAATCGGGTTATCAATAAAGGCAGTTACTTCAATCTTTAACTTATATTGGACGTAATTGGCGACTACCATTTTTATTTATTCCTCTTTTTAATAATCCGAACCAATATTGGTGATACCAGCCACTAGGCTTACTAGCTAAGAATAATAAAGGGTTTTCACTCGATGGTTTTATCATTTTCCATATTTTGTAATTTTGTCGCCAATATCTAGCATTGTGCCAAAATAAAATTTAAATAAGTACCGTATTCTAAACTGATTATTAAACTACGATGACCAGTAAAATTATGAAACCCATTCGTCAAGGCGATGTTATTTTAATTCCCGTTGAGCAAGCACAGGGTAAAAAGCTTTCGCACCTGACTTTAGCTGAAGGAGAAGTCACTGGACATAAACATCGTATTTCTGAAGGAGATGCACAATTATATACAGATGAACGGCAAATTTATTTAAGTATTTTCTCTGACAGTGCAGTTTTATCGCATGAGGAACATAGTCCTATTTGTGTATCTAAAGGTAACTGGATGGTACGAATTCAACGCGAATACGAACCTGAAGGATGGCGCTATGTTGCTGATTAACGTCTGATTTTTATTGCATTAATGCCTAAGAATTTTATTATTTGGTTGTTCATCAATCGAATTTTACTCACAAGGAAAAATTTATAGACAAGCAAGTAAAAGTAAAAGATAATAATATACATTTCAAGATAGCTTAACTAATGAATAGTAAGAAAAACTTAATTCTATAAGAAACCTTGATTCAAAGTTAATTTGAATTTAATGGATATTTTTTACCGCTCCTTAAGTTAAGCAAGTTGATTGTAAAAAAACGATTGTATTTAGCTATCACATGCATAGCAATATTTTATACTTATTACTCTATTCCGTAGCTAAGAGAAAATATTTCAGATTCTCTGGTAGAAAATAAGCCAATAACCGCAAAAAAGTTGTGGTAGGATAATCCAGGAGAAGTACGTTCGGTAATTGTGTTCTTGTCATTAAGTAAAAGTCGCAATCAGCTTTCCGGATGTCCCCTCTGCACGGTTGGATTCTGGAGAGTCTCATGTCAATATACGTTGGAAATTTATCATACGATGTTACTCAAGAAGACCTTAGTAAGGTATTTGCTGAGTACGGTAGTGTGAAACGCGTTCAGTTACCTACTGATAGGGAAACTGGCAGGTCTAGAGGTTTCGGTTTTGTCGAAATGGAATCAGAAGACGCAGAAAGTTCAGCTATTGAAGCTCTTGATGGAGCGGAATGGATGGGTCGCGTAATGAAGGTCAATAAAGCAAGACCCCGAGAAGACCGAGGTAACAGACGCTCTGGTGGTGGAAGTTGGGGTTAGCATTTGTAATCTAAAACTTCGCTAATTAGTGAAAAATATTGGTTAAGGAAACTCGCTTTTTTGTAATCAGATTTATCTGCTTTCAGATATTTCTTTTATAGCAGGTGGTAAGTTCAAATATTGAAGCTAAGATTAACAGCGATTAGTCAGTTGATTCTGTTAAACTATGCATTCTAATTATGATTAGATAAGCCTGACGCTATAGCATCATTACGAATTCAAATATAAGGTAGATGTTGCGTAATGCAACGTCTTAACCTGATTCATTTACATCAGTCTTAATATTAAAGGTATCGGCTCTATTATTTTAGCTCAAGGACGCTTTAGTATCATTTGTGATGTGAATGAAACAATATTTATTATTGGTTGGGGATAATCTGTTATGGATTATTCCTAATTGTTGTTTGCGGATGAGATATCTTTGACAAAGTAGTAGAAAGTAGAAATTAATTTGCAAAAGAGTATCCTAAGTTTTGAAAAATATTTGATTTTAACTAAGAACTGTTTCGTTAATACTGAGTATCAGTAAAATAGTGGTAATCAAAGAAAATACTATATTTAAAATTCTCCAAGATAAATTTTTAATTAAAAATTTTCTAACTAACTACAGATTACTGTAGTAACATTTTAGAAATTTATAATTTTTCTGGTATCTTTACTTAGCCATTAAAATTATTTCAAATTTAAATAATCGCATTTTTATGTAAGTAAGCATCTAAAATTTATACTTTTTTCTACAAATAGAGGATATCGTTGATTTAATAAGTAAATTGTTCGATATTGATTGATTGAAAAGTCTATGTTATACCCGAAAGTAACAGTTGTAGTTGTGCCACACCAATGCTTTAAATACACTCAACAGTCGCTTGAAAGCATTTATAAATACACAGATATTCCTTTTAAACTAATTTACATAGACGGTTATACACCTAAATATCATCAACAATATCTTGAGCAGCAATCACAACTCAAAGGATTTCGCTTAATACGTACAGATAAATATGTAACTTCTAATCAAGCACGTAATATTGGTTTGAAACACGTAGACACTGAGTATGTTGTTTTTATCAATAATGACATTGTAGTCAGTGCTGGTTGGTTAAATCCTCTCATACAATGCATCCAAGAAACGAATGCTTCGGTAATTACTCCTGTTTGCTTACAAGGAGAAAAGCAGCTAATTTATTCTGCTGGAGGTAGCTTAGAATTTCAATATAAAAATGGAGGTCTAGATTTATTTGACAAAAGGTTATTTATTTGTGAGTGTTTTGATGAAGTAAGGCATTTGTTAAAACGTAAGCCAACACAAATCATAAACTTTAATTGTTTTCTAGCACGCACATCTATTTTCTCTAAGATAGGTAACTTAGATGAAAATTTAATGAACTGTGCCCAAGATATTGATTTTTGTTTATCAGTATTTGCTGTAGGTGGAAATATTTATATGGAACCGCAAAGTATTGTTAATTATCTTCCAATCACGGACTTAAAATTATCAGATACTCCTTACTACATGTTAGTTTGGAATTATGTTTGGAAATGCAAAAGTATTAATCATTTTCAAGAAAAATGGGGATTATCCAAAGATGCAACTTTCATCAATAGTCTTGTTGAAAAAGCAAATCAGCATTCTAATTTACCATTTCAGCCTCTCAGAGAGTTCATAAAGCCACTCCATGTTAATGAAAATGCTTTTGCAAATACTATAAGTTTTAAGCGTTCCTAAAATAACCTCAATTCGGGTTGAGAGATTCACTGTTAATACTTAGTAAGTAGCGAGTAGCAGGTAGTAAGTAAAGAGTAAAAATACAGCTATAAATAGTGAAATAAAGCAAATCAAATTTTTCTAAACCGGGATTATCGATGTTTTCTGCGATTTCACTAACGAAAAAAATATCCCGAACTCAGGTTAATATATAGGATTACTATTTGATTTTTGTTAGCGGAGCGTGTCCGAAGGACATAACATACGTAGCACCATTATATATAGGTTTCGGTGCGTTAGACTCGCGTCGTAACGCACCCTACAAATACCTAATTTTTCATGTCCT
>JBCBHT010000228.1:0-12015 GCA_038525335.1 Cyanobacteria bacterium J06621_15 | reverse complement strand
GAAAATACTTACTAAAAAGCTGATGTTAAATCATATTATTATCATTCAAATTAAATAGTATTAGAAAAATACTACATAAAGAACTATTCATCTGTATATTGACGTACACCCTTGTGTAATTATACTTTCTGTAAATTCAAGGTCAAGGATGTTTGTTAAAAATAATACTAATAATTGATTGATTTAATTTGTGCAGACAATCTCAATAATGCATTCTCAAAATAATTCCCCCCAAAAGTAAGAGAATTGAATATATATAGCTTTGATAATTTAGCGGAAGTGATAATTATGTCTTTAACACAAGAGATTCTGTCGCAATTACCTGGTGATGTTTTAGGAGGATTGCGTCGTGCAGACAATATCTTAACATCTTTAAAGTCAGGCAATTTAACCGTTCCGGCGGTAGTGAAAGAAAATCAACAACCTTTAAATAATTTGGATTGGGATGTAATTATTTCCGGTGGAACTTTAGGTATTTTAATTGGTTGCGCTTTGGTTTCACGAGGTGTAAAAGTCGCGTTAATTGAAAGAGGAATTTTAAGAGGTAGAGAGCAAGAATGGAACATATCTCGGCATGAATTACAAGTACTTTTAGAATTAGATTTGCTTACGTCTGAAGAAATAGAAAAAGCCATAGTCACCGAATATAATCCAGCTAGAGTAAGTTTTAATTCGGGTAAAGAAGTTTGGGTCGAAAACGTCCTTAATATCGGTGTATATCCGGTTTATTTACTCGAAACTTTGAAACAGCGATTTTTGGAGAGAGGAGGAAAGCTGTTTGAGAATACACCTTTTACCGAAGCTGTAGTACATCCCGATGGGGTAATGGTAAACAATCAGTTCAAAAGCAGATTGTTAATCGATGCTATGGGTAACTTTTCTCCCATCACCCAGCAAATCCGTCAGGGAGTCAAACCAGATGCTTTATGTATGGTTGTAGGGACTTGTGCTTCCGGTTTTCCGGAAAACAACACCGGTGATTTGTTGTTATCCTTCACTGAAATTGAAAACCAGTGTCAGTACTTCTGGGAAGCTTTTCCAGCGAAAGACGGTAGAACGACTTATATGTTTACCTACATGGATGCAAATCCTGAGCATATGGGTTTGGAGGCATTTTTTGAAGAATATCTACGCTTGATGCCAGAATATCAAGGTGTCGAACTACAGCAGCTTAATTTTAAACGAGCGCTATTTGGTTTCTTCCCTTCTTACCGTCAAAGTCCTTTAAAAACCCCATTTTCTCGCATTCTACCGGTAGGTGATAGCAGCGGAAATCAATCTCCTTTAAGTTTCGGTGGTTTCGGAGCGATGATACGAAATCTTAAACGTTTAACTTTGGGTGTTGATGAAGCTTTACAAACCAATCAATTATCATCTACATCGCTATCGTTGCTACAACCATATCAACCGAGTTTAACAGTTACTTGGCTATTTCAAAAAGCCATGAGTGTAGGTATAAATCAAAAAATTGCATCCAATCAAATTAATGAATTGCTATCAGTTGTATTTACTCAAATGGAAAAACTGGGTGAACCAGTACTTAAACCATTTTTGCAAGACGTAGTGCAATTTGGAGGTTTAACAAAAACGCTTTTCAAAACAAGTTTAGCTAATCCGCTTTTAATTTTTAAGATTATTCCTCAAGTTGGATTAATAACTTTAGTAGATTGGATGATTCACTATATTAATTTAGGTGTTTATTCTGTTTTATTTGATATCAATCTAATGTTAGAACCTTGGAATAAAAATCTACCAGAAAATTATCAATATTATTGGCATCGATGGATTGATGCTTGGAAATATGGTTCTGGAAATGACTACGACGAGTGAGGAGTTAGGAGTTAAGAGTTAGGAGTTAGGAGTTAGAAGTAGCAAGTAGCGAGTAGCAAGTAATTAAAGAATAAAATTACCTATTACCTATTACCCATTACCTTTTTAAATAAATGATTCAAAAACAATCTAACACTAATAAATACTTTTTTGTTTTAACCAACTTACTAAGAGAGCGACAAGTATTTCTCCAAGAAATTCGCGAAGGAGTTAGATTACAAAGTAAAGTTATTTCTTTATTAGTTTGTAGTTCTCTGTTTCTTGCAGTTTACGGTGCGATTATTGGCGCTTACCATAGCTGGATGCAGGCTTTTTCTTCTGCTGTGAAGCTACCAGCACTTTATTTAATTACATTGTTAATTTGTCTGCCAACTTTATATTTTGCGAATATAATCTTTGGTGATAAAAGAACATTTTTTCAATATTTTGCTTTGGTATTAACTGCGGTTTCAGTAACCAGCGTATTACTCTTCAGCTTTGCACCAATTACTTTATTTTTTATGCTGAGTACTGGGAACTATCAATTTTTAATTTTATTGAACGTGGTAATTTTTTCTGCTACAGGAGTAATTGGTATTTCCTCTTTGTATAAAGCTGCAAAAGTAGTTCTTGAGCAAGATGGTGAAAATAGTAAAACCCGTCGTAAAATTTTGCGTGCTTGGTTATTTTTATATGCTTTTGTGGGAAGTCAATTAGGATGGACTCTCAGACCTTTTTTCGGAACTCCAACCTCACCTTTTACATTATTTAGAGAAAGAGAAGGAAATTTTTATCTGAGCATTATTCAATCTTTAGCTCACCTTTTAGGACTTAGTTAAGAGTTAGGAGTTAGCGAAAAGTTTGGGGTGTCGGTTTCCGTCCCCAAAACTTTTCAAGACGGAGTTAGGAGTTAGCGAAAAGTTTGGGGTGTCGGTTTCCGTTCCCAAAACTTTTCAAAACGGAGTTAGGAGTTAGGAGTTTAATTATTCTCTCCTTGTCCTCCCCCTATTCCCTATTCCCTATTCCCTATTACCCATTATCAATATTCATAAAACCACTAAAAACCCCTGATAAAAATTAGATAATAATAAATACAAAAAATGGATCAAGAAAATAAAGCGCTGGAAAAAAAGACTCAGTTTGAAGGAAACCAACATTTTAACGTTTTACTGAGCTTGTTGCGCGATAGACAAGGATTTTTACAAGAAATTAGTCAAGAAATTAGATTGCAAAGCAAAACAAATTCTCTACTAGTTTGTAGTTCTATTTTCTTTGCAATTTATGGTGGAATTATTGGTGCTTCTCATGGTTGGATGCAAGCATTAACTAGCACTATTAAACTTCCTGCATTCTATCTGCTATCAATAATGATTTGCTTCCCAACTTTGTTTTTCTTCAACGTTTTATTTGGTTCTCGCAGTACTTTAAAACAACATTTTGTCGTATTACTTACCGCTGTATCTGTAATTAGCGTACTGCTTTTTAGCTTTGCACCAGTAACGTTATTCTTCCTGATTACTACACCCGATTCTTACCAATTTTTCAAAATACTTAACGTATTGATTTTTGTGATTACAGGTTCATTTGGAGTTAAATTTCTCTACGATGGAATGCAGTTACTTTCACAAGAAAACGAAACAGGTAAAGGTACTCGTACTACTATTTTAAGGTCTTGGTTGTTGCTTTATGGCTTTGTCGGTATGCAGTTAGGATGGTTCTTAAGACCATTTTTTGGCAACCCTAATGACAATTTCCAATTATTCCGTGAAGTACAGGGAAATTTTTACCTTGATATCGTAGCTGCATTTTCCGAAATTTTGGGATTTAGATAAATCAGTGAACAGTGAACAGTGAACAATGAACAATGAACAATGAACAGTGAACAATGAACAATGAACAGTTAATAATTAATAGCTAGAGATTAGAGGTGATAATAATTATGTAGTGGGAGCATCTTGCTCCCTGTTTTTTTAGAGATACACTTGGTAAACTATTAGAGAAGAGAATATTCTTAGCCTTTTAGATATTGATATAGAAATTCTGTATTCTACAAAAATATTTCTAACTTTCAATAATTACCTATTAATTCCTAACTCCTAACTCCTAACTCCTAACTCATAACTCCTAACTCCTAACTCCTAACTCTTTATCCTAATAATTCATCAACTTCAACACTAAAACCATTTAGAAGTCTCTGAGTATAAACAATATCTCCAGAACCAAATATTAGTTTTTGATTTTCCGTAATTACAATAACCCAGCGGTTTTCAGGTAAAATTAACCAAACTTCTTCGCTACCAGAACGTAGATACTCGTGAGATTTAGCGATTAATTCTTCTGCTAAATCAGCAGGTGAAGCTACTTCTGCTATTAATGGGAAACTCTGGGGAAATATTTCTAAATCACCAAAATGCTGTGCTAACTGTGGAGTGATATATGCAACGTCTGGAGAGCGTCCTCTAATTTTAGTACGACAAGGTACGTGATTGTAAATTTCTCCTCCTTGTCCGCTGGAGTCTTTATAAGTTCTCCAGTGATAGTAGAGGTTTCCTAAAATTCTTCTTTGTTTAAGGGTTAAAGTTCTTTGTTCCGTGAATTCTTCATTCACCCATTCTATTTCATAGGATTCATCAGCTTCTTCATAAATCTCATCTATTTTCTTCAGAGATTTTGATTTTTCTTCGGAATTTTCCATCCAATCTATCTCTAAAATATCTTCTGTTATTTCTACATCTTTGAGTGGATTCTTAATCCATTCTTCTAATGAAAAATGTGATGGAACTGCTGTAGAATCTTTCATTTTCCTCTCCCGTTTTACCAATGAATATGTTTTTTGTTTTTCTATAAACACACCCTACAGTCAGGAATTTTCCACAATTTATAGCGGTAAAAAGCTATAGGTAAAAATCAAGCTTTTGTTTTAAATTTGGCAGTATGTATTGAAATATCTACCGCTACCACTATTAATATGATACGGCTGAAAAATTGTATAACCCGGAAGAAGTTTATCTAATATCTGTGTAATATTTCGCAGTCAGGTTTTGAAACGAAACCCGTCTAGTTCTAGTGGTTTATCAAGTAAAAAGTGAGAGAGAGAGGGGGGGAAGAGAGGGAAGAGGGGGAGAAAATAATTTTTTATTCTTTAGAACAAACTCTCAAAAATACCGTGGTGATTCATTAAGACTATTTTTATAATTTATTAGTTCCCCAGCCACAGTATTTAGGAGACTTAGGACTGCTACGTCTCCTAAATATTGAATAGCAAAGATAAACATTTACTGCTTTATCTGACTAAATCCCCAATCCAACCATTGGGTTAAAGCTTCCATATCTTTAGATTCTACCGTTGAACCACCCCAGATACGCAATCCTGGAGGTGCATCTCGATAGGAACCGATATCATAAGCTATTTCTTCTTTAGCCATCAAGGAAACTAATTCTTTGGCTTTAGCCCCTTGTTCTTCTTTTGATAAAGACTGATACCATTTATCAACAATCTTTAAACAAATAGAAGTATTAGAACGAATCGATTTATCTTCTACAAGAAAATCAATCCAGTCAGATTTTTGAACCCAATCTTCTAAAACTTGTAAATTATTATTGGAACGCTCAATCAACTTTGATAAACCGCCGATTGATTTCGCCCATTTTAAACCATCAATTGCATCTTCAACACATATCATTGATGGTGTATTAATTGTCGAACCTTCAAAGATTCCTTCAATTAATTTACCACCTTTTGTTAACCGGAAAATCTTTGGTAACGGTCTATCGGGAGTATAACTTTCTAATCTTTTAACCGCTCTTGGTGATAAAATAATTACGCCATGAGCAGCTTCTCCACCCATAACTTTCTGCCAGGAATAAGTTAAAACATCAATCTTCTGCCAAGGAATTTCCATCGCAAAAGCAGCAGAAGTTGCATCGCAAATAGTTAATCCCTGACGGTCATCTTTAATCCAATCACCGTTAGGAACTTTAGCCCCAGATGTCGTACCGTTCCAGGTAAACACTACATCTCTATCGGTGTCAATTTTTGAAAGGTCGGGAATTTGACCGTAATCAGCTTCATAAGTATTGATATCTTCGAGCTTCAACTGCTTAAGTGCATCTGTTACCCAACCTTTGCCAAAACTTTCCCAAGCTGCAACATCAACACCGCGCTGTCCTAACATAGTCCACATCGCCATTTCCACCGCACCAGTATCGGAAGCAGGGACAATTCCCAATCGATAGTCGCTGGGAATTTGTAGAATTTCTTTAGATAAATCGATAGCTTCCGCTAACTTTGCTTTACCTAGTTTAGAACGGTGAGAACGTCCGACAGTTGCATCGCTTAAAGCTGACAAAGACCAACCAGGACGTTTAGAACATGGACCTGAAGAGAAATTAGGATTTTGAGGACGAATGCTTGGCTTTTTCGCCGATTTTTGTTGTGTTTGCATCAATTTACCACGGAATATTGAATAGAAAAGTGGGATGCTAAGTAGGTGGACAAAATATTTATCGTCATTATGTAGTTGATTCTGTCTAACTACTTATAAGCTGATTATTTGCTCATCATATCTGATTGTGAGTCATTGAGTGAATGAATAATTTTTGTGAATTATATATAAATTAATATTTATAAATTAATCTAGAGACGTTGCATTGCAACGTCTCTTTATAGTTACCGCACAAGACAAAAAACCTGTCTAAGTGGGTATGCAAAATTATTTGTGTCATTGCGAGCGACAGCGTTAGCGGAGCGTCTCTGAAAGAGATAGCAATCCCAACACCTTGCGATGATCCACAGCTTCGCTGAATGCTTCGTTTCACTATCTCCCTCCGGGAGACGCTACGAAGACCGTTCTACTCGCAATGACAAATGTACAATTAATTTTGCCTAAGTACTTATAAAAACTGAGTAAAACCTAGTATCCGCCTAATGTTGGCAAAATACCCAGATAGGTTGATACGTAAAAACATACAATCAGTACAATCAGAGTTCCAAACAACCAAGTTACTACCGGCCAGTTAGAACCAGCCATGAATTTTTTCAAATTAAAAGGTTTACGTACTGGTAATGGGGTGGGTAGTTTATCGCGATAATCCGTACCATAACGAGCGGTGCGAGCAAAAGGTAACTCACCTCTACTGCGCTGGGGTAAAATTCTTCGTCGCTGGTAGGGTACGACATACTCACCAAAGTTATCTAGATATTCTTTAGTATTAAGCAAGTCACCTACAAAACCCTGCAAACCCTTAGTTGCAAGCACGGTAGACCAAGCTAATTTCTCTCGTTCGCTATAAACATTACGTCCAAGTACCCTCTGAATGCATAACTCTACAAAGCGATAGTTGTTATTACACTCGTAATTTAGTCTTCGGAACGAATCGGAAAGAAGTAACCCTCGAATAAAGTCGCGGACTGTAAGCTGTCGAGCTAGTAACTGCGATTCCAAAACTAACTGTCGGTTGCTAGCTAACATCTGTTGTTCGTGGAATATCTGGTAATAAGCAGCCCATATCAACTCGTTTATTTCCTTCGAGTCTTTCATAAACTCGGCAGAATAAATTCTGGGTTGTTCTTCCCCCGGTTTTTCAAATCCAGCAACACGTTGATTTTGACTTGATGGAGCGTAATCTAACAGAGGAATTGACACTTTCAAACCCAAACTCTACAACTTCAAGAATATTTGAATCGGTTTGACTAAGTACTATTGCTTAATATTTTCAAATAAATAATCGTTATGATTTCACGTTAAGTTAAATTTTCTCAGGAAACACAAACAATTTAAAATCTTAAAACCCTTTTCGAGTTAGTCTTTTAAGGTGTTATTGGATATTTATTGATATGTCGATAAATATTAAAGAATATGAAGTTTATTTAAGCGATTGCTATCTAATGTTGAGAAATATTTTGATTTAAGTTTTTATTTCTCGGGGTAGTTGATTTTTTACAGGTCTTTCAAAACCTGTGCTTGAATCTTGTGGGGTGCGTTACTACAAATCGATGTAATTTCGTGTAAGTACTTAGTGCGTTCAGCCGAATGGCTGCGGTTTTCACCAAATTATAAATTTCCTCAAAACCCTTGCCAAACAATAGTTTTTTCATAAACATAACCTCCACAATCTTCTTCAATTCCTCAAAAGCTAAATTAATCACCAACATCTCTCTTTAACCTCTTCCCTCTGCGTCCTCCGCGTCCTCTCTCTTGAAAAGTTGTTCATGGGGGAAACCCCCAAAACCACACTTTATGACCTAGCGGTCACGCTCCGCTAACGCTGCGGTTTAATAAATTCAATAATTATTTAATAACCAAATAACCAAATATTAATATTACAAATAATTTACAAAAATCTGAGTAAACACCCTAAATAATTGTCAAGTTTTGTAAATAAAAATTTGCTTATATTTATCGAATTGTGTCAGTTAAACGACAAAACGCCCATTTGTAGCCAATATCTGATAAAAATTTCTTAATGCCGAACCGAGAACACGCATCATAGGAGTCAGGAAAAGCATGTTCACCCACGTCAAGTCCACCATCAGACACATCAAGCCGGAAAATCTCGCTGGGCGACATTTGATAAAGGTGGTCTATGTCGTGTTAGAGTCCCAGTATCAGAGTGCTTTATCACAAGCTGTACGGGCTATAAACGATAACCACCCCAATATTGCGATTGAGATTAGCGGTTATTTGATTGAGGAACTCCGGAGTGAAGAAAATTATCAGGAGTTCAAGAAAGATTTAGAAACTACAAATGTTTTTATTGCTTCCCTTATATTTATTGAAGAGTTAGCTCAGAAGGTTGTTGCTGCTGTTGAACCACATCGCGATAAGTTTGATGTGGCTGTTTGTTTCCCTTCTATGCCGGAAGTTATGCGTCTGAATAAGATGGGTAGTTTTTCTTTGGCTAATTTGGGACAGTCAAAAAGTGCAATTGCGAGCTTTATGAAGAAGCGGAAGGAGAAATCTGGTTCTTCTTTCCAAGATGGAATGTTGAAGTTGTTGAGAACTTTACCTTCTGTATTAAAATATCTTCCGGTTGAAAAGGCTCAAGATGCTCGTAATTTCATGTTGAGTTTTCAGTATTGGTTGGGAGGTTCTTCTGAGAATTTGGAGAATTTCTTGTTAATGCTGGCTGATAAATATGTTTTAAAAGATGTTGATAAAACCAATTTTGCATTTGTAAAAGAATATCAACCTCCGGTTGTTTATCCCGATATGGGAATTTGGCATCCTTTAGCAACGACAATGTTTGAGGATGTGAAGGAATATCTTAATTGGTATAGCAGTCGGAATGATATTTCCCCAGATTTAAAAGACCCGTTAGCACCTTGTGTGGGATTAGTATTGCAGCGGACTCATTTGGTAACTGGTGATGATGCTCATTATGTAGCTTTGGTGCAAGAATTAGAAGCTATGGGAGCGAAGGTAATTCCAGTGTTTGCTGGTGGTTTGGATTTTTCTAAACCTGTAGATGCTTATTTTTACGAAACTTCTGCTTTAGCTAAAAGTAAGCAGGAAGGAATTCCTTTAGTTGATGCTGTTGTTTCTTTGACGGGATTTGCTCTTGTAGGAGGACCAGCTAGACAAGACCATCCAAAAGCGATTGATTCTTTAAAAAGATTGAATCGTCCCTACATGGTGGCTTTACCTTTGGTTTTCCAAACTACTGAAGAGTGGATGGATAGCGATTTGGGATTGCATCCGATTCAAGTTGCTTTACAAATTGCGATTCCGGAATTAGATGGTGCTATTGAACCGATTATTTTATCTGGTAAAGATGGTGCTACCGGAAAAGCCATTGCTTTACAGGATAGAGTTGAAGCAGTAGCTCAAAGAGCGATGAAATGGGCTAGTTTGCGACGTAAACCCAAACTAGATAAAAAAATCGCTATTACCGTATTTAGTTTCCCCCCCGATAAAGGTAATGTCGGAACCGCTGCTTATTTAGATGTATTCGGTTCGATATACGAGGTAATGCAAGCTTTAAAAAATAATGGCTATGACTTACCCGAATTACCCGGTAGTGCAAAAGAGTTGATGGAAGAAGTTATCCACGATGCTCAAGCTCAATATGCTAGTCCCGAATTAAACGTTGCTTATCGGATGTCGGTTCCGGAATACGAAGAACTAACACCATATTCCCAACGTTTGGAAGAAAATTGGGGACCACCACCAGGAGAGTTAAATAGTGACGGACAGAATTTATTAGTTTACGGAAAACAATTTGGTAATTTATTCATCGGAGTCCAGCCAACATTTGGTTATGAAGGTGACCCGATGCGGTTATTGTTCTCCCGTTCAGCTAGTCCTCACCACGGTTTTGCTGCTTACTACACTTACCTGGAAAAAATTTGGGGTGCTGATGCTGTACTTCACTTCGGTACTCACGGTTCCTTGGAATTTATGCCAGGAAAACAAATGGGAATGTCTGGTGAATGCTATCCCGATAGTTTAATTGGTACGATTCCCAATTTATATTACTACGCAGCAAATAATCCCAGCGAAGCAACAATCGCTAAACGTCGGAGTTACGCTGAAACAATTTCTTATTTAACCCCTCCCGCTGAAAATGCTGGTTTATATAAAGGGTTGAAAGAATTAAGTGAATTAATCGGTTCTTATCAAACTTTGAAAGATACCGGTCGTGGAGTTCCGATTGTCGATACCATCATGGATAAAGCTCGGATGGTAAATTTAGACAAAGACATCGAACTACCGGAAATCAGTTCCAAAGATATGTCCGCTGAAGAAAGGGATAATATCGTTGGTAAAGTTTACCGTCGCTTAATGGAAATCGAATCCAGATTATTACCTTGTGGTTTACACGTCGTCGGAAAACCCCCCACAGCAGAAGAAGCTGTAGCCACTTTGGTTAATATCGCTGGATTAGATAGAGAAGAAGAAGGAATTATCAGTTTACAAAGAATAATTGGTAATAGCATCAATCGCGATATCGAAGAAATTTATCGGAATAGCGATAAAGGTGTTTTAGCTGATGTGGAACTGCTGCAAAATATCACTTTGACTACCCGTGAAGCAGTAGCAGCGTTAGTTAAAGAGAAAACCGACGCTGAAGGAAGAGTATCCCTGGTTTCCAAATTGAATTTCTTCAATATGGGTAAAAAAGAACCTTGGGTAGAAGCTTTACATCAAGCTGGATATCCCAACGTTGATAAAGAAGCTTTGAAACCGCTGTTTGAATATTTGGAATTCTGTTTACAGCAAGTTTGCGCTGATAACGAACTCGGAGCATTACTCAAAGGATTAGAAGGAGAATACGTTTTACCCGGTCCCGGAGGAGACCCAATCCGCAACCCCGACGTTTTGCCCACAGGTAAAAATATTCACGCTCTCGACCCGCAAGCAATCCCGACAATGGCAGCAGTTAAATCCGCCAAAGTAGTTGTGGATAGGCTGCTAGACAGACAAATGCGGGAAAACGGAGGCGAATATCCCGAAACCATCGCCTGTGTATTATGGGGAACCGACAATATTAAAACCTACGGGGAATCACTAGCACAGATAATGTGGATGGTAGGAGTTCGTCCCGTACCCGATGCTTTAGGAAGGGTAAATAAATTAGAATTAGTACCCTTAGAAGAATTGGGAAGACCGAGAATAGATGTAGTAATAAACTGTTCCGGAGTATTCCGAGATTTGTTTGTGAATCAAATGAATTTATTAGATAGGGGAGTAAAAATGGCTGCTGAAGCAGACGAACCCCTAGAAATGAATTTTGTGAGAAAACACGCTATGAAGCAAGCGGAAGACATGGGAATCAACCTCCGTCAAGCTGCTACTCGTGTATTTTCAAATGCTTCGGGTTCTTATTCTTCTAATATCAACCTTGCTGTAGAAAACAGTAGCTGGGATAGCGAAGCAGAACTACAGGAAATGTACCTCAAACGTAAATCCTTTGCATTTACAGAAGACAATCCCGGAATGATGGAAAATTCCCGAGAGATATTTGAAAGTACATTAAAAACAGCAGAAGTCACCTTTCAAAATTTAGACTCCTCGGAAATCAGCTTAACCGACGTTTCCCACTACTACGATTCCGACCCCACCAAGGTAGTCGCTGGTTTAAGAGAAGACGGTAAAAAACCAGTTGCTTACATGGCTGATACCACCACAGCAAACGCTCAGGTAAGAACCTTGTCCGAAACCGTCCGCTTGGATTCCCGTACTAAATTATTGAATCCCAAATGGT
>JBCBHT010000227.1:0-12069 GCA_038525335.1 Cyanobacteria bacterium J06621_15 | reverse complement strand
GGTCTGTCCCCAGCTGTTCTGATAGATATAGAAAATAATTTTTTCTACCCCCTCTTCCCCATCTACCCCCTCTTCCCCCTCCTTAAATTAACCCATCAATGACTGGTGCACAGACGTAGCACTGTGACTTATCTCTACAACCAGTCGGAACTCATGAAACGCAACAAACATTATTCCGTCTTTGTATTTTTCAGAAATATGTTATTTAAAATATGGAGATGGGAACAATACCTATAGTTTAATTAATTTTTGACAATACACCGATTAATATTCATCTTTACTCATAGGTAAATCTTTCCTTCTCCTTCAGAGGATTGGGTGAGGTCTTACAAATATTCATCTTAAAATCCAAAATCTAAAATCCAAAATAAAAAAATGCCTTCTAATTCAATTTTAATTGTTGACGACACACCTAATAATATTCGCCTTTTGTTTGATGTTTTAGACAGTGCGGGATTTGATATTTCTGTTGTCAAAAATGGAGAAACTGCTTTAGATAAATTGCATTATATTCAACCAGATTTAATTCTACTTGACGTAATGATGCCGGGAATTGATGGTTTTGAAACCTGTCGTCGTATAAAGTCTAATCTAAAAACAAAGGACGTACCGATTATTTTTATGACTGCACTTTCTGATAGCGAACATAAAGTTAGCGGTTTACAAATAGGTGCGGTTGATTATATAACTAAACCAATTCAAGTTGAGGAAGTTTTAGCAAGAGTTAACGTACATTTAAATTTACGAAATGCTCAAATTCAAGTTCAAGAGGAAGTAATTGAGCGCAAAAAAACTGAGATAGAACTCAGACAAACTCTTGCTTCTATGCAAGAAATGCAAACACAATTAGTTCAAAGCGAAAAAATGTCTGCTTTAGGGAATTTAGTTGCAGGAGTCGCTCACGAAATTAATAATCCTTTAGGTTTTTTAAATGGTAGCATTAGTAATGCTCAAGATAATGCACAAGATTTGTTGGAACATATAAAACTATATCAGAAAGAATGTTTAGAACCTACGGACACAATTACCAAACACGCTGAAGATATTGATTTAGATTATTTAAAAGAAGATTTGCCGAAAATTTTCGAGTCGATGCAAAAAGCCACAAATCGGATTCAAAGTATTAGTAATAGTCTGCGTACTTTTTCTAGGGGTGATACACAAAATAAAGTCAGGGCAGATTTAAATGAAGGAATTGATAGTACTATTTTAATTTTGAAATATCGACTCAAAGCTAATGATAAAAGACCAGCAATTGAAGTTTTAACTAATTACGGTGAATTACCTCAAGTAAAATGTTTCCCTGGACAATTAAACCAGGTATTTATGAATATTTTGGCAAATGCTATTGATGCATTAGAAGAGTCCAGTAAAGAGCTTAGTTTTAAAGAAATAGAGAAAAATCCTAATAAAATTACAGTAAAAACTTGTTTAGAAGATAATCAAGTTAAAATTAGTATTGCTGACAATGGTCAAGGCATATCTGAAGAAGTAAAGCAAAAAATATTTGAACATTTATTCACTACTAAAAAAGTCGGTCAAGGTACGGGTTTAGGATTATCTATAGCTCGTCAAATTATTGTAGAAAAGCACGGTGGTAGTTTAGAAGTAAATTCAGAATTAGGGAAAGGAACTGAGTTTATCATTACAATTCCTATTTAATTTATCGCTAAGTTAAGGTTGAAGATTGAAGGTTAAATATTAAATGTTAAAGGTTAAAGGTTTGTGAATTATATGTATCAAGTTTGATTAATATTCTAACTTAATTTCGTAGTGCAATAAGTATTTTATTAATCAGTGTTAATAGTCTTTGTAGTGATACATTATTTAAATTTAAATCTTTTCAAAATGATGAAAATAAACTATTCACTTTCCAAATATTCAGAAAAATAAGAACGATATAATTCTCTACTCACAATTGCACCATCGGGAGTTAATTTAATTAATCCAATACTTTCTAGTTTATAAGCAACTGTAGGTGAAAGATTTACCGCTGTTTGCGCTGTTAGCATTTCAGAAAATATTGCTAATAAATCGGAATTTCTTTGCAAATAATCTAATTTTTCTCGTAAATGATGTCGATAAATTCCTCTTTCCGTATCTGCTTCAGCTAACAACTGCTCTAAATTTAATTCTTCCTGGCTTAAATGATAGAGTGAAATATTTACTAATTCTGGTTGTCCCCCTATCACTTCCATTAATCTTTCGGCTTCATTTCCTTGTTCCCAATCTAAACCATAACGTGTAGCTAATTCCTTGATTTGCTCAATTGTAAATTCGGGTAGCTGGATGGGTAATCCAATATTGAATGGTGAATGGTTAACATTTAATGGAACATAGATATCAGTTGAATAGTCCACAACTAAACGTAATTTCTGCCAAGCTTGATTGTACTGCGAATTTTCATGCCAAGAGCGTAGTAGTGGTAAAAACTCTTGAGCTAGTTGTGGATATTCAAATACACGATTCAATTCGTCAAAAGATAAAACTAAAGGGTTATTAAGAGTTTCTAATATACAAGCTTGAAAATAAAAAGTGCAACTCAATTTACTTCCGATTTCCTCATCCCAATATTCATCTAGCTGAGATTCGATATTTAAACTTTTGCTAACCATACAGCACAACCAACGCAAAAAGACATCTAAATCGAGAAACTTATCAGTATCTACCAAATTTAAATCAAGATGTACCGTATAGTAACTTAACGATTTTGCATAATCGAGCAATCTAAACTTTAGCGAAGTTTTTCCCATTCCCTTGGGAGCTTTTATACGAATTATGCATCCAGGACGGGAAATTTCCTGATTAACCGATTCCTCGATGGGAGGACGAGGAATATAGAATTTGGAATATATTGATAAAGCACCGCTCGGATATTCAATTCCATCAAATTGCTCTACCTCTTCCCCAGTAGTGTAATCAGATTCAATTAGTTCTAAATTAAAAGAGCTAAAACAAAGTTTTACCGAACGTGTATCTACTGCCGTTTTTAATGACCACAGTCGCGATAAAGTATTAGTTGAAACGCCGATACGGTTGCTTAATTCTTCCTGAGTAAAGCGTCTACCATCATTTTCCTGCAACTGGGCTGACTGTATGGCTGTTTGCAAACGTTTCAAACCCATTGCAGTTAATACTATACCTCGCCTTCGTCTTTGTTTCGCGGCATCCATCCTTATTTAACACCCATCTAATATATTTTATTAAAAAATATTAACGCACTAACTGCTGCTTAACAGCTTACTTACCATCAAATTATCGAATAGCTGTATATAGTCATTAAGCAATAAATGCAACATGCATCTTGAGTGAAAAACTATTGCTTAAAAGTTTTGATTTCCAATCAAACCTAATCTAGATATAAATTTTTCGTATTAAAACGGTAATAATCTTAAATGGGTGCTTAACTGGCTTAACTGCCATTGAAGGTGATTATTTATATATGGCAAAATGAAGACTCAATCAAATACCCAATTTACTAGCAAACTGAGTAGTTTTCTTCCCTGGAAAACTATAAATGTGTTTAGTGTGTTCCCTATTTACCGCCAGATAGCTCCGAGTTGTCTGGCGGTATAAAAATATATTAGCGCTGAGTTTAAAAGATATTCAATACCCCGTTAGGAATAGATTCGGGAATTAAGAAAGTAGATAGTTAGAAGTTAGGAGTTAAGAAATTTATCTACCTCTGCTATTATCTAATCCAATCTTCAATTCTCAATCCCCAATTCCCTAAATTTAATTACGAATATCTTGATGTGAGTCGATAACTATTCGCATCGTTTCCACTGTAAGGTCTCGTAAATCTTTATTTAAGGGAATTGCTCCTCTCGGACCAAACCAACGGTCAAATATAGTTACGTATTTACTTTCGTTATTTACAAATCCTTGCATGAAACCGTAGAAAGTATAGTTTACGGTATCGAGAAAATCAGAATTATTTTCGGGAATCATGCAAGCAATTCCTTCTCTAGAATAGGGACGGTCAGGTACTACTTTGTAATTATTAAAATTTTGTTTTTGACCCAACCACGCTTCCAAAAGAATACCATCGTCAGCAAAAGCGTCTATTCTTCCTTGCTGTAAAGCTGTATATCCTTGCCATCTATCTCTAAGATAAATTAACTTTGCTTGAGGTTGAACTCGTTTTATTGCTTTTTCGTTTGTGGTTTTTGCTAATACTCCGATTTTCTTGCCAATTAAACTTTTCGGAGAACCTAGATTACTTGCTTTCTTGACTAATAAATTAGTACCAGTTGCACCATAGCTAAAAGAAAAATCTACATTTTTATTTCGCTCCCAGGTAAAACTGCTAGCATCGCAAACGATGTCAACTTTTCTGTTAACTATATTAGGGATGCGTCCGGATGGGGGAAGTGTGACTAATTTAAGCTGAATTTTTTTACCCAATTCTTTTTCCATCTGCTGCTGGATAAGTTTGAGCATATCCACAGAATAGCCAATTAACTTTCCTTGTTTATCTTTATAAGCAAAAGGAAAAGCATCTTTACTAGTTCCTGCTGTCAGCACACCCGTGCGTTTTACTTTTTGCATTACACTTTCAGCACTAGCAACACTGGGTAGTGCTGCTGTTAATAGCAAACTTAAGACTGCTACCGCAATTTTTTTAGACATCCTCACTCCTTCTCATACCACCAAAGTTTATTTTTAAAATTCTTTGTAGATTACAAAATACAGTAATTCCCCCTTGTAATTACAAGTTAAGATGATACAAGTCACAATTTTTTATATTTTTATATTTTTCTATTGATTATGTAGGGATAATACGAGATAACATTATCGTTAAAAACTATGACGGACGTAATAATATTTGTAGTTTGGCTGACAATCGGTTTTATTGTTTATCGACTTATTTCTAGAAAATCCGTACAAAATAAATCATCGAACTATAAAATCAACAGCCATTCGCCTTTATTTCGTAACGATTATTATCCCATTAATCAAACAGCCAATCAACAACTTTATCGACCCGTAGCAGAATGGAGCGGTAGATTAATTTTACAGGTTGAAAACAAAGGTAAACGTTTTGTTGAATTTGAAGTGCAAAACGCTCCCGATTCATATATGCATCTGCTTGGTAAAGTTATTAAGTTGAAGTGGAGCAAAGATATAATGGTTCAAGAATATATCAAGCGAGTCAGCTTTGACGTTAAATTTATTAAACAAACAAAGAAAAGTCAAAAAAAAGGTATGGTTCATCCGGTAAGGTTAGATGGACTTTCTCAAGTTGACCCTTTGGAGTCTTTAGCGGGTGCAAGAGCAATGGATGATGTCTGCGTTATGCTCTCGAATCCACGAGTGGAAAAGACGGCAGAAGGGGAAACTGAATTAGTTATTGATTGCGAACCCACTCAAGTTGTTGGACGTTTCGTTGGATTGGTGAAAATTCTATCAAGAGTAGATTCAAACAGCGATTTATTTCGAGTTCGTCACTACAATAAAGCAACTACAAAATTTTATAAGGGAACTGAAGAAATTATTTGTATACCGCAAGTACCCGAAGATATAAGGGGAGTTGCTCGTTCTAGTAATAAAGGCATAGAAAAATCGCAATTAAATTCAAAAGGCTGGTACATTTACGGCGCATATAATACAGAAGGAACTTTTGTGGTACAGGCTATTGAACCACGTGCTTTAGTTCAGTTAGAGCCACAAAAAGTGATTACAAAATCCTCAGAAATATTTAACTATATAAATCGAGGAATCTGGAAGAACACTAAATTACTAAAAGGAAAATGTCAGACAGTTTTATTAGCAGATAATCAAAAAAATAAAGAAACTGCGGTATCGCAATGGAAATTAGGTGATAAAGCTTTAGCGATACATTTATTTGGTGGTATCGGTGGTGAAAAAGCAGAAGCAGCAGCTTGGCTTCCGGTTCCGGGTCATCTTTCTTATGGAATTGCAGAAGTAGTAAGAGATAGTATAAGTAATGAATTACGTTTCGATATTATTTATTATCAAGTTTACGGTCATAACGTAGACGGAATTATTTCTGGAAGTATAACCTGGGCTGCTTATATGGGTTCCTTATGGCAAGGTTGGTTGGGAACTCGTCCTGTAAGCGATATTTTGATTAAATACGAGCCGATAACTACCGATTATGATTTTGATGGAGTTAGACTATCTCCCTTAACGGAATTTATCGAAGAGCAAAGAGAAATTACAGCTCGTTATCGAGTTGGAAATGGAACCGGAGCATCAATCATAACTCCCACTGCTTCCTGCGTTCAAGATTCCAATCAAGCACTTTACGCCACAATTTATGATATACAGAACTTGGTTAAATCAAATCCAAAAATTAACCAATGGTTACAAAAGCATCCGAATGATAAACAAACTCAGTCTTTTAATGAATTAATTGCTTTAGGAAATAAATTAGAAAAGCAATTAGTTCCTCTGGGAATTGTCAGACGAGACTGGAAAAACAATGTCAAAGATTTATTTGGAACCAATAATAAAAACGACAATATAATTACAACAGCAATAAAAATGCTCAAAAGTTGGCGAACCGTATTTCCCAAAAGAGCGCAAGACGAAACCACCAAAATCTTTCTCAAACAAGGTGCTACAGCATGGGTTTTAAGAACCAATCAAGTCGGAGGGTTTGATTACACCATTGCACCAGTTGCTCCTACTACTTTAATAAGTAAGAAGTAAGAAGTAAGAAGTAAGAAGTAAGAAGTAATGAGTTAGGAGTTATGAGTTAGGAATTAAGAGTTAGTAGTCACTGTTCACTGCTCACTGCTCACTGTTCACTGTTCACTGATAACTGTTCACTGATAACTGTATTTCGATAGGATTGCTAGGTACATTATTCATTGCTTTAATTGCGATCGCACTTTATGAGTCTTAATTTATATTTTTTGCGTCATGGAGAAACTACTTATAGCCAAAGTGGTGATTTTTGCGGGGAAACTGATGCGGAGTTGACACCGGAAGGGGTGAAAATGGCGGAAGCTTTTGCTGATATGTATCAAAAGCATAAGTGGGAAGCGGTTTATGCTAGTCCGATGAAGCGAACCGTTGCGACTGCGAAACCGTTTTGCGATGCTACGGGAATTGATATGCACTTACGTGAAGGACTTCGGGAAGGTAGTTATGGTGAATGGGAAGGTAAAAGTAAAGATTTTGCTCAAGAAAATTATACGGACAATTATATTAATTGGCTGACAGAACCTGCTTGGAATGCTCCGAAGGGTGGAGAAACAGCGGTGGATATCGCAAACCGTTCTATGCCTGTAATTGCTGAAATTCAGGAGAAACATCCAGAAGGTAATGTGTTGGTGGTTTCTCACAAAGCTACGATTCGGATTATGCTTTGTAGTTTATTAGGTATTGATTTGGGTCGCTACCGCTATCGGATTAATATTTTGGTTGCTTCGGTGAGTATGGTTAAATTTGACGTTCACGGTCCGTTGCTGGAATTTTTAGGACATAGAAATCATATTCCAGAAGATATTCGGACTCGGAAGGGAACTTAGAATTGGTAATGGGTAATTGGTAATTGGTAATTGGTAATTGTTGATTACAATTAGTAGGGTGCGTTATGGCTTCAGCCTAACGCACCATTCTATATTTAGAAAAGAACTAAGTAGTTAAACATAATTAATTACACAATGTCATTGCGAGTGGAACGGAGTGAAACAAAGCAACCGCAAGGATTAGAGTTAATTTCCTTAACTTTTAATAAGAGTAAATAATTTTGTTCACTTACTTAAACAACTTTGTTTCTAGCAACATCGAAAATTTGTTGATTACCGCGACTCCAAAGTACGTTAAATTTCCAATGCTTGATTTTCCAAGTTGAATCGGTACGAATTAAACCAGCAGTGTAATAACCTCCCATTTCTAAAATATCTTTTCCCTCTTCTCCTGGTAAATAGTGAAAAGCTCGGACGTGAGCTTGACAGGTAGCATCGTTATTACTGGAAAATTTTATATGATGGTTGGTAATCATATGTTGGGTTGCTTGAAAACCTCCCAAATCTTTACGAGCATTATTAACAATATCCTTTGGTTCTAAACTACCCGCGACTTCACCAATAGATGAATAGTCAAATTCAACGGAATCGCTAAATAAATTTGCAAAATTTTCCCAGTCACGTAAATCAATTAACATTCCAAATTGATTGATTAATTCTATTATTTCAATTCGGTCGGCTGTTAAAGCGATATCTTTCATTGTTTTTGATTTGTTTTAATAAAAAGACTTAATACCTTTAACCTTTCACCTGTAACTCTTCCAAGGTCGGATAATCGGTATAACCTTTTTCGTCTCCGTCGTAGAATGTAGAAGAATCGGGTTCATTTAAAGGAGCATTCAATGCAAGACGTTTTGGTAAGTCTGGATTAGCTAAAAATGTTCGACCAAACGAAACTAAATCCGCATTACCACTTGCTAATATTTCATTTCCTCTTTCTCGGTTATAATCACCGTTTACCATCAATCTACCTTTGAATATAGGACGAAAAAATTTTGCGTCCAAACCAGTTTGACTACCCCACTGATTGGGTTCCATTAAATGAAAGTAAGCTAAATCAAAAGAATTAAGAGCATTGACAGCATAGCTAAATGTTGCAGTCCTATCGCTATCGCTCATGCTGTAATTTTCACCGCTGGGAGAAAGTCTCACTCCTACTTTTTCTCTACCCCATACATCGGTCACAGCTTCAACTATTTCCAGTAAAAACCGGGTGCGGTTGGCAATAGAGCCACCGTAATAATCGCTACGTTTGTTAGAACCATCTTCAATAAATTCATCTATTAAATAACCATTGGCTCCATGAATTTCCACACCGTCAAATCCTGCTGTTAAAGCATTTTTCGCTCCTTGATGAAATTGCTCTACAACTCCGGGAATCTCATCTGTTTCGAGCGCTCTAGGTGTAACCATATCTGGACGACCATCGGGTGTGTAAGCGTGTCCCTCTGCTGCTATTGGACTGGGAGCAACAGGTAAAGCACCGTTTGGCTGAAGTGCTGGATGTGACGTGCGTCCTGCGTGCCATAATTGAAGAAAAATTCTTCCTCCTGCTGCATGAACTGCATCTGTAACTAATTTCCAGCCATCAATTTGTTTTTGAGAATGAATACCGGGACTGCGAGCATATCCACGAGCTTGTAAGGAGACTTGAGTAGCTTCGGAAATTATTAGTCCAGCGGAAGCTCGTTGAGCGTAATAATTTGCATTCATCTGGGTAGGAGCATTATTTTCATCTGCTCGCATTCGAGTTAAAGGTGCCATAATAACTCGATTTGGTAAGTTATTGGTGCCTATTTGAATTGGTGTGAATAAATTTTTGGTCATTGGATTTTCACAACGGATGCGTTTTTTTGGAGTTTGTATTTTGAATTGTGGAGTTTAGATTTAAAGCATTTGGCTACCACCATTCACTATCAAGGATGACATTTTTGTTCATTCGTTTATTCGTGCTAATTAAAATAATTTTTTGTGGTATTACACCTGAGTAAACTATGCTGGATTAGTTTGAATTAGTCAGAAAAATGTTTCAAACGTAAGCTTAAGGGAATACAGATTTGAATTAACATATTCATTAATTTAATTCTTACCAATTACCAATTACCAATTACCAACTACCCATTACCTATTCACTCAATCACCTTGAGCAGCTTTCCAAGATTTATAATAAGTTTCAATTTCATCAATTAATCCGGTATGTCTGGGGAACCAACCGAGCCAACGATTGATTTTTCCGGAAGTAATAAATTCGTTTTGGTCAAACCAGGTACTGGTAATATCATCTTCGCTGGGAGCAGCAGTTTCAATTTCTCCTTGATAACCAGCAGCAGAATGACAAGCTCGCATGATTTCAATGCATTTGTATCTTTGCTCGTCTGCAACACAAAAAACCTGACCGTCTAAATTAGCAGGACTTTCGGCTACCATCACATATGCTTGAGCTAAATCATTAACGTGAACCCAACTCCAACCTTTTTCGGGATTTCCACGATAAACAGCTTTACCTTTTTCTCCCATTTCAAACCACTGTCCGCTAACGCTCGAATGTCCATCCATCCCATACATAAACCCAGGTCGTAAAACTACTTTGCTGACATTTGGCATTGTGGTATTAAACAGCTTTGATTCCATTTCCATGCGAAAAGCCAAAGCATGTTCGGGATTAGCTGGGGTGGTTTCGTCCATGACTCGTTCGGGACGTTTGCCATAAATAGAGCAACCCGTAGTGTAAATAAATAATCTTTGTCGCTGAGTGCGTGAATTTTCAGCTACTTGCTCTAAGGTTGCAAATAATTTTTGGTCGGTTTCTTGAGGACTATCAAAATCTAAAACCGTATGTACGATTACGTCGCTATCTTCCAAATACTGACGATAACTTTCGGGTTTACTTAAATCTCCTTCAGATAAATTGACTTCATAACCTAATAACTTTTTTGCGCGATTTTTACTAGCATCGCGAACTAAACCACTTACTTGATGTCCTGCTTGACGAAAAGCAATCGCAGCATAAAAGCCAGCATACCCAGTCACACCACTTACAAGAATTTTCACTATTTTATTGTCCTCTTCGTCAGATACCTACTGAGAATAGGAATTATGCTCGATTTTTTCTATAACAATTCTTGTTAAAATTTTTCAAATCTTGCTCTTTTACATCAATATCCGACTTTTGATAGAACTAAATATTTTTTCTATAAGTCGTTGGACTGACTCCGGTATGCTTCCGGAAGAAGTTGGCAAATTGACCTTGTGTTGAATATCCCAACCCACGACTAATTTGAGCAATTGATAATTCAGGTTTAGCTAATAATCTTTTTGCTGCTTCGATTCGCAGTTTAATTACATATTGCCAAGGTGTTAAACCTGTTATCTGCTTGAATAAACGACAAAAATGGTACTTACTCATACCAAGCAGCGAAGCAATAGTTTCTAATGATAAATCTTCGTTTAAATGCTCGTGAATATATTCTATGGCTTGTCCGATTTGAGAATTACTTCCTACACCAGCGTTAATTGTTGGCTTTCTAGCTGTATAGAATTGCAGTAAATGCGCGGCTAAAGCTGTTATCAAAGAATCTGCGTAAAAACGACTTTCTAAAGGATTGGTTTGTAATGCAGTTTTTAAAGATAATCCAATTTGGTGAATTAAGGGGTCGGGTTTAGCAAAATTTGGTATGAGTTCAACATTGTTGGGAGCAACTGATTCGTAAGCAATATGTTTGAGAAAAGAAGGTTCTAAACTGAGTAAAATCAGTTCTTGTTCCCCAGCAGAATGAATCCAATGGGGAGTATGAGCGGGAACAATACATACGTCACCAACATTGACTTGCTCCTGCTGTAAGCGTCCATCTAATCGTCGCTCTGCTTTGACTTTACCTGCAGTTTGAATTGCTAAAACATGTTGTTTGGGATAATGTTCGGGTGTTTCATGAGGTGGGTGCTGGTGATATTCTAAATAAACTCCATGCCATTTTACCTGATGACTCGACAGTAAATTTGGACGTTTCAGAACCTTTGACGTTGCTGCTTGTTGGCTAAAATCAACGGCAATTGGTTGGTTTAATGTCATAGTGTCGGTTAATCATTAAAAATTGCTATTTAAACTATATTGATTTAGAAATAGATAATTTACTTCAAGGCTCAGAAAATTTTTACAATTTTTCGATTTAACTATTGAACTTATGCCAAATTCAAATCATATTCGCCTAAATCGTGCTTTTAATTCCTTACAAGGTTTATCTGTAGGAGATGCTTTTGGAGAAAAGTTTTTTCTACATCCGAATGTTGCTGAAAATATCATTGCATCTCGCGCTATTCCGGCATTACCTTGGTATTACACCGACGATACCCAAATGTCGTTATCAATTTATTGGGTTTTACGAGAATACGGCGAAATTAATCAAGATGAATTAGCAAAAAGTTTTGCTCGTAGGTATGACGAAGAAAGAGGTTATGGTGCAGGAATGCAAAGGTTGCTTTTGGGTATTCGGGATGGTGAAAAATGGCAGGATTTAAGTTCTAATTCCTTTGCAGGACAAGGTTCTTACGGGAATGGTGGAGCAATGCG
>JBCBHT010000226.1:0-12091 GCA_038525335.1 Cyanobacteria bacterium J06621_15 | reverse complement strand
GATAGAGCAAAGGAAACTTTGAAAAAGCTATTTTTCCGTTTAGATTTGCCATGATTTTGATTGATTTTAGTTGTTAAAAAGTTGTTTTCACGAGGTTCGGCTTTTGGCTCAACAAATTCAAACACCTCCAAACCAATACCGTTACCCATTGACATATGAGCTTGTCGCATTGATTCCCAACGTTCCCCAAAAATATCTTTACAAATGGTTCCAATAGTTGGATTAGAAGCTTTTATTTCTAGAGGTCCCATTAGCAATTCAAAACCCAATACTTCTCCATACCATTGAATGACTTTATCAAGGTCTGTAACTGTAACTCCTACATGATTTAATGGTATAAACATCGACTTCTCGTTTGTGTATTAGATTTGATTAGTTTTAGTTGCGAGATTATTTTCTAAAAACGGTTTACTTAATTTGACTCAATAATTTCTCAGCTTCACCAATTTTGAGATTTTGATTATATAGGGGAGCATCGGGTTCAAAAATTGTACTTTCGTTCAAACTACCGATATCTTGAGGAGCAAATCCGATTTCTTCAATTAGCTTTTTCAAAGTTTCCTTTGCTCTATCATCATCTCCAGCAATTTGAACTGCTATACGATTTTCTCCTGATTGAAATGCTTGTTCTTCTAACACTTTAAAATAAACAGAATTGAAAGCTTTAACGGTTTTTGCTCCTGGAAATAAACTAGCTATATAACCCGTTGCAGTTTGTGATTTATCATCAATAACTTGTTGAGCTACATCTCCATCTCTTTGGGGATAGGGATTACCTGCATCGATGATAATCTTATTATCTAAACTGCCAATTTGTTTAGCGACATCGGGTACTTTTCCATAAGGAATTGCGAGTAAAATTACATCACCAAAAGCAGCAGTTTCTTCAGCATTACCGACTTTAGCGCCAACTTTGTTCGCCATATCTTCTAATTCTTCAGGATGTCTGGAACTAAACATTACTTCATGTCCAACTTTTGCCCAATGTTGTCCTAAAGTTCCGCCGATATTTCCAGAACCAATGATACCAATTTTCATAATTTATCTCCGTGAATATTTACTCAAAATGCAAATTTTAATCAGCTAGCTTCATTTAGCTCACATGATTCGACAATAAGAGGTTTAATAGAACCAAAATGCTTCTAATGGTGTTTGTTTTCAGAAGAATTACGATTATCCTCTTGACTACAACTTGCTACTCGCTACTCACTACTCCCTTTATTACTGTTCGCTATAATTCCACAACAATCCACCGTCAACATAAAAAGTCGAACCAGTAATGTATTTAGCTTCATCAGAAGCAAGAAATGCAACTATACCAGAAACATCTTCCGGTTCTCCCAAACGTCCCAAGGGAATATTCTGAGTTACTTTCTTTAGCTGTTCGGGATTGTTTAGTAAATCTTTGTTGATAGGAGTCGCAATTGCTCCTGGTGCAACATTATTAATAGTAATTCCTAAAGGTCCCAACTCAACAGCCAAATTCCGCATAATCATTTTTACACCGCCTTTACTAGCACAGTAGGAAGTAAAATGAGGAAAAGGCAATTCTTCATGGACAGAACTAATATTAATAATTCTGCCTTGACGTTAGTTTCTCTAAGGTGTTTGACTACTGCTTGAGTTGTAAAAAATACTGCTTTGAGGTTGACATCTAATACCAAATCATAATCATCTTCGCTGATATCCCAAAAATCGGCACGCTTTTCTAAACCTGCATTATTAACTAGAATATCAACCTGACCAAAATGATTGATGCTTTCTTGGACTAAATTATTAATCTGGTCAACCTTACTTAAATCAGCTTTAACAATGTGACCTTTACCACCAGCTTTTTCAACTTTGGCTTTCGTTTCTTCAGCTTCATCAGGATGAGAACGATAGTTTATAACAACCTTTGCACCGTATGAAGCCAAACGCTCGCAAATTGCTTCACCGATACCACCACTACCACCAGTGACTATTGCAACTTTATCTGATAATTTCATAGATTTTATTAATTCCTATGGTTTGTAGAGACGTTATATATAACGTCTCTAATTTATTTATCCAACGGTACTAGGTTTGGCTCCTTCAAAAGCAGTATTGCGACTGACTTCTTCCCATTCTTTCAATTCTTGTTGATAAGATTCCATTTTCTGACGAACTCCAGATAATGCATCTTCTCCCAATACCAAACGCAAAGGAGGATTATCGGATTCAACTACTTTTATCATTGCTTGTGCTGCTTTGTCTGGGTCTCCCGGTTGCTCACCGCTGCTTTCCTGCTGCATTTTGACAAATTTATGCGCTGTTTCTTTGTAGTCATTGATGGGATTATCTGGTGTCGCTAAAGAATCTCCTGCAAATTCGGTTCTAAACGCACCTGGTTCAACCAAAGTCAACTTTATACCTAAAGGTGCAATCTCTTTTGCTAAAGCTTCGGAAAAACCTTCAATTGCAAACTTTGTACTGCAATAAATTCCTGTTCCTGGGAAAGCGGTGAAACCACCTACGGAGGAGATATTTAAAATATGTCCGCTACGTCTTTGCCGAAAATGAGGTAATACAGTTCTAGTTAAATTTAGAGTACCAAAACAGTTGACTTCAAACTGGTAGCGAATTTTGTCTTCGCTGACTTCTTCTACCGCTCCCAAGGTACCAAAACCAGCATTATTAACTAATACATCAATCTGTCCAAAGCTTTGTAAAGCCGTATCGACAGATGCTTTTATCTCTTCCGACTTAGTCACATCTAGCCTTACAGCTTTTACAGTATCGGGATATTGTTTTTCTAAATCTTGAATTTCTTCTGGATGACGAGTCGTAGCAATAACATTATCTCCTTTAGCTAGTACAGCTTCGACAAGAGAGCGTCCAAAACCGCTATTGCTACCCGTGATAAACCAAACTTTCTTATTGGTACTCATTTTAGGTTACTAATTAATCTGATTATGACTGTTTCGCTTTTTACAAAATGTACATTTCATTGAATATTAAACAAATCTATCTGTAGATACAAAAAGCTGTAATTTGTAATTTTCTATAACTTATACCAATGAAATGATTAGTCATACGTAATTAATCACAATATTAAAATTTATTGTTACTTGTCTTGTCAATTCTTGCTATTTTTTTGTTAGTTCTTGCTATTCATAGCATCTTGATAAATAGCATTGTTAAAATTAAGAAATGCAAACTTAAATATATAAAAACAAGGAATATGAATTATTGTTAAACAATTATATGTATTAAAATATTTAAATATTTCATAAGCAGTACGAAAATAGAAAATGTATGATTGTTATTGAATGTATTATTAATAATAATAAAGGTTGATGCGGTTCACTAAAGCTAAAAGTCCTCTTCTTGACAAATTATTTTATAATTTTTTGTCTTCAAAAAACATATGAATCAAACACAAATTATTCGTATTCTTGTAGCCGAAGACCATGAAATTGTTCGCGACGGCATTTGTGCTATTGTCAACCAACAACCAGGTATCACCGTTGTTGGAGAAGCCGAAGACGGAGAACAAGCAGTACAACTATATCGAGAACAACAACCAGATGTGGTCTTAATGGATTTAAGAATGCCAAAAATGGAAGGAGTAGAGGCAATAGCGAAAATAAAATCGGAATTTTCTCAAGCTAAGATTGTGATTCTTACTACCTACGATACAGACGAAGATATTTATCGAGGATTGCAAGCAGGAGCAAAAGGTTATCTACTCAAAGACACCTCTTCAGAAGAGTTAGCAACAGCAATTCGTACCGTTTATCAAGGTAAAAAATACGTACCTCAACACTTAGCAATTAAATTAGCCGAGCGGATAACAAGTTCCGAACTTACTAATAGAGAAATGGAAGTTTTAAATTTACTAACCAAAGGTAAAAATAATCAAGAAATAGGTTCAATTCTTAATATTACCGAAGGTACGGTTAAATTCCACGTTAATAATATTTTGAATAAGTTAGATGTTAGCGACCGTACTCAGGCTGTGATTACCGCATTTAAGCGTGGTTTAGCGAGATTGGAGTAGAGAGTAGTGAGTAGAGAGTAGTGAGTAGAGAGTAGAGAGTAGAGAATAGTGAATTGGGAGTTTGGTTTATTTGTTTACTTTTAATTTTTTGGTAGTAGAAACAAGTATTTTAATTATTCTATAAAGCTCAGACTGCATTTCTTGAAATTTGATTTGTGATATGAAGTTTGACTCAATCATTATTTCCATCCAATATCTACATTCAGAAGCTTCTTTTGAAGCTATAGAATACTTTGATAAAAAATCTGCTCTTGATTGTGCAAACTGCGCTTCTGCACAATTTGCGCCCATACTGGTACCGCAGCGTAAAAACTGCTTTGATAAGACTTTTCCAGCATCATCGAAGGGTTTTTTATTTAATTCTACATAAGCACTTATTACTCTAATTGCAAATCTTTTAGTTCTTTGTTGAATACTAATATCATTATTCATCGTAATTTTATTTGATTAGAGATAATTATGACTAACCATTTATAACTCACAACCCCCTAATCTCTACTTAAAACTCCCTAATCTTTACTCAATACTCACAACTTACTACTCTCTACTCCCTACTCCCTACTCAAAACTCAACTTTAGACCAGGTTTATTCCCAATCTATATTTATGGTTTAAGTCTTACCTTTTCTTAGACGAATAAAATTTCATTTTTATTTAATATATTTGTAGTCATTTATTTAGATAAATAAAGGTGTGTCAAATTGAAAAGTTAAGCAATACAGCCTACGAATTCGATGGATTTAGTTTTTATAGTTTTGTAGAACAATCTACCCACTGCTACGAGCATAGTCATGAAGAAATACAGATAACGCTACCACAAACTAATGCTGTAGCTTGGATAAAGTTACAATCTTCTAATGGTGAAAAATACGTTCGACAAATTAAACCAGGTCAAGTTTTTTTAGTTTCACCTAATCAACCTCACGCTCTTGATTGGCAACAAACAGCAGAATTAACACTTTTTTATCTTCATCCTAGGTTTTTGGCAAGTGCGATAGATAAAGAAATAGAAGAATATCATCTTGAAATAGATAAAAAACTTTCATTAATAAACGATACTTTCATTAAGGAGGTAGGTGTAATTTTTCGTTACCTATGTAATTATGGTATGACTACAGACAAACTATATTTTGAAAGTTTAGCAAATTTATTAGCGATTCATTTATTAAAAAACTATTTAAATTACGATTCAAAAATTTTCAAGTCTGGCAATAAACTATCTCACAAGAAACTTATTACTGTTTTTGAATATATTGAAAATAATTTAGACTCTAAAATAAGCCTTACAGATTTAGCTACTATTGCTGGTACAGGAAAATTTTATTTTAGTCGTTTGTTCAAAAGTTCAACTAATATAAGTCCTTATCGCTATGTTTTACAGCAGAGAATTGAACGAGCAAAAAAATTACTAAGATGTACAGATATGCCTATTTGTAATATTGCTCTAGAATGTGGTTTTAGCAACCAGAGTCATATGGCTAAATATTTTCGGATGGTAGTAGGAACAAGCCCCAAAAAATATCGAAATAATTCTAATTTAATAGAATACTAATAGCTTAAAAAAGAGATAACTTTTAACAACCTCTTCATACTTGGATAAATTATTAGCGAGCAAAATTTGAAGGCAATAACTTTCTGTAATTATTCAACTAATTAGAACTGAAAAAAGGATTTGCATCTTATATAAAATTGTCCAAATTATTTATGACTTGCTTGTTTTCATTCAGTTCGGATAATTCCAACTCACTACTTATTACTTACTACTCATTACTCAATACTCTCCAGAGACGTAGCATTGCTACGTCTGGGACATCTTTTTCACGCTACGGAATTATTTTGTAAGGTAATAATTCTTTCTTGACGAGCTATAGCACCATCTGTTTCTAACCGTATTAAAGCTCTAGACAAGGTTTCTGGTGTAAAGCCAAGTTCGCTAGCAATATCTTTGAGGGGACGGTCTAAAATTATAGTCGTTTCTTGGGGAAAATTAACTAAGTGACGTAAATAATGCAACACCCTTTCATGAGCAATACGAATGTCTCTTAGTTCCAGACAAAACTTTAAAGACTGAATTTTTCTGATTAACATAGCCATGAAATTTTGTGCCATATCGGGATACGCTCGCAAAACGTTTAAAAGTTCTTCTTTGGGATAAGCAATCACTTGTGAATCAATTTCCGCAATTGCAGTACAGGGATAGATTTCTGTAAATAAAGCAACTTCTGCCAAGCTTCCCGAAGCCCTTACTACCTCAAAGGTACTTACTTGACCTCCGTTTATATAGCGCACGAGCTTGATTCTACCTGATGTGACTACATATATATTTGATGCTTCGTCTTCCTGAGCAAATAAAGTTTCTCCAGCAGCTAAATTTTGAATTGTAATGCTGTTTCGCAATGTCTCGGGAAGACTATCAATAGCAGTCAAATCCATTAAATTTCCTCCATGTAATTAACAGTTCAGTCTTATGTTTTATTTAGTCGGCTAAGTAAATAAGTAAAAAAATAATTTAGTTCAGGGATAATTTAGCTAAAATTGCCCTTAATTGATAGCTAATTTCATGGTTAATACTTATTTATGAAATTTTTCCTTCGATTAAGACTGTTTTTGAGTATATTACGATTGATAAAATAATTAATTGATTTGGATCAAGAAGACAACAAACTTTTCTAATTACGATTAAAATTGTTTTGCCGATTCTAAATTATCAAAAATTTGCATTAATAAACGACGAAAAAGCAAGCGTTCTTCTAGAGAAAGATTGGCGAGTATTGTTTCTTCTAAACTAAGCCAAAGTTCGGTGACAGGTTCTTGAAAAGAATATCCCTTTTCAGTTAAGAAAATACGACAGATTCTTGCATCTTCAGCATCCCTACGTTTTTCGAGTAGTTTTGTCTTTTCTAACCGACTCAGCATTTTTGTCAGGGTAGGTGGTTCGATACACAAACGTTCTGCTAGTTTGGTTTGGGTTAAACCATCTTCTTGCCATAATTCCATCAACAACCTTTCCTGTCCAATATGGAGGTTCATGTCTGCCAAAACAGAACTCACCAAAACTCGGTGTGCTTTGGCAACTCGTACCATTAAATAGGTAGTGGTAAGAAGTAGGTTTTGATTAGACATTTAAATTTAGTACTTAGCCGACTAAATAAATAGTAGCATTGTTATCTGATATCGAAGAGGTAGAGAAAGCCGAAATTATTTACCCATTAGAATTAATCGAATCTACTACTCATGTCCTACTCCCAACTCCCAACTCCTAACTTGTAATCACCGTAACTACAATTTCAGTTCCTTGCTGAATTTTGCTATTAATAACTAAATTTCCCTTTAATCTGTCGCATCTTTCTCGCATTCCTATCAGACCGAATCCTTGATTATGTAATTGTTGGGCATTAAAACCGACACCGTTGTCTTTTACCATAAGATGAATTGTGTCAGTTTCATAAATTAACTGAATACGAATTTCTGAAGCCCGAGCATGACGTAGAGTATTGGTAAGAGCTTCTTGAGTAATGCGAAATAATTCTACTTCAATTTCCGAAGTTAAACCGCGAATTTTACCTTCAATTAAAACTTGGGCTTTGACAGGAGTACCTGAAACCATTTTGTCCACAAGCTGACGCAAAGCTGTAACTAAATCGCTATATTCTAAAACTTCTGGACGCAAAGCACGAACCGAGCGACGAGCTTCAGTAATTCCTTCTTTAGCTAAGTTTTTAGCACGCAATAATCTTTCTTGAACTGCTTGGGATTGGTTAGCTAAAATATTTTTAGCTGCTTCTAATTGTAAGGAAATACCGGTAAAAGCTTGTGCTAAAGTATCGTGAATTTCTCTTGCCATACGGTTGCGCTCGTCGAGTATAGCTACTTCGGCTTGTTCTTTTTCTTGTTGAATTTGTTGGCGATAAATCGCGCTACCGATGCAGCTTGCTATAGTCTTAAATACAGCAATTTCTGCAAGAGTTAAACGCTTTGATTCTTGACAATGGTCAAATGCCAAAATTCCCCAAAATTGATTGTCAACAAAAATTGGTACTGCGTAGGTAGATTTAACACCCAATTCTATTTGTTCGCTATGGAAAGGTTCGGAAAATTCTTCAATCAATCCACCAATCCATTCTCCTGCTTGCAGTTTGGCAAAATGTTCTTCTATGCCGTTACTGGAAATCTTGTTGAGTATAGGATGTAAAAGTTGAGAAATAGTATCAGCAGAATCCCATTCGTAAACCACATGCAACAATCCTAATGGTTTATCCAAACAATCGGCGACATGCTGCATTACCGTGACTCTATCGCAGTCTAAACTTTCCCCTAACATTTTGAGTGCGGCGTTAATTGCTTCATCAAGTTCGGCAATTTTTAATAGCTGATTGGCTGCATTTGCGGTTGCTTCTAACCATCTATCCCTTAACGATAATATTCGGTTACTTTGTTCTGATTGTGCTGCTTTTTCTATAGCTGCTTTTTCTCGTTCTAATAAAATATTCAGTTCGGCTTTTTCCTTAGCGCGACGAATACGCTCTTGCTCGATTGCACCACCAATACAAGCAGCAGCAGTTTTTAAGATACTTAATTCGGCTTCGCTGCGATGTATTTCTTTTCGACAGTCATCAAACCCAATAACACCCCAAAGTTTACCTTCTATAAAAATGGGAACTTGATGAAGTACTTTTACACCTATTTTTGCTTGTCCGCTGCGAAAAGGTTCGGGAATATTCTCCAGTCTACAGCTAATACTTCGCCCTTGAGTCCAAAGTTCGTACCATTCCTCTATTCCTTCATAGCTTCCTTGAGTTAGTTCTGGATGAGAAATCTGTCGTATTGTATTGGGTGAATTCCATTCGTAGATGACTCTCCAGTATGGAGTCGATGGCTGGGACGCTCCTTGATAATTTTCAACCACAGCAACTCTATCTGTATCAATAGTTTCCCCAATCATTTGCAACGCTCTATTTATACAAGAGTCGAAATCTTCTCCTGTTAACAAAACATTAGCTGCTTGTGCTGTAGCTGCTAAAATTCTATCGCATTTTTCTAAAATCAAATTTTGTTCTTGTAACTGGCTAACTCTTTGTTGTTCTAATAAAATATCACGCTCGGCTTGTTCTCTTTGTTGACGAATCCGGTTTTGTTGAATCGCACTACCAATATAAGCAGCAGTAGTTGTAAGTAGAGAAATTTCGGTTTCGCTGCGCTGTTTGGCTTCCCGACAATCATCGAAACCAACTATACCCCAATATTTGCCATCTACCATAACCGGAACGGAATACATAGATTTCACACCGATTTCTATTTGTCCGCTTCGTAATGGTTCGGGAAATTCTTTAACAAGTCCCCCTACTGCTTCACCTCTACTTAGCCGTTCGTACCAGTTCTCGATTCCTTCATAACTTACACGTTGTAAATCGGGGTGGTGTAGCTGGGAGACTGCATGAGGAGAATGCCATTCAAAAAGTACTTTCACATAGCCTAGAGATTCTTCCGTCAAGGCTTCGCAGTGTTCCATTACTACAACTCTATCGGTATGAATTCCTTCGCCAATAATTTGTAGCGCATCGGCGATCGCCATTTCTAAATTTTCGTTATTGAGTAGAGCTTGTGCGACATTAGCAGTGGTATTGAGAATGCGATTGCGGTTGAGAGCTAATTCCATTGCTTTTTCCCTAGCGCTACGGTTTCTTTCTCTCTGAATCGCACTAGCGATACAGCTTGCGTTGGTTTGCAATAAGGTAATTTCTGCGTCGCTTAATTTTGTTGAATTGCGATAAAAATCTAAACTAATAATTCCCCAGTACTTTCGTGCAATCATTATGGGGATGGAATAAGTAGCTTTAACTCTTAGCTTCTTTTGCTCGCTAAGAAACGATTCTGGAAAATTTTCAATCAATCCACCAACATGCTGTCCCGAACGTAATTTCAATTCGTCTTCTCTAAAATTGTTACAGCTAATATGGCTTAATTGGGGACTTGGAAGCACAGAATTGACATGAATAGAAAGCCATTCGTATCGTACAATTATACAATCAAGAGTTTCATCAGTCGAATCATCAATATGTTCTGCTATTGCTAATCTATCAGCACCCGTAGTTTTTCCTAATATTTCTAAAGCTCGATTGACAGTTTTTTCAAAATCTTCATTTTCAAACAAAGCTACAGCACAATTTGCGGTTTTTTGCAAGAGATTATTGATATTATTCTCTACTGACTGCTGCTTGTTGTTAGCTAATATAAAAAGGCTATTGGTGTTGTTGTGCTGCATTTTTTTTGATTTATAGTCATTGCAATTAATTTCCGTATTACTCAAATATCTTGATATGCTTTAAAACAAGGATTAATCAAACTATGTGAGTTCAGGTTTCAATTAAAAACAACTATAAATCTAGAAAAATCGCATTTTTTGCCCTAGAAAGAGGAAAATTTGCTTTTGTCAACTAGTTGTTTCGGTTTAATACATAACAATCAAGCGATAACGATAAAACTAGTACAGAGTAAATAAATCAAAGGATTATCACAGTCCCAATGAAAAAAAATTTTTTCATCATCATCATCGTTTGAAAGTTTTTCTCCTCCTGCTTCCCCCGCTTACCCTGCTCCCCCTGCTCTTTCAAGTCAGAGGGGGAAGGAAGAAAAGAAATTTTTGTTTTCATTGTTAACTCTGCAAAGTTCGCTTGATGGACTACTAGTTTTATCGTTATCTATATCTTATTAAAATATATGTGATTTTGTATGACATAATTTTTTTTTAATGATTGCGAGTGGTGCAATATCATACAAAATTATGCAAGAACAGGAAATACAAAGATACAGATAGTTGATAAATTTATAAATGTAAAAAGAATAAGCTAAGATGCGCGTACTAATTTGTGGTGCGACAGGAAATATTGGTCGCTTGAGTATAGATAAAGCTTTAAAAGCAGGTCATGAAGTTACAGCTTTTGCACTTTCTCCTAAAAAGCTTGACGACCGAGATAATTTATACAAAGCTCGCGGTAATGTTATGGATGAAAAGAACGTGACAACCGCAGTTAAAGGACAGAAAGTTGGTAATGACTGAAGAACAAGCAAAAAATCATCCTGTTAATCCCTTTAATTTGACTAAAGTTTGGAAACGCAGCGAATATCCTTTAATTGAAGTAGATATTCTCGAACTCAACTCTTTAATCATGCTCACCTAGCCAAAAGTTAAGGAATGAGACTTATCTTTAGTAAACTCATTATTCATAACTATTTTTAGGCGCAATAATAGCTTGAATATCCGTAGCATACATAAATAAGCCAATAATAGTGCTGATTAAAAAACTATTATTCATCTTTCATTCAACAGAAGTCCTGTTTATTTGTCCATGATCCAAATCAATTCCACGGGAATTCCACCCCTACGCGAAAATGACCATATTGTAGGAATCACCACTACAGCGTTGGTTTTAATGGAATATGGAGACTACCAGTGTCCACAGTCAGGAAAAGCACACTCTACAATTGAAAAACTTCAACAGCAATTAGGTGAACGCTTTTGTTTTGTGTTTCGACACTTCCCTCAACCTGATATTAACCCTCAATCTCTCAAAGCAGCAGAAACCGCAGAAGCAGCAGCAGCACAGGGTAAATTTTGGGAAATGCACTCTTTACTGTATAAAAATCAACAGACGTTAGAAGATGGCAATTTAATAGAATATTCAGACAGACTAAAACTAGATATTCCAAGAATTTTGAGAGAGTTAAACGAAAGGCTTCATAAGGATAGAATTCAGCAAGACATTGATAGTGGTATAGAACATGGAGTTGAACGAACTCCCACTTTTTTCATTGGTATCCGTCATGAAGGGACGCAGAATTTAGAGACTTTGCTATTGAAAATTTTAGAAACGATTACAAAAGAATAGGATAAAGTCAGGTGAATATAATTCGTAATTCATGCTTGATGTAAATTAAAAACGTTCTTTATTTACAAGGGTTTTGAAGCTTATTGAAATCTCTGTTTGTAATTTATAACGTAATAAGTAGTTAAACAAAATTAATTACACATTGTCATTGCGAGTGGAACGGAGTGAAACGAAGCATTCACCTG
>JBCBHT010000225.1:0-12120 GCA_038525335.1 Cyanobacteria bacterium J06621_15 | reverse complement strand
ATAACTTAAGGTTGTAATGAGTAAATTAATAGCCCCTCTCGGAAGTAATTGAAGAAAGCGCAGCGGTAGTTCAATTCCCGACACCAACCAGTCAATTAACTGCTATTTAATTTTTATTTTTCGTTTCTATAGTTAGTCTTCTACTGGGAAGAGAGTAAAATTAATATTTTTAATAAATAACAATCATTTTAAGGTGATAAAAAATCTAAATGTTCTCCACCTTGAGAACGGAAATTTTCTAAGGAGCCGTTAAATTTTAATTTTCCTTCGTCTAAGAGTACAATCCAATCTGCACAATTAATAACTTTCGGACGATGACTAATCAAAAGGGTAGTTTGTCCTTGACGATGATTTAATAAACCTTTGAGAATTTCGGCTTCACTAACTGGGTCGAGATTAGCTGTGGATTCATCTAGAATCAAGATGGGAGGATTGTTGAGAATAGCTCTAGCAATAGCCAATCGTTGTTTTTGTCCTCCTGAAATATTAGCTGCTACTGCTCCTAAAACGGTGTCATATTGTTCGGGAAATCGGCTGACGAATTCATCAGCACCTGCAATTTTACAAGCAGAGACTATTTCTTCAATGGTTACATCTGGGGAAGCTAAACGAAAGTTATCTATAATTGACCGATGGAAAAAGAATGCATCTTGGGGTACTAGAACTACTTGTTGACGCAAACAATCGAGGGGAAAGTCTCCAAGGTGATGTTCTCCAAAGGCAATATTTCCAGATTGTAAACTATAGAGTCCCGTTAATATTTTGGCAAGGCTGCTTTTACCACAACCGGATTTACCAATTAATGCAACTACTTTACCTCCAGGAATAGTTACAGAAAGGTTTTCTAGTAATTTAATTCTTCCGGGATAGTGGAAATTCAGTTCGTGACAATTAATATCTGCTTGTGGGGAAAGGTTAAGAAAACTCTTCAATTCATCCCCTTGATTTTCTGGGGTATATTCAAATAATTCTGCTAAAAGTTGGGTAATGGCTTTTACTTGTGTCCATTCTGTGACGAATTGAACTAAGCTGCTTATTAATACTAGGAAACTTTGTTGTAAACCATAAATAGCAATTAATTGACCAATGCTCAACTCTTGGGCAAACACTAGTTTACTACCATACCAAAGTAAAACAACAGTACCTACTCCAGCTACTAATTGGGAGAAAATATTGTTGATGATACGAATTTGAGCGGTGCGTAAATTGAACTTGAATTCTTTATTTAAGCGGTGTTTTATTTCTAACCAGAATTGAGGTGCTGTTGCGGTAGTTTTCACTGTTAATGCACCATTAAATGCTTCTGCTAGGAGTCCAGAATTTTCTCCTGCTAAACTAAAGGAGCGATTTGTTGTTTGACGGATGCTGGATTGAAAAGCAATGGTAGATAGGGTCATTACTCCACCAATAGCCATTATAATTAGAGCAAGTTGCCAGCTATAAACAAAAATAAAACTGACTGCAACTAAGCCAATAAAGGTTTTAATCGGTAAGTCAATTACTAATTGGGAAACTAAAGAGTTAATTCTTTGAATATCTGAAAGACGACGAATAGCTGTTCCACTGCGACGAGCTTCGTGGTAAGACAGAGGTAAGTTGAGAACTTGTTGTCCGAATTCCAGTTTTAAGCCCTTTTGCAAATCTTCAGCAAAGGACACAACTAAGCTAGATTGTAACCAAGTGCAAATACCATTAATAAATGCCAGGAAAATAACTCCAAGAGCAACTAACGTTAATTGATCTGCTCTACCTTGAACTAAAATGCTATCGGTGAGAAATTTTAGTAGTAGGGGAGTTGAAAGTGCTAATAAACCTACTGCTAGATTAAGGGGTAATAATTTAGTTAATATCCCTCGATGTTGCCGCAAACGTTTAATTAAGTTGTCAAAGGAGTGAATTGGTTGTTCGTCAACTTGATTTGAAAAGCGGACTGGATCTGGTTGTAATAAGAGCATCATAAACCCTTGCCAACCTTTGATTAATTCCTGACGCTCTAAATAACGAATACCCATTGCTGGATCGGAAATAACGTATTTATTCCCTTTCTGTCCGTATAGCACCACAAAATGGTACCCTTTCCAGAAGATAATCGCGGGGAGGTTGAATTCATGAAGCTCCTCTAAGATGTCAGGTGAAGCTTTGATAGCTTGAGGATTAAAGCCCAGTTGTTGCGCTCCATACTTTAATCCCAGCATGGTGGTTCCACCTTGATGAGTTCCCACCAATTCCCGAATACGGTTAATTCTTAGATTGCGTCCATAATGTTTACTGACGATTGCTAAACTAGCTGCTCCACAATCTTCCCCACTTTGCTGTCTCACCCATTGATATTTCATTTTATTTTTTTAATGGTTTTTATTAATATTTGACAAAAATTAAGCAATAAAATTACCTATAAAAATACTAAAACCCAGATGTATCAGTCTGGGAATTTTCAATATTTATAAACTGATATGATGTCCGTAAAATAACCGTCATTGCGAGCTAAGCGTTAGCGTAGCGTCTTCCGAAGGGAGATAGCAATCCCAAAATTATGTGATTGTTTTTGAAACTTCCCAAGCATAGCGGATATCTTCTAAATGGGGAGCTAATCGGCGATTAACAAAATTAACCATAGGGGTATTATGTGTTTCTACCCGAAAAGTTGCATTCGGAACTTCTGGAGTTGTTTTACATTGAATATCAATGGCTTTGGCTAGAAACAGAATACTCCGGCTTAAAGGTTGAGAATCTGGATTCACATACATTTGGGTGTAGCGAATAGTATCCGGTGCTGTGCGATGATTAATCATCCAACCCACTACTTTATCTTTGTAGCGCAATCCTAAGCTATTGAGGTTTTCTATTCTTTTTTCTTCAGTAAAGGGAGTAAGTTTTTTGGCGTACTCATCAGTTTCTAATTGGTTTTTTATAGACTTAATTTCTGCTTCTGTTAAAGTATGCCAAGGAAATATTGTGTAGTCTTCAGGAAGTTTTGCCGATAACCTATCTACATGTTTAATAATACGAGCTTCTTTGATTTTAGTTGTGGTACCGTAACAGATAAAAGCATTGGCTTCTGGTGCTAACCAATTGTGCTGTTTAAGGATTTTCTCTAGAAATGTTTGATGGGGATTATCCAAATATTTTAAGGAAATTTCTTCACAACCTCGGCTTTTGAGTTCCGTTTCCATTTTATCGAGGAGTGTTGTACCTATTCCTTGATTGCGACATTCCGGTACAACAAAAAAGGATAAAATTTCTCCGTAGGTTTTTGGAGGAGTTGTTTTTACAGTATCGTATTGAGCAAAAATAAGTCCTATGGGTTCAGATTCTAATTCTACTCCAATAGCAATTTTAGAAGTGTCTGATGTTATTTTTCTCAGATGAGGACGGAAAACGGGATAGGTTAATTCTTCGTATTTAGTAACTGTTGATTGATTTAATTTTAAATATTTATACATTTGTAGCTGGTTTAATTTTTTATAGTATTGTTTGTATAACTTTTCTCAAGAAACTGAAGTACAGTTTCACGTCATCCGAATAAAGTTACACTCTACTTCCCCTCTCCTTGATAAGGAGAGGGGTTAGGGCGTGTTTTCAAACCCAATTAGCCCGCAGGCTATAAGCCTGGGGCTATAGATACAAAGCCTACCTGCGTAGGCTAAATCTCAGTAGCCCACAAAGGTGGGCTTCGTTCTTGTAGCCGCACCCTTATAGGGTGACGGCGAGTTTGAAAACACGCCCTAGGGGTGAGGTTTTTAGATGTACCTTACCAGACTGAGAAACGCTATATATTTAAATTCCCCTTTGTAAGGGGAATTTTATAGGTTTGCTTTTTTAGAATTGTAGAGATATTTATTGATTCACAATAGTAAATCTAAATTAATTTCTCTATGCATTTTTGATGTCAGATGAACTATCAGCCATACTCTTAGCGCTACTCTCCTTATTACTACCACCACAAACAACTTCCAACTCAGAATCATTGAGTTCTTGATATTTAGAAGTTTTGGTTTTCTTTTCATTTTTTTTTGTATTCTTATCCATTGGTTTATACCTCAAATAAAGTGGTTAAATTGATTTGACTCTCTGACTCTGCTTAAAGTTCCATTGAGAAAGCCTTCATTTATAATCTTGTTAAAAATTATGATAAAAATGAATAGCTCCTCAATAAAACTTTTGAGTTATGGAAATGTTTTTAGATTCACAATAATAGTCTGAATCATATTTCCTGTATACTCATTTTATTCGTTAACTTGATTTAAATCAATCATGTTTTATACTGTTTTTTATTATGCTTTCAGATTTGCGTCACTTGCGTTACTTACACCACGATTATCGTAATCCCGAAAACCACCACAAACAATTTCTAATTCCGAATCATTAAATTCTTGATATTTATAAGTTTTGGTATTTTTTTTATTCTTTTTTGTATCTTTCTTTATTCATCGTTTTATACCTCAAAAAAAGTTTTAAAATTCAATCAAAACGTCAATTAATAGAGTATTAATTACCTATTAATTAATGCTGACTTATGAATTCAGAAGTCGAATATCTGATTAACTTTTGAAAGTAACTACCTAATGCTAGGTGCAAATCTTAGTCAAGCAGAAATTCATTTATACGAGTAAATAGTAACTTGAGGCATATCTAATAAATAACCGTATAAATAATGAAAAAATAAATTATTAGTATAAACAAACGATAAATATTTAATTAAGTTTTGATTTCAAACCGCTTTTTTTTAACTTTCCTTAAGCGCTTTTGCTAATTAACTGTAGTAACTTTTCCTCAGTATCTTTTCGGTAAAAAGCAATTAATTCTAATCTCAATTCCAAAATTTTGCTGATGTTATTGGTATTTCTAGTAAATAAATTAATGGGTAATTAAACTTTAACCGTTACCGTACAAAAACAAATCATTTAAATAACAAAATCATACTGATTCAAATTGTAATTATTATCTGATATAAATTTTTAATTTCCAGAATTGAACTATTCTTCAATTAGCGCAGCGGCTTCCAAGGGGGGCTTTTAGAATTTAAAATATAAACGAATCAATTTACTAGCCCATCTCTACGCAATTGAAGAAAGCGTAGCGGTAGTTCAATTCGCTGTGCCAAGCAATCAATGAAGTACTAGTTTCTTTTTATTTTTTAGTAATTTAGCAAGATAAATCATCCACTTGGGTTATTCGGAAAATTACAAATTACGTTTATACATAACGAACCAGATTTATTACGAGAAATACCCGCTGTTCTTGGATAAATTGATTTTTAAAACTGTATCTGTATTAAAGGTGGTAATTAATAACTCCTAACTTTACAGACGTAGCAATGCTATGTCTCTACATTCCTCACTCTTTCACTACAACCCACTGGGTCACGGGTACCATTGATTTCCATCCTAAAAATTTACCTATGGGTTGCGCTCTTTGAATGGCTATTCTTGTCAAGGTTCCACCAATTTGATTGTGCCATTCAAGCAATTTTTGTTCGCTTTCTACTGTTACTGCGTTTGCTACTAAACGTCCTCCGGTACGAAGTGCTTGCCAACAGGTATCAAGTATATCTTCTGTGGTCAGTCCACCTCCAATAAAAATTGCATCGGGTGGCTGTAAAAGCTGCAATGCGGCGGGCGCTTCACCGTGGATTATACGCAAGTGCGGTGTGCCTAAACTTGCTGCGTTATCGGCAATATAATTTAGTCGAGAGTCGTTTTGTTCTATCGCGATAGCCCAGCATCTTGGGTGGGTTCGCATCCATTCTATGCTGATGGAACCGCACCCTGCACCGATATCCCAGAGCATTTGTCCGGGAATGGGTGCGAGTGCAGCTAATGTAATTGCTCGAACTTCACGTTTAGTGAGCTGTCCGTCGTGGTGATATGCTATGTCTGGTAAACCGGCTATTCTTGGAAGTTGTAATATATCTGCATCGGCTACGCATTCGACTGCAATTGTGTTTAAGCTGGCAATTTTGGTAGTTTCCCATTCAGCAGCAATACCTTCGATTATGCGCTCGCGTTCTCCCCCCATGTATTCTAATACCGTAATTTTGCTATCCCCAAAACCTCTATCTACAAGGGTTTGCGCGACGGTTGCTGGGGTGTTTCGACCTTCGCTGAGAATAAGTAATCGCGCACCTGGGTAGATTACTGGATGCAGAAGAGATATCGGACGAGCGGCTAAAGTCAAGGTTTCTACATCTTGTAAACTCCAACCCAAGCGCGAGCAAGCAAGACTAAAAGCTGAAGGTGCGGGGATAATCGTAATTTCACAAATGGGTATCCGATGGGTAAGAGTAACCCCGATTCCAAAACACATCGGGTCACCACTTGCTAAAACACAGACAGATTTTCCGCGACGCTGGATAATTTCTTTTACAGAAGTCGCAATCGGAGAACTCCAAATTAATTTTTCTCTGCTGTCGTCTTCTGGAAGCATCGATAAATGACGTTTACCTCCCACCAAAACTTCTGCTTTTTCCACAAGCGAATAAGCTACCTGACTCAACCCAGGTAAACCATCTTCACCAATACCTACTACAGATAACCATTTGTGCATCAATTGCTTCGTGATGTTTTGATTACATTATATTCGGGCTGGGGAATGAGTAATAGGTAACAGGTAATGGGGAATATAATATTGTCTTCTCATTCAAATGAAATTCTCTGTATTTAAAGCAATGTAATAGTTTTAGATATGTCAAAATAAAGCTGTAGGATTAAATAAAAGGTACTTCTTTAATGCCTTCCCCATTCCCTGGCATGGACCCGTATCTTGAAGGTTATCTTTGGTCAGATGTTCATAACGCTCTGGCTAACAAAATTCGGCAAATGCTATCACCTCAGTTACGTCCTAAGTATGCAGCAAGATTAGATGTTTATCTGGTGGAAGATACTTATCCAGAAAGCGAAATCGGCATTTTGTACCCAGATGTAGAAGTTTTACAGTTAAAACAAAGTAGGGAAGCACCGTTATCTGAGCAATCTAATATCGCTACAACTCCAGCAACTCTCACTTTACCCGTAATGCAACCCGTATCTGTTCGAGTTCCTACGGTAGAAATCAGAGATGCTGCTAACAACATTTTGGTCAGTTGTATAGAAATTCTTTCCCCAGTTAACAAACGAGAACCTGGGATTACCGACTATCGGCGCAAACGCCAACGTTTGTATAATGCCAACGTGCATTTAATTGAAATCGATTTATTACGTCGGGGAACGCGACCTTTCAATCATCCTCGAATGCCAGATGTTCCTTATATTATCAACTTAACACGCGCTCAGTCTGGAGTGGTAGATGTATGGCCAGTAGCATTACAAGATACTTTACCTACAGTTCCAATTCCTTTAAGCGAATCGGATTCTGATGCAGTATTGGAATTGCAACTTGCTTTAAATAACGTATATGAAGAAGCTGCATACGATTTATCTATTGATTACACTCAATCACCTCCACCACCACAGTTGAGTAATATTGATAAACAATGGATAAATAGCAATTTGAAAAAGTTTTAGCGTTGCTGATTTGAGGTATGAATTTATTTTTATCAAATTTACTAGCCCCCTAAATCCCCTGCCCCCGTGACCCCCAAGCTTGGGGGTACGGGGGACTTTAAATTATTTTTCTCCCCCAGAATTGGGGGCTGGGGGGCAAATCATACTTTTATTCAGCAACGTCAAAGCTTTAGACACTTTTAGTACTTACTCAAAATTAACCTAACGTGTAATTAAGAGCGACGACGTAATCCCCCAATTGCTGAGATTGCTTCCCTACACTTTGTTTCGGTCGCAATGACAAATCTTGGTTGCGTAAGTCCTAACTTGAATACGTCGGGGTCGTGATATTCTAAGTTTTGAAATTCAAAACTCCTAACTCCTAATTCTTAACTCTTAACTCTTAACTCTTAACTATTCCTCAATGCCCAATTCTCAATTCCCAGACTATATTCGTAATCCAAAAGAAATCTACAATCGTTCTTTTTCTATTATTCGTGAGGAAGCGAATTTAGAAAATTTACCTGCCGATTTGGTTCCTTTAGCAATACGTATAATTCATAGTTGCGGAATGACTGATATTGTTACCGATTTAGAAGCATCCCCAGATGCTGTAACTGTTGCGAAAAGAGCGCTTGCAGCGGGTGAACCAATTTTATGCGATGCCGAAATGGTAGCAAAAGGTATTATTAAAAGACGTTTACCTACGAATAATCCCGTAATTTGTACGCTTAATTATCCAGAGGTGCCAGAATTAGCTTGGAAATTGGGTAATACTCGTTCTGCTGCTGCGGTGGAGTTATGGGAACCCGATATTGAAGGAGCGATTGTGGCTATCGGGAATGCTCCTACCGGTCTGTTTCACCTTTTAGAATTATTAGATGCTGGTTTTCCTAAACCTGCTGTGATTTTAGGCTTTCCGGTGGGTTTTGTTGGTGCAGCAGAATCGAAAGCGGCTTTGGCTGCTCGTAGCCGAGGAGTACCATTTGTGACATTACACGGTAGAAGAGGAGGAAGCGCGATCGCATCTGCTGCGGTGAATGCTCTATCTCATGAGGAGCAATAATTTGGGCTGTCTCTATGGGGTGGGTGTAGGTACGGGAAATCCCGAATTAATTACTTTGAAAGCGTTACGGATTTTACAGTCTGTTCCGGTAATTGCTTATCCTGCTTCTGAAACAGGTAATAGTTTTGCTCGTTCGATTGTCGCTGAGTTTTTACAAGATAATCAAATAGAAGTTCCCATAGTATTACCTTTTAACTTAAACAAATCGGCTCAGCCTTTTTACGATAAAGCTTCCGAACAGTTAGCGGAGCATTTAAATAATGGTCGAGATGTTGCGGTACTCTGCGAAGGAGACCCGTTTTTTTATGGTAGCTTTATGTATATTTATGATAGGCTGTCACCTAAATTTAATACCGAAATAGTTCCAGGAATTTCTTCGGTAATGGCTGGTGCTGCAATGATAGGAATACCGTTAACCTACCGTAACGATGTTTTTATGGTGGTTTCGGGAATACTTTCGGAAGAAGTTTTAAAAGAGAAATTGAAAGTAGCGGATGCAGCAGTAATTATTAAATTAGGAAAGAATTTTAATAAGGTCAAGCAAGTATTGCAAGAGTTGGGATTAATTGAAAGAGCAAAATATATCGAAAATGCAACTCTGAAGAATCAAAAGATATTATCTATCAATGAAGTGGAACCGGAAACGGTACCTTATTTTTCATTGATTGTGATTCCAAGCAAATTTTAGAAAGTTATGAGTTAGGAGTTAGGAGTTAGGAGTTATGAGTTAGGAGTTAGGAATTAGGAATTAGGAGTTAGGAGTTAAGAGTTATAAATTTTATTTACCTTATTCTATGTTTTTTAATCTACATCTTCAAGCTAGAAGAATAAGATTGATTGTGGTCAGCAATAACGATTAAATAATCACCTTCAGTTAACTTATGATTCGATGGAGGATTAGAGACAATCTCCCCTTCTTTTCCTTGTTGAATGGCTATAACAATGCTTTGTTTATTTTGCTTCATTCTGATAAAAACATCCATAAAAGGACGATTAACTTCGTCTTTAGGTACGGGAATTTTATAAAGCTGACTCCCCGCTGAATAATTTAATATATCAGAGACAACTTCGCTAATACCATGATTTATAGCAGCGCTAACAATTAGATTACAATTTAAATTACTGCTCAGAATGATTTCATCTGCACAAGCTCTTTTACAGGTAGCAATATATGATTCATTTAAAAGTTCTACTATCGTATAAGCATCCTTATTAATGCTTTCTACGGTTAACGTAGATAATATAACTTTAGCATCGCGGTTTGTATAGTCTAATTTATCATCTCCTAAAATAATTACAGTTTTTGCTTGTTTTAACTTTGCTTTATTCAGACTTTCATCATCTACTTGACCTTTAATAAAGAATAAATTTTCATCATAGATAGGTTTTCTATCAATATCAGCAATTAAAACTATTGTTGTCTTTTTACTTTTAGAATTTTTTCGTAACTCTTGAATAATTTGCTTAGAGCGATAATTCCATTCGCAGATAATAATATGATTTTCAACTTTAATAGATTCCATACCTAATTCCTTTCTCAATTTTTTCTCTAATAAAACTCTAGCGACTAAGCCATTTAATACAGAAAGAACTCCAATCCCAACAATCATTACAAAAAGCGCAATCAAACGACCAGGAAGAGTTTTAGGATAAAAATCACCATAACCAACTGTGGTTAGAGTAACGATAGTCCACCAGAAACTATCTTCTATCTTAGTAATACTTTCATCTTGTGGATTTTCTTGTAGAGATTCAATACCTAATATAATCGGAGAAATAACAATAACAAGAAAAACAATAATTAAAAGCGGACGAATTAGATTTTCCCGTTCTAGAAAATTCCAACCTTTTCTAATCCAACGGTTTAGCTGTGACAAAAATTTTTGCATCATATTGATTTTCTACAGTCATGCTAAAAAGTGAAACTGTAGTTTTCTTAGTACTAAAAAATTAGCAATATTTATTTATTACCTACTCAGGTGCATTATATATGTATGTTCAGAAAACGTATTCCTACATAGATAGAAGCACACTTTCCTCAAACATTAGTTTTATCCCACTATTAATCAATTATTGTCAAGCAGCAATTTAACAATAATACTGATAAAAATTTAAAGCTTTATTCGTCTATTTTTTAGTTTTTAATTTTTAATTTTTAATTTTAACTAAATCTTATATTCTCTATAACTGACTATTTTGATTATCCAACTCTTGAGAAGAATCAGATTTAGTATGACTACCAATAAAAATTAAATAGTCATCAGACTTGAGTTGATAATCCGAAGATGGATTAGAAATAGTTTCTCCTTCTTTACCATGTTGAATAGCAATAACGGTACTTTGAAAATCTTTCTTCATTTTGATAAAAACATCAATAAAAAGATTCCCTACCTCAGATTCTGGAACGGAAACCTTAGATATTTGAGAACCATATTCATAAGTTACAATATCGGAAATTACTTTACTGATACCGTGGTTTATTGCAGCGCTAGAAATTAAATTGCTAGATAATTTACTGCTGACAATTATTTCATCAGCGTAAGCTCTTTTGCAAGTTTCGATATTTTTCTCATTTATCAATTCGGCAATTGTATAAGCGTCTTTATTAATACTTTCGACTGTCAAAACTGATAGTATAACCTTTGCATCGCGCTGTTTATAATCTACATTATCATCACCTAAAATAATCACAGTTTTGGCTTTTTCTAAATTAGCTTGGTGCAAAGTTTCATCAGAAACTTCTCCTTTGACAAAATAAAAATATTTATCTTTAACTGGTTTTCTATCGATATCGGAAATCAAAACTATAGGAGTTTTTTCTGTTTCTGATTCTAAACGCAATTCTTTAAGGATAGTCTCAGCCCGATAATTCCATTCACATAAAATAATATGTTCTTCAAAGCTAAAAGAATGCATTCCTAAATCCTGGCTGATTTTCTTTTCCACTAAAATACTGGCAACTGTAGCGGTAAGTAGAGTGAGAACTCCGATACCGACTAGCATATCGATAAAAGCAATAAAACGACCGGGAATAGTTTTTGGAGTAACATCACCATAACCAACCGTCGTTAAAGTGACTATAGCCCACCATAAACTATCAAACAAAGATAAATTTGGTTCTACTAAAGATAAACAAATCGAACTAATTGCAACAATTATAATAATTACTAAAAGCGGACGAATAAAGTTTTCATACTCTAAAAATTCCCAAATATTCTCAATCCAATTTTTGATTTTGAATAAAATTGATTCCATATAGTCAGTGAACAGTGAACAATTACCAATTACCAACTACCAATTAGCAATTACCAGTTATCCTCTTAACATTCCTTTATAGATTCCTGGTGATGAATCTTCGATGACGATAGCACCCACAGTTTTGCGATAAAAATCCGCTACACCATCGCTAGCACCACCGATGATTGCATAACCATACCCTTGAACTTTCATGTCGTTCAAGCAAGCTATTAACAATGCTTTACCGACTTTTCGTCCCCTAGCTGCTTCACCGATACCGATGGGACCGAAAAAGTTCTTACAAGTGCATTCATAACAAGCAAAACCGATAATTTG
>JBCBHT010000224.1:0-12202 GCA_038525335.1 Cyanobacteria bacterium J06621_15 | reverse complement strand
ACTATATTCTCGCTGATAAAAGTGATTCTATTGTTTTCCAAAAAATCTGAACTATAAATTACTCCAGTACTTGAAGAAAGAATAGTACTTAAGGGAGTTCGGAATTCATGAGAGGTCATAGAAATAAAACGGGATTTAAGCTCGTTAAGTTCTTTCTCTTTCTCTAAAGCTTGCTTAAAATTTTCTTCAATTCTCTTGCGTTCGGTAATATCAATACAATAAGCAATAATTTCTAAAGGATTATTTGCATTGTCTCTTGCGAATTTCGACTGTTCGTAAATCCAAATATAATAACCATCACTATGCAAAAATCTATATTCAATATTTACTTTTTCTTGAGTAAATAGTTTTGGCAATTCGGCAATAAATAACTGTATATCATCTGGATGAATATGATTTATCCAAAAATCATAATCATGCAAAATTTCTTCTACTGTGTAGCCAGTCATATACACTATATTCTCGCTGATAAAAGTGATTCTATTGTTTTCCAAAAAATCTGAACTATAAATTACTCCAGTACTTGAAGACAGCAAGTGTTGTAGTTTATCCTGCGTTATCAACAGCGACATTTCTGTATACTTATGCTTTGTTATATCAGTTTGGATACAGATATAATGGCTTACTTTATTAACATCATCAAAAATTGGAGAGACACTAAATTGATACCACAACTCTTGGCTATTTTTACAGTAATTTCTTATTGTTATATTGCCATTTTTAAAAGGAAAACAAGAGTATAACTTTAATAGTTTATTTATTTCAGAATTGATATTTTCAATAAATTTATTTTTAGATTCTTGACCTTGCAATATACTTTCACTGCAAATACGTTTAAATTCCGGATTAGCATAAATAATTGGTTTAGAAGCCAGTCTGGCATCCAAAACTACTATGCCATTGTTAGCAGCGTTGATAGCTATACTTTTGAATTCCAAACTTTCTTGTAATTCACTATTCCCTTTTTCTGCTTGCTTTATTTTGAATTGATAATCTTGGAGTAATAGGGAAGAAACTTTTTCGGGTGCGATATAACCTACGAACTGCTTGTTTTCATTTTCAATTAATACTGGTTCTTTTAATTCAGCCAGAATTTTTAATACTAATTTCCTATCTTCAAGGGAAGAATGATTAATTTTAATAGCGAAAGTTTTCATGATTTCACTAACTTTACTGCTTTTTAAATCAACTTCCGATTGGATAACCTCCAAAACATCTTCTAGTGAAAATAAACCTACCACTTGCCAGTTTTCTACTACAAAGACACGTCGTGTGACTGGTCGAGATTGATTCATCAATGCAATAGCATCCCAAATTGTTGCTTCAGTCCCCACAGTTAGTGGAGCATAGTCAATTAAATCTTCTAAGGATGGTAAAGGAAAAGCTGGAAAGGCTGTCTGCATAGATTTATAAGAAAATTGTTTTCACAGTATATTGATATAGCTGTAGGTTCGGTAAAATCCCTTTTCATATTTTTGTCTCTCAAAGGTAATAATTACTGGAGTATAAATACTGAAATTAAAGAAATTCGGTTTGATAAATCTTAATGAAGGGTAGGAGATTTAGGGGGCTTAACTTAGATACATTTCATTCCCCAGCAATATTGAGAAATAGCAAAGAACCAATATTGGTTACTCTCACTGTTCCCCGTTCTCTAATCCCTATTTTTCAAAACTTAAGTAAGTCGGTGTTAAAAAATCAAGGTATGTCATTGCGAGGGTCACTACATGAAACGAAGCATTCACCGAAGGTGTGGATCATCGCAAGGTTTTGAAGTTAGTTTACATTTTGTTACATAGTCATGTTTATTTGTGCCGACCTACTTACACCCAACCTGCAAAGAAAATATAAATAACCGCAACCATTACTTGAAGAAGCATTACACCATGGTTGCGGTAAAATGAGCTGAGTTACAAAAACTGTAACAGCAGCAATTAAAAGTTATTATCTATGCATTCCGGGGTTCCACTAAATTTTCCATTCCTTGAACAACTTCAGCTGATTCGATTTTGTCTCCTGCTTTGAGTTTTTCCAGAACTTCTTTACCTTCGGTGACATAACCAAACACGGAATAGCGTCCGTCTAGTAAGTTGCGTCCAGCAGGAGTAAGTTCGGGTTCAAATAGGAAGAAGAAAAATTGAGAAGAACCACCGTTGACTTCTGTTTCCGGACGAGCCATTGCTACCGCACCGTAAGCAGAAAAAGGTAAAACAGGCATTTCGGTGTAAAGACCAGCTTGTTCGAGGGTTGTACCATAAATTGGCTCTTCGTCTCCTTCTACCAGTACTTCCATAGGAATAGCGCGGTATTCATTTGTTTCTGGGTCAATAAAACCAACTTCTTTACCCGGTGGGTCTCCAATTTGTAGCACGTAAAAGTCTTCTGCGCGCAAGAATTCCAACCCGTTGTAAAAGCCCCGTTTGACCAAATCTACAAAGTTTCCAGCGGTAACTGGAGCGCTGTAACCATCTAAAACAACTTCAACATCTCCTTGATTTGTTTTTACCTCTACGGTGGCACGTCCTTTTAGCTGTGGTAAATTACTGTATTCTGCGGGTACTTCATAAGGAAAACCCTTAACCATAGATTCTTCAAGTCTGCTGACTAAATTTAATAACTTGGCTCTTTCTATCCAAGTTTCTTCTTTATCTTTGGTTTTTGCTACTTCTTGAAGCTTCTCTACACCAGTTTTTAACTCGTCAATCCAAACTTTAGCTTCCTCTTTATTTTCTTCTGTAACGCTTGCTAATATAGCTTCTGGTTTGCTAAGAACTCTCGAAGCAGTTTTTAAATCGTTGGAAATAGCTCTCCAGCGGCGATTCGCTCTGAGTTGGGTAGCAATATCTTCCAAACTTTTCTGCAATTTCCGTACTGGTTCATTATCTATCGGAAGTGCGTATCGTAGTAAAGCTTTACCATCGGTAATTGCGTTTCCTGCTGGTAAAGCAGCAATACTGGAAGAAGTCCACCCAGTTGTACTTATTCCTAAAAATAACGCTACCAGCACTAATGTAATTAGACTATTCTTCAAAGAAGATTTTAATAAGTTGAACATGGAATCTAGCAATGCAACATCAAATTATTTTAGATTTCGTCGTAACCTATCAATAATCTTCCCACAGCAGAGGAAACGGAGATAGCGAAAATTGTTGAGATATAGGACTACGTAACGCCGGTTAGAACATTAATGGAGGCTCAAAGCTATGATTACTAAACCTTTACCCTTCGACCTTTGACCTTTCATTTCTGAATTTTGCGTAGTACTACATCTATCTCAATGAAATTAATTTCATGGAGATTTATTGTAAATTTCCATGAAATCCCATAATCAAAATTAAGTACCGACTAAAATTAATATATTTATCCAAATTATCCTGCATATCATTTTCATACATCGGAGTACCCCTGAAATAATCAATGAGCAAAGACAAAGACAAAAAACCTCAAGGTTACAAAGTTATTGCTGATAATCGTCAAGCCCGTTATTTATATGAAATTCTGGAAACCTATGAAGCTGGAATTCAGTTAACGGGAACCGAAGTCAAATCTATCAAAGCAGGTAGAGCTAACCTTCAAGATGGCTATGCGCTAATTCGTGACAATGAAGCATGGCTGCTCAACGTACATATTTCACCCTACAACTCTAGCGGAAAGTTTTTTAATCACGAACCTCGTCGAAGCCGCAAATTATTACTCCATCGCGACGAAATTCGCAAACTGATTGGGAAAACAGAACAGCAAGGTTTGACTTTAGTGCCTTTAAAAATGTATTTAAAAGGTGGTTGGGTAAAAGTCAGCATAGCCCTTGGTAGAGGTAAGAAAGTCCACGACAAACGAGAAACTATAAAGAAACGTCAAGACCAACGCGAAATGCGACGGGCTATGAAAAATTATTAAATAGGGAGTAGGGAGCAGTGAACAGTGAACAGTGAACAGTGAGCAGTGAAAAGGCAACAGTGAACAGTGAACAGTGAACAGTGAACAGTGAACAGTGAACAGTGAAAAGGGAACAGTGAAAAGGGAACAGGAAAAAATTAACTCCAAGGATAATTTGATAATGTTAGATTATTCCCTGTAGAAAGTTGGGGAATTATAGTCTTGAATCTAAAATCTAAAACAAAAGCATCCGTTGTTAAAATCCAAAATTCTTAACTCCTAACTCTTAACTCCTAACTCTTTTTTCCCTTGTCATTCTACGAGATAGCTATGCCATTCGGTAGAATCTTGATTTACTCCTGGGGGAAGTAGTAATCTCCAGGTTTTACCTTCCCTTTGCAACTGTAGATAAATATCAAAATCTTTTTTTGGTTGCTCTATAGTTCTTTTTGGTAATTTCAAATTTAAATCATACATTCCTTGAATCCGAAAAGCTGGTAAATGCTCGACAGTCATCAGTTTCCGCTTCTTAATTGATAAATGATTAATTTCAAACTCTTGAAAATCCAAATTTAGTTTCTCGCTCAACTGCTGCTGTGTTTCAAACAGAGAAAGTGATATTGCTTTCTTTAATATTTGCTTGTTTGGTGATGCTGTACCAAAACTACAAGCACTCAAAGATATTAACAAAATTATTGTTAAAAATAGTTTTACCATATTCATTAGTAGTTAGTGGTTAGTGGTTAGTGGTTAGTTGTAAATAGTTAAAAATTAAAAATAGTTTCTACCCCCTCTTCCCCCTCTTCCCCCTCTTCCCCCTCTAATTTTTACCTGCTCACTGTTCACTGATAACTGCTCACTGCTCACTGATAACTGCTCACTGTTCACTGTTAACTGATAACTGCTCACTGATAACTGAAAATGCTAGTTAAAGAAATTGGCGAACAAGGACTCTTAAAGATATTACAGCGCTTCTGTCCTGCGGATATTGTTGGGGATGATGGAGCGGTGTTACCCACTACTGCTGACAAATCTTTGGTTGTGACAACAGATGTATTAATTGATAACGTCCACTTCAGCGAAGCTACTACTTCTGCCTCTGATGTTGGTTGGCGAGCCGCTGCCGTTAACCTTTCAGATTTAGCTGCAATGGGAGCTTTCCCAATCGGAATTACTGTGGGTTTAGGATTGCCTGGAGAAACTCCTGTTGATTGGGTCGAAAATTTATACCGGGGAATGACAGAATGTTTACAAAGACATAATACCAAGATTGTTGGTGGTGACATAGTGCGATCGCCAATTATTAGTGTTGCGATTACAGCTTTTGGAGAAGTTGCTCCACAACTTGTCATTGGTCGTAATAAAGCCAAAGTGGGTGATGCAGTTGTGGTTACGGGTTGTCATGGAGCTTCTAGTGCTGGTTTGGAATTACTGAAGCACCCAGATTTAACAACAAGTCTGGAAAAAAATCATCGGGAGGCTTTAATTAAAGCACATCAACGACCACAACCACGTTTGGATGTGTTACCAATTCTCTGGGAAATTGTAGATTCTTATTCGGTCATAGATATCTGTGGAATGGACACTAGCGATGGTTTAGCAGATGCAATCTTACAAGTTTGTCAGTGTTCTCAAGTTGGTGCGGTTATTGAAGCAACACAGATTTCCTTACACCAAGCTTTTGAAAATTGGCTGACGCAGGAACAAGCTTTGAAATATGCTCTCTATGGTGGTGAAGATTTTGAATTGCTGCTCTGTTTACCCGAACCAGCTGCAAATGAATTAGTAAATAAACTCGATAATAGTGCAGCCATAATTGGAAAAATTACCGATAGCAATAAAGTTTTGCTGCAAGACAAACATGAAAAAATTCCCGACCAAGTTTTAAACTTAAATCGGGGATTTCAACATTTTACAGCTTAGAAAAATTAGAATTAATGAGTAAGAGATGCTCCCGTCTTAAACTAAAAGCCTCAAAATAAAACTCACAACTCCTGTACAGACGTAGTACTGCTACGTCTCATCAATTTTAGCCATTCCACTTAGAAGCAACTAATTCAGCCAAATCAACAACACGCTGAGAGTAGCCCCATTCGTTGTCATACCAAGCCATAACTTTAATCATATCGCCACCCATAACCATAGTTAAGCTGGCATCTACAATCGAAGAAGTATCGCTACCCTTAAAGTCGGATGATACCAAAGGTAAATCGGTATAACCTAAAACGCCTTTTAATTCGTTTTCGGAAGCATTTTTTAAAGCTTGATTAACTTCTTCAGCAATGGTAGGCTTCTCAATTTGAACCACGAAGTCCACCATAGAAACGTTAGGTGTAGGTACCCGTAATGCAACACCGTTTAGCTTCCCTTTCAAATTTGGTAAAACCAATGCTACAGCTTTTGCAGCACCTGTAGAAGTAGGTACAATATTCATTGCTGCTGCTCTTGCGCGTCGCACGTCTCGGTGGGAAGCATCAAGTAAGCGTTGGTCGCCAGTGTAGCTGTGAGTAGTGGTCATGGTACCTTTGATGATACCGAACTTCTCATCTAACACTTTAGCTACAGGAGCCAAGCAATTAGTAGTACAGCTAGCATTACTAACCACATTGTACTTGCTTGGATCGTAATCTTGATGATTCACTCCTATTACGAAGGTACCAACATTACCGCCCTTTCCAGGAGCCGTAATCAAAACTTTTTTTGCACCAGCTTTAATATGCTTGCTAGCCTTCTCTTCAGTGTTAAATACCCCTGTTGATTCAATAACCAAGTCAATTTCCCACTCTTTCCAAGGCAAGTTTTCCGGATTACGGTCGGATACACATTTTACTGTTTTGCCATTTACTGTAATCGAATTGTCATCAGCAGAAATCTCAGCGTTTTTTAAATTGCCTAGCATGGTGTCATACGTCAGCAAGTGAGCATTAGTTCTGGGGTCTGAGGTATCGTTAATAGCAACAAGTTCAAGATTACTATTTTCTCTCGTCATCCAACAACGCATAAAGTTACGTCCGATGCGACCGAAACCATTAATTGCAACTCTAACCACAGGTCTTGCCCTCTGTATTTATGTCTAAACAGTGCTTATTTATGACCTAGATCATATCGCAAAGAGGGGAGTATTAATAACTATAGAGTGTTAGATTCCTAAAAAATATTTATGATTTATCCCGATTAGCTGCTGGAAACACCGAGATTAGCGATATGGGCCCAGATGAAACCTGCAACTAAAGATTGCTAATTGCTATATAAGTTACGAATCATACTTGACGAAACTCTTTCTAAAGAGGTATGTATTAATTGCCGGCTCATGGTAATTACACGATTTCCCGGTTGTTGCTTTAATTGCTTGCAGTTCCAGTCGTATTGAGTTATATTCACACCACTTGAGAATCCAGATGCTATGAAGGCAAATTACACAAATGTGCCGATACTATCTTAAAAATAGGAAGGGCAATGTTAGAAAATATCCAAAGCGGTAGCTCAATATTAGTGGTATTTGGTCACGAGAAAGGGTTTGTTAACTTGGTGCGATAGCAGCAGTTTTATTTTTGATTTAATTATTTGCTATCAGCAAGAGGATACAACAAAGACACTATGGCTTTGAGAATTTTCATTACGAAATTCAAGCAGGAATATTTAGTCAACTGTAGCTTGCTTATAAGTTGATGAAGCAAAATTTAGGATATCTAAATTGCTTTTTAGTCTTCAGACTACAGCAAAACTATATTGCGAAGAATATTTATCTTGTATTCACGTTGTCTGGATGCTATCCTCCACAAACCAAAGTTCTCAAATTCACACATATGATTTTCTCGTTTACTCAAATCATCTTTCATTACTGAGGTAGTATTGTAGACAATTACTTTTCTTAGTTAAAAAGATGTATTTTGAATTACAAATTGTTAATTTCCAGATTATGCTTATATTCTCAGAAGAAACATAATAATAGTTTGGAAAGAGAAAAAAATGCCATCCGGGGTTAAAATCTTTCTGAACAACTAAAATATATGCGACAAATTAGAATTTAAGATGTGAAATAAAATATACAGGGTTGTTCTCAGTACTAATCAAATATCGGTACGATACACGTGTTAAAAGTGTTCATGGTGTGGTGTGGTGTTAGAGGAAAAAACAATGGTAAATGCAGTAGATTTCGCCGGTAGACCGTTTCATTTCATTGGTGTAGGCGGTATAGGTATGTCGGCTTTGGCGTATGTACTCGCTCAAAAAGGTTTTCAAGTTAGTGGTTCGGATGTTCGACCAAATCATATTACTCACAAGCTCGAATCGATTGGAGTTAATTTTTTTGGTAAACAAGAAGCGATTAATTTAGAATTTTTCAACACTGATTCTTCCAAGGCAGAATCAATGGTAGGGGGTAAAGATGTAACTCCTCAAGTTGTTTGTTCTACAGCTATCAATGCATCGAATTTGGAATATAAAGCAGCATTAGAAAAAGGCTGCCCAATTTTCCATCGTTCTGACATATTGGCAGCATTAATATCTCAGTACAAGAGTATTGCTGTTGCGGGAACTCATGGTAAGACTACCACAAGCAGCATGATTGGTTATATGCTTCTACAAGCAGGTGTTGACCCAACCATTATTGTTGGTGGTGAAGTGAAAGCTTGGGAAGGTAATGCTCGTTTGGGACAAAGCCCTTACTTAGTTGCAGAAGCTGATGAATCAGACGGTTCTTTGGTTAAGCATTCCCCAGAAATTGGAATTATTACTAATATTGAGCTAGATCATCCAGACCACTACGATACATTGGACGAAGTAGTAAATATTTTTAAAACATTTACTGACCAGTGCAAAACTGTAGTCGCTTGCATTGATTGCGAAAATGTCAAAGAACGCTTCCAACCTCATATCAGCTACAGTCTAGACCCAAATAGCGGTGCTGATTACTATGCCACAAATATTGATTATCGTGCCGACGGAACTACAGCTTTAGTTTGGGAAAAAGGTATCGCTTTAGGAGTGTTGAACTTAGCTGTATTAGGTCATCACAACTTGAGTAATGCTTTAGCAGCAGTGGCTATCGGTAGAATCCTAGGTTTGGAATTTGGGGAAATTGCTAGAGGTTTAGCAACTTTTGAAGGTGCAAGACGACGCTTCGAGTTTCGAGGTGAAGTTGACGGAATTACTTTTATCGATGATTACGCACATCACCCCAGCGAACTCAGCGCAACATTAGCTGCTGCAAGATTACAAGCAAGACCAGGACAAAGAGTAGTTGCGATATTCCAACCACATCGCTATAGCCGCACTCAAGCATTTTTAGATGAATTTGCAAAATCCTTCAACCATGCGGATTTGGTCGTTTTAACCGATATCTACAGTGCGGGAGAACCAAATACTGGTTTGATTAGTGGCGAAAAATTAGCCGCAGAAGTTGCCAAAAATCACTCTAATGTAGAGTTTCAATCAACTTTAGCTGACATTCGTTTGTTCCTAGAGCAAAACCTACGTCCTGGAGATTTAGCACTATTCCTAGGTGCTGGAAACTTGAACCAGACAATTCCTCAAATTATCGAATCTCTTCGGCAACCAGCCCAAGCCACATCCTGAGTAAACGTTTACCACTAACTTGGGGTGAACCAGCACATCCGAGCTGTTGTAGTTTCTCCCCTTAAGTGTTTTCTGTTTCTGGTAAATAAGTTCGTTACCGATTAATTGCTGAATCTAAAGCCGTATGATGACGGCAGTATCGCGTTAAAATCTATTCAATACTGGCAAATATGACCATTTCCCAGGATGCTGTTAATGTTCGCAAAGTTTCCAATCTTACTACCAACCAAAAAGAAATGAAAGTGGAAGGAAATATTAAAGAAATCTCTTTAAATAGTAAAGACTGCATTATCAAGCCTCAAGTTTCTTTATCTTCTTACACTTCATATAGAGTTGGTGGTCCAGCAGAATGGTACGTTGCTCCCCGTTCTCTAAAATCTTTGGAAGCCAGCGTTCGATATGCTAAAGAACACGACTTGTCAATTACAGTACTTGGTGCTGGTTCTAACTTATTAATTGGCGATAGCGGTATACCGGGCTTAGTAATCGCTACTCGACACATGCGCCACAGCAATTTTGATCCCGAAACAGGTAGAGTTACATTTGCTGCTGGAGAGTCAATTCCAGCTTTAGCATCGGCAGCCGCAGAACGCGGTTGGGAAGGCTTTGAATGGGCAGTTGGCATACCTGGAACCATCGGTGGCGCTGTAGTAATGAATGCTGGAGCGCACAATAGCTGTATTGCAGATATCTTAGTTAGTGTCGAAGTACTAAAGCCCGACGGTAGTTTGCAAACAATGACTTGTGAAGAACTAAACTACAGCTATCGAACCTCTGTACTACAAGGAAGCGATTTAATTGTTACCCAAGCAACCTTGCAACTTCAGCCCGGAGCAGATCCAGCAGTAGTTACAGCAAGAACCAAGCAACACAAAAAACATCGACTAGCTACTCAACCTTATCATTTACCAAGTTGTGGCAGCGTATTCCGCAACCCTAAACCACATTCGGCTGGTAGGTTAATTGAAGAAGCTGGTCTTAAAGGCTTTAAAATTGGGCAAGCGCAAGTAGCAGAACTTCACGCTAATTTTATTGTTAACTGTGGTGGAGCTACCGCTAACGATATTTTTAATCTTATTCGTCACGTCCAGCATCAAGTACAAGAGCGCTGGTCAATTGGGTTACACCCAGAAGTAAAAATGTTAGGAGAATTTCAAGCCGCTTAATTGAAACTGCTCATCTTATCCAAAAGCCGGAAGAATATGGATTATTGATTTAAGATGAGATTAAATTAAATCAAATTAAATCAAAAATCTTTAATATTCGCGTAGGAGGAAGCTACCCAGGGTGCATTACCCCAAGATAAAAAACTATCAAATAACACGACGCATCTATAATTGAATTTGATTTGTTATTGAAAGCACACGCTTACTATTTATTATGACGGGAAAAGGACAAGGATTTGGCTTTGGTTTAGGAAAAATGAAGGAACTGGCTGAAGCCTTCAAAAAAGCTCAGCAAGTTCAAGAAGGAGCCAAGCAACTCCAAGAAGAATTGGAGCAAATGGAAATCCAGGGAGAATCTGGTGGTGGAATGGTAAAAGTGATTCTCAGTGGTAACCAAGAACCCAAACGAGTGGAAATCTCTCCCGATGCAATGAATGAAGGAGCAGAAGTACTTTCTGATTTAGTCACAGCAGCAATGACAGATGCTTACAACAAATCCACCGCTACCATGCGCGACCGCATGGAAGATTTAACCAGTGGGTTAGAACTTCCCGGATTTTAACAGTTATCAGTTAACAGTTAACAGTTAACAGTTAACAGTTATCAATTAATAGTTAACAGGGTAAGAGTCTTAACATTGATAGAGATTTTAACTGATAACTAACGGCTGATAACCATATACTGTTGACTGTTTGTTAATTTAAAGTTTGCATCGGCATCTAATATGCTGATAGTGCAAAACTTTTGATGGGAATAGAAGTGAGTTATGGCTTATAAGGTGTTATTTGTCTGCTTGGGTAACATTTGTCGTTCTCCAACCGCAGAAAATGTCATGAATCACCTGATAGAAAAAGCAGGCTTAAGTAATTCTATCCAGTGTGATTCTGCCGGGACATCAAGTTATCACATCGGTAGTCCTCCAGATTCTCGTATGAGTGCTGCTGCGAACAATCTTTTAGGATTTAAACTTCGCGGAAATGCACGTAGCTTTGAATCATCGGATTTTGAAAACTTCGATTTGATTTTGGCAATGGACAAGGAGAACTACCGCGATATTCTTTCCTTAGATTCGAGCGGGGAATATCAAGATAAAGTGCGTTTGATGTGTGATTATTGCCGCAATCACTCTCTTAAAGAAGTTCCAGACCCCTATTATGGTGGAACTGAAGGCTTTAATCAAGTTGTAAATTTACTTGTTGATGCTTGTGAAGGTCTTTTAGAAGATATTTCTTCCGACAAGCTGAACTAAAGCTCCAATCAAGTAAATTTGTCAAGATTTAGCACTAATTATTAATTTGAAGTTAAGAGTTATCGGTTGTAACTCTTAACTTTTTAATTTTTATAGGGGAAGGGAGTAGGGAGTAGGAGTTAGGAGTTAGGAGTTAGAAGTTAGGAATTAGGAGTTAGGAGTTAGGAGTTAGGAGTTAGGAGTTAGGATTTAGGATTTAGGAGTTTTTGAAGGTAATAGCTTTGTATCTTAGAGACTAATAATTAAACAATTGGATGAATCAAATTATTACGTCTTACGTCTGACCAATTACCAATTACCAATTACCCATTACCAATTACCAATTACCAATTAC
>JBCBHT010000223.1:0-12203 GCA_038525335.1 Cyanobacteria bacterium J06621_15 | reverse complement strand
AGGGCTGAGATTGCTTCACTTCGTATGTCCTATCGGACACGCTTCGCTAACGCAATGACGGTAAATATTTTTGTTCATTTACTTAAGTAGTAATTTACAATTACCTGTCTTGGAAATTTGCTCTTGGGGGAAACCACGCCACTTGCTTCAAGCCGGGTAACCCGTCCAACGCAGTGGCTCCCCAAGACCGCAATTTCCGCAATTACCAATTCCTTATTTCTGGATAAAAAATCTAAAAGCAATTTTGTCACATGAGCTACATTTATGAGAAACAATTGCGAATTGATTGTTTCTACAAAACTAGAGCTTTTGGAAATTAATAATGTTTAGAAGTTTTAAAAATCGTCCCAAACCATTAGTGACTATATTTCTATGCGTTTTTTGTTTTACTTTGATATACGGTTGTTTACCCAATTCACAAACTTCCAACTCAAAACCGACTGCTGAAACTTCATCGCTGCTGACGGAACCTTTTTTACAAAAACCAACGGATAATTCTGTGACAGTTGCTTGGTTTACTGAGTTTCCTGGGGAAACAAATACGGTTGCTTACGGTGATAATCTAAATCAAAATAGTGAAGCTACTACTATCAAATTAAGTCATACTAGGGAAGACCAAAAATCGCGAGTTGGAAATCAAACTGAAGACAAACTGGTTTATCAAAAACCAGTTCCACGGGATATTTGGAGACATGAAGCGGAAATTACAGGTTTAGCTCCCGGTCAAGAAGTTGACTATCAAGTAATTAGCAAACCCAGAAATGGTGGTGAAGCGAAAAGTAAGGTTTATCAACTTGAAGCTTCACCTCAACCGGGAAAATCAGTAAAAATTCTGCTTACTTCCGACCATCAATTAAAATCAATGACTGCTGCAAATTTACAAAAAGCAAAAGAAACAGCAGGAGAAATTGATGCAGTATTTATGGCTGGTGATTTGATTAATATACCAGACCGCGCCAGCGAATGGTTTGATGATAACCGGGGTGGAGCATTTTTTCCTGCTTTACAAGGACGTGCTAATTATGAGATACAAAAAAATGGCGTAAAAACAGCTTATAAAGGTGGCGAAATTATTCAAGAAGCTCCTATCTTTACCGCTATTGGCAATCATGAGGTGATGGGAAGAAGAGGGAGAAGTGATGATTTAAATGGCGAATATAACGATGCAATTCCCCGAGAAGTTGCTGAAAATTTGTATGATGAATCGTCTTTAAAAGCTAATTCTTTTAATACCGATACCTATGAAGAAATTTTTAGTTTACCTGAAAGTGAAATAGGAGGAGAAAGATATTATGCGACAAATTTTGGTGATGTGCGTTTAGTGGTTCTGAATGCAACAAATATTTGGCGAAGACCCGGTTTAGAATCGGATATTAAAGGTAAATATCGCGAAAGCGAAGCAGATTTTGATAACCCCGAACAGTGGGGTTACGGACAGCATATTTTTGAGCCAATTGATAAAGGTAGTCCTCAGTATAACTGGTTGGTAGAAGAACTTAATAGTCCAGAATTTAAACAAGCAAAATACAAAGTGGTTATGCTGCACCATCCGGTTCATTCTTTAGGAGAAAATGTTGTTCCTGCTTATACAAACCCAGTTCAAACCATTGAGAAAGATGATAGCGGTAAAATAAAGAATATAAAATATGAATATCCCCTAGAAGAAGATTATTTGATTCGGGATATTGTTCCTTTGCTAGAAGAAAATAACGTACAGCTAGTATTTTACGGACATTCGCATTTATGGAATAGATTCAAAAGTGAATCGGGAGTGAATTTTCTCGAATCATCAAATGTTGGCAACAGTTACGGTGCTTCTTTAGGAGATAAAAAACGAAATATTCCTCAAGGATACAAAGAAAAATATATTGAAACTGGAAACCCAAATGGTTTGGAAGCAATCGTACCATCAATTAAACCATTGACAGAAGAAAACGGTAAACCTTTACCTTATATTGCCAGTAAAGAAATTACGGTATTTAGTATTTTAGATACAGGAAATGGTACAGTCAATAGTTACTATTTCGATACTTCAAAACCAGAAAGTGAAGTAGTTAAATTCGATGAATTCAAACTTTAATAGCAAATTTATTTGTCAACAAACCCATCACTAATGTAGAGACGTAGCAATGCTACGTCTCCTATTTGTGGGCTATTAAATGAAGTTGTGTTGCGCTACCCTGAAGCGACAACGCACCCTACATTATTGTAGAGAAGTTTCAATCAATATCTATTTTCAACTTATATATGGGAACTATATATAAATCAGGTACTCCGTCTTATATATGTATTTTTCATTTCTAAAAAAATATTTCCAAACTTCATGCTACTTAGGAATCCTAGCAATTTCATTTTTACAAATTCCAGCTTACGCTCAAGTAATGGAAGATGGAACGTTACCAACTCGCGTTACAACTACAGATAATTTAAATTTCACGATTGACAGCATCAATAATACAAACCGCGCGGGAAACAATTTATTTCACAGCTTCAAAGAGTTTTCTATCCCTACAGGTGGTTCTGCAATTTTCAATAATTCTACGGATGTAGTTAATATCATTAATCGGGTAACTGGTGGAAATATTTCTGATATTGATGGGTTAATTAAAGCGAATGGTAATGCAAATTTATTTTTAATTAATCCTGCTGGAATAGTGTTTGGTAAAAATGCAAGCTTAGATATCGGTGGCTCGTTTTTTGGAAGTACTGCTGAGAGTATCAAATTTAGTGATGATATTGAATTTAGCGCAATTGATATTACAAAACCACCTTTGTTGAGTATTAACGTTCCCCTGGGTTTGCAGATGGGAAGTAATCCCGCTGCTATCGAAGTAAAAGGTGAAGGTTATATCACAAACTCTGATGATATCGATACATTTAGTCCGTTTATATTTACTAATACTAACGGTTTACGAGTCAAAGAGGGAAACACTTTAGCTTTAATTGGTGGTGAAGTTTCTTTTAATGGAGGTATAGTAGCCGCAGATTCTGGAAAAATTGAGATAGCTGGAATCAATTCCGGTTTAATTAATTTGAATGAATCTTTACAAGGTTGGACTTTAGATTATAAAAATGCAGATAATTTTAGCGACATAAAACTTGATTCTCAAACTTTGATTGATGCTAGCGGTACCGGAAGCGGTTATATCCAATTACAAGGAAAAAATATATTAATTGATGGTGGTTCAAAAGTTTTTGTGCAAAGTCGTGGAATTACAGGAGGAGGAGAAATAAAAGCAAGTGCTACTGATTCTATTAAAGTAGAAGGATTGAGTTCCAATAATAAAATTGCCAGTGCATTTTTAACTACTACTTTGGGGACAGCTAATGCAGCACAAATTAATATTTCAGTTCCGCATTTAGTCGTTTCTCAGACTCGTGGAATAATAAGTGAAACCTTCGGTCAAGGTAAGGGAGGTAATATCAATATAAATACTTCTAAATTATTGCAGTTAGATATTAATTCAAAGCCTTTTACAGGTGAGACTACTAATATAGCAGCCCTAAGTTTTAGTAACGGAAAAGCTGGAGATATAAATATCTACACTAATAAATTATCAATATTTGGTCGTAATATCAGTTCAGCGAACCTAGCTGTGGGTGATGGGGGAAATGTTTACGTATTTGCTGAAGATATTGAAGTTATAAATGGTGGGGGTATTGCATCTGCAACTCTAGGAACTGGTAATGCAGGAGATGTCACAATTGACGCAAAGTCTATTAATCTCATGGGGATTGATTTTCAAACTTTTAACCCTAGTAACTTGAGTGCTGTAACACTCGGAATTGGGAATGCAGGTAATTTGATTGTTAATACCGAAAGTTTGGTATTAAAAGATGGTGGTAGAGTTGATTCTTCTACCCTTGCTTTTGGTAATTCGGGAAGTGTAACTATCAATGCTAGCGATTTTGTTGAAGTCAGCGGTACTGTACCGGGTTCTATAAACCCTAGCTTAATCATTTCTGGTGCAAATATTACAGATGAAACTTTCCGACAGTTTGTCGGATTACCTGATGTCCCCAGTGGAGATTCAGGAAACGTCAATATTAACACTCCCTTGTTAAAAGTTTCCGATGGTGCGGAAATAACTGTCAAAAATGATGGAGCAGGTAAAGGTGGAATTTTAAATATTAACGCTAATTCTATTCAGCTTAATAGCAAAGGAAAAATTACCGCATCAACTCAATCTGGTGCAGGTGGAAATATTGATTTACAAGTTAAAGATGGTTTAATTTTCAGGAATCAAAGTCTTATTTCTGCTGAATCTTTCGGTACGGGTGATGGTGGAAATATTAATATTAATTCTCCGGTAATAGCGGGTTTAGAAAATAGCGATATTATTGCAAATGCGGTACAAGGTAACGGTGGAAATATCAATATTAATACTAATGGCTTATTTGGTTTAGAGTTTCGAGATGAATTAACTACCGATTCCGATATTACAGCTAGTTCTCAATTTGGTGTTAACGGTACTGTAGAAATAAATAACCCAGCAATTGACCCTAGTTCTAGTTTGATACAATTACCCACTGAAGTAGTTGATAGCAGTCAAAAAATTGCAGATGGATGTAGTGTTAATCAAGGAAATAGTTTCACATTTATCGGTAAAGGTGGTGTAGCTGCGAATCCCGCAGATACAATTATAGATTTAACTTTATGGAACGATTTACGCGATTTAAATGATAGTAATGTCGCAAAAAAAATCAGTTCTCAAGTTAAAAATCATTCTTCACAACCAATTGTTGAAGCTACGGGTTGGGTTGTTGATAAACAAGGGAATGTGGAATTTGTCGCTCAAACTGGTAATAGGGATAATTTGCGGAAAACTATTAGTTGTCAGGGAAAAGTAGAAAATATTTAGAAATATACATAAAATAACTCTACCGTCTCAATAACAGTAGAGTTACTTAATCGTAAATCAGTTTTACTATGCTATCTAACTACTAATTAACAGATAGTTAGAATTTATTTCATCAGCCTAGTAGCCATTGTTTTCAGTTGCCCTTTATCGGTATAGTACATGTAGCAGTGATATCCATTTCTTAAAAGCGCTCCATATTTGTTTTGAGAATCTACTTTTCCTGCAACAACATAAATACCTTGAAAGATTTCTCTTACGTTTGGTTTGCTAGGATATCTTGCTGAAGCTGGGGATTTTAAAGTACCGGTTACTTTTGTTTTACACACACCTGGTATGTCTTTCACTACTTTTTTAGGTGCGGTTTTTGTGGTTTGACCCAACTCAGAAAATCTTTTAGAACCTATTTTTCGCAAAGCCATTAAACACAAGGAATTATCCTCACCCTTTAAAGGTTCACAAACATATTCTCTAGCTTGTTTTTCGGTATTAAATACTTTTACAGCTTTATCTGATTGTGAGTTATCTTTTTTCGATTTAGCTGCATGTGCTTCCGTTGGAATTAAACTAATAAAATTTCCTACGATTGCTGCCAACAAAAATATATTAAAAGCTTTGATTTTCATATATATAATGCATTTTTCTTAACAGTATCTATTTTAAAATTTTATATTTATCTACTGTGGTAGAAAAAATACCTAAAAATAATTAAAATTTGTATGATTAAGTATTCTCATTCACTCTCAAATTATTAAAAAATTGTAGGTTGGGTTTCGTTCCTCAACCCAACATGTCAGAGATTTGTTGGGTTAAACGGAGTGGAACCCAACCTAGGCTATAACTAATATCTCACTGGGAAGAGAGCAGGTCTAAACTGCTTTGCGGGAAACTCTTATCAATTCGTATTTTAGTTGAATAATCAATTCATATTTCTTATCCGGATACTGATAAAATTTGTGTGTTTAAAACAACAATTATCTAGAGTTAGCGGGAACGTCAGCGGGAGACGTAGCACTGCTACGTCTCTACATTGGTGATAACTATAAATTAAAGTTGACCTGTGAAGACTTTTTGGGCAGGTCCGGTCATGTAAATTCGTTGGTCGTCTGACCATTCGATTAATAAGGGACCTCCAGGAAGCTCTACTGTGGCTGTTCTGTCGCATTTTCCTGTTAAGACCCCTGCGACCAAGGAAGCACATGCTCCGGTACCACAGGCTAAGGTAATACCCGCTCCACGTTCCCACACGCGCATTTTTACATACCCTGAATTAACGACTTGAATAAATTCTGTGTTGATTCTTTCGGGGAAAGCTGAATGATTTTCAAACTGGGGACCGATTTTTTCTAGTTCAATTGCAGCAACGTCTTCTACAAAAGTAATGCAGTGAGGATTACCCATATTTACACAGGTAACATCCCAAGATTTACCAGCGACCTGCAAAGCTTGATTAACTACTTTTTCGTTTTCAGCACCAAGAGTAGTAGGAATTTCACCAGCAGTTAATCTAGGAATTCCCATATCCACTTTAACTTGACCGTCGGACATCAATTGAGGTGTTATCGTACCAGCTAAGGTATGGATACTGTACTTATCGCTTTTTTTCGCATCTCCTTCCAACTCAGCCAAAAAAGCAGCCATACAGCGAATACCATTTCCACACATTTCCGGTTCCGAACCATCGGAGTTAAAAATCCGCATAGTATAGTCAGTACCATTTTCTCCAGGCAAGGCAAAAATGACACCATCAGCACCAACACCAAAATGGCGATCGCATAATTTGATTGCTTGGTCTGGAGTAACTTCTGGTTCTGAACTTGAGCGATTATCAACCAATATAAAATCGTTGCCTAGTCCCTGATACTTAGTAAAATTAATTGCCATTTGTTGTTTGAATGAATTATTACAGATATTAGTTGTTGGTTGTTAGTTGTTGGTTGTTAGTTGTTAGTTGTTAGTAGCTGCTTGTTCAAACTACTATCTACTAGCACCTATCCACTTTCACCCTTTCACCGTTAGGTGTAGCTTATCAACTATCCAGTAACCACTAACCACTATCAACTATCCACTATCCACTAACTACACAAACAATGTTGACAGAATTCGATACCTCACTACCAAGCATCAAGCAAGTTCAAAAATTAATTCAAGAAAATACCCAGATTGAATTAAAACTAATAACCGGGGATGTAATCGCAGGAAAGCTGATGTGGCAAGACTTACAATGCTTTTGCATCATGTCAGAAGATAATCAGAAAACTACCGTCTGGAAACAAGCGATAGCCTTTTTGAAAATTGGGGAATAGGAGGAGTAAGTAGCGAGGAGTAAGTAGCAAGTAGCGAGGAGTAAGTAGCAAGTAGCGAGGAGTAAGTAGCAAGTTAAGAGTTAAGAGTGAATTATCAGCAAGATTTTCTTTTTATCTCTACTGCTCAATCTTCCATTCCAACTCATTACTTATCACTCACTACTCATTACTCACTACTCTCTACCCACTACTCACTACTCGCTACTCGCTACTCTCTACTCGCTACTCATTACTCACTACTCTCTACTCGCTACTCTCTACTCGCTACTCTCACTACTCACTCCCTATTCCCGTAACTCATCAGCCGGTAAATATTCGCGTAGTGCTTCTAATTCAGCGGCTTTTACTACTGGAATTGACAAGACTGGCTGGTTGTTTGGGGGAGAAAGTTGTTCTTCTAATTGATTTAAAGCAAATAGTCTACCGCATAATAATAACTGGTCGCGATTTTGCAGTTTGGTTCTGTTGTTGGGATAGCGAATAAATTTTCTTTCTCTTCTGATTGCTTGTATTTCTACTCCATATTTTTGACGGATTTTTAAATCCCCTAAAGTTTTGCCCAAAAACAGAGATTTAGTATTGATTTTGACCCATTGACAAGCGCTGTTTTCTCCGGGGACTGTCGCTTTACCCGATGCAAATTCATCTAAAGCCGCTATTTCTTCTGATGAACCTACCACCAACAACTTATCACCTTCTTCTAAAGTTGTTTTTGCATCGGGATAGTCAATTTCTATGCCATTATTACGCTTAATTGCCATTAAATTAACGCCGGTCAGATAGCGCATATCGGCTTGTTCTAAGGTCATTCCCACTAAAGGTGAGTTTGCTGGTAAAGGATACCAGCGTTTGTTTAAATCGGCTGTAGCTCGTCGTAAATTGCGAGCTACTTCGGAAGCAGATTGCTCGGGACGGAATTCTAAATAGTGATTGTTGCGAATTTGTTGTATTTCTCGCTGAATTACGGTTGGTGAAAAACCCACATCTGTTAATACAAAGGAAACCATTTCTAAACTGGCTTCAAATTCTGGCTGTACTACTTCTCGCGCTCCTAGCTGGTAAAGTGGCTCAATATTGTTGTTGCTGATAGCGCGGACAACTATATTTAATTCCGGAAATAATTCCAAACCCCTTCGCAAAGCTAGACGAGTACTCATCGGGTCGGGAAGTGCGATCGCCATTGCTTTGGCTTGGGAAACTCCAGCTGTTTCTAAAACGTGAAATGAAACGCAATTACCGTATACGTAAGGGATTCCAGCTTCTCTGAGTTGTTGAATTCTTCTTTCAGATTGGTCTATTACTATTACGGGTAGTTTATGAAAAAGCAGCAGTTTAACTAAATTTTTACCAACTCTACCGTAACCACAAACTATCACATGGTCTTTTATCGGTAAATTATCGGCAATTTCGAGGGGCTTACCTTCTCCTGTAAAATAGGGCTTCAACCAAGGCATTGATTCAAACCAGTCAAACAAAGTTGGCACCAATCGCAGCACGAAAGGAGTTAATACTAAAGTTACCGCCGTAGTACCCAAAATTAGTAAATATACCTGACGAGATACCAACCCCAACTGCTGACCTTCACTAGCAAGCACAAACGAGAATTCACCTATTTGAGCTAATCCCAAACCTGCAATCAAAGCTGTTTTCAGCGGATAGCGAAATATTTTAACTAAAGGAGTGATAATTAAAAACTTACCAATAAATACCAGTGCTACTAACCCTAGAATTAATTCGATATTTTTTAACAAAAATACCGGGTCAATCAACATTCCAATTGCGACAAAAAACAAACTGGCGAAAATATCCCGTAGCGGCTCAACATAAGTTAAAGTTTGGTCAGCATATTCCACCTCAGAAATCATCAAACCAGCTACAAACGCTCCCATTTCAATGGAAAGTCCTAACTGTTCGGTTAACAAAGCGATTCCCAAACACAACGCGACCACACCCAATAAGAATAATTCTTTGCTTTCCGTCCGTGCCAGTAATTGCAACAAACGGGGAATTAACCATATTCCCGTAGCGACAGCACCTGCAGCAAATAAAACAATTTTCAACAGAGCCATCAGCACCGCTACACCCAGAGTTTCTGCGGGTTGGTCAAGAGCAGGCAACACTGCTAACATTAACCCCAGTGCTAAATCCTGAACCACCAAGATTCCCAGCATCACCTGTCCGTGGGGAGTTTCCGTTTCATTGCGCTCCATCAGGGATTTAAGAACAACTGCAGTGGAAGACAAAGATAAAATTGCTCCCAAAAACACACCTTGAACCGGGGAACTTACCCAACCAACTCCCACCGAAACCAGAGCAGTGACCCCGATAGTTACAATAATTTGTAAACCACCACCACCTAAACTTATTTTCTTAACCTTATTGAGTTCCGCAAAAGAAAACTCTACCCCCAGCGCGAACAACAGGAAAGCCACACCAAACTGAGCCAAAGTTTCAACCTGGACAAATTCCTTAATTAGTCCGAAACCAGTTGGTCCAACCATCATTCCACCAACGAGATACCCCAGTAAAACAGGTAAACCCAAAAGTGACGCAAAAAGTCCCCCACCCGCAGCAACAGCGAGAACCGAAACCAAATCAACGATTAATCTAAAATCTTCCTGCACAAGCTTATAAAAAAAATATTAATAACCCTTGTACTTACAGCATACTAAGTTTCGTGAAGACTGTCTCAGAAATCAGTGTTAACAGTGAACAGTGAACAGTGAGCAGTTGAGGATTTTGGATTTTAGATTAAAATCAATTACCAATTACCAATTCCCAATTCCCAATTACCAATTCACTGATAACTGTATGTCCCTTCGGGACACGCTACGCTAACACTGCTCACTGATTACAAAATCATCTCTTCCAAAGCTTGCTGTAAATCTTGGGTTAATTGAGCGACGGTTTGTTTTGCACTTTGACGGTTCTGCTTGTAGGTTGAGAGACGATTATTGATATGAATTGGTTTTCCGACGCTAACAATTGATTTGCGCCAGCCTAAGCGAGGACGACCAGGATTTTTGTTTCCTTTAATTTTGCTGATTGCGTCAAATAAAATTAAAGCTGTTTCTGCAAATCTTTGAAAGCTAGGTTTTTCTTTGATATAGGTAGCTTTCAGCGCAACAAAACTTTCTACCAAACGCATATGCAGCATTCGTAAGTCTGCTTCTGCTGCAATCCAATCTGCTAGTCCTCGTTGAACTGCGGATAAATTTTGAAATTTGTGGGGTTCTTCACGATAAATATAATTCCAACCAGCTTCTTCTAAACGTCTACAGCGCTCGCTAATGTTTCCTTTTTTCTTAATACCAAAATACTCTTCTCCTACTGTTAAAGATACGTCTAGTAATTTTTGCAATCTAATAGTTAAATGTTCTTCTACACTACTATTATCTTGAGATAAATCAGTAAAATCACGATGATAAAAACAACTATAGAATTGCTCCATTTCTGTAAGCAGATATTCTCCTATTTTAAATAAGCGCTGTAAATATAATTCTTCTAATGATTGATTACTATTAGTTTTAATTGACTGCTTTAATAAACCGCAATCCGCTTCTAATTTACCTAACAACCGGTCGAGTTTTGACCACTGAGGATTGATGTAATTATATTGAATATTAATTGGAAGAACGATAACTGTTTCAACACGGTTAGCTTTTGCCAAATCTTCTGCACACCAAAATGCTAATTGAGCGACACCAGGTTCGAGAGGACTGATTACTTCACTATGATGATTAGTAGCACCTTCAGGAGCAACCACTAAGGGAAATTCACCATCAACTAATATTTCTCTAGTTTTTTTAATCGCTTGTAAATCTAAACTTTTACCTCGATGTATGGGAATACCTCCCAATTGAGCAAATACCCAACCCAGCCAATTACCAGCCCAAATTGTCATACCTCTGTCATACATAAAATGACAATTAGTTGGAGATTTCAAGCTAATATTTTGTTGACGAGCAATGTTAGGTATATCCCGAGAAAATATATGTAAACCTGTTAAAGGGTCGTCTACTTCGCAATGGCGAAAGGCAAATATCAGGCGAATTTTTTTTAACTGAAATTGATGGTAAAGATTAACTAAAGTTTCTCCATTAAAAACTTCAACTTGACTAATTCCTGAAGGTAGCCAATACAACAAGCGAAATCGTTGAAAAATTGGTAACATCCAATAAACAAATCGAAGAATTAAAGGATTAAATGCTGGAGAGATAAAACCTAGTTTTGGTTGGGCGCGTTGCATATTTTAAGAGTTAATTACTATTCTGAAGAGAGCAGACCAATTTTGTATAAATAAATTTTGCACAAACAGTTTGGGCGAGCATCTTGTTCGCACTACAAAAAATAAATTTACACATTTGGTATGCTCCCGATTACTCGCGATTATATCTGCCAAATATACTACAGTTTAATACTTTAATTAGTTTATATTTTTAAATATGCTGCTAATTGTTGATTCAAACAGTTGCTGCAGGATTCTTATATGGAATTTCTGAATCATTTGTGAGAATTGAGAAACCCGGTTTTTTAGAAAAACCGGGTTTCTGGCACCTACCTTTCTCACGACTCATCTAGGATTGCCATACATTATTTACAAATAAAGTCTGACCTGCCCATTCTGTTGAGATAAAAAATCTCAACTACCACTTTAGCGAACAGCTAACAATGAACAATTCACTGCTCACTGTTAACTGTTCACTGCTCACTGAATCTACATTCCTAACCAAGAAAGAATACCTTGCCAAAATGAACTACTAGCTTGTTCTTTAATATTCATTTTTTGACGAATATCTTGAATATTCCAATTAGTTAATTTAGCTAAAGTTTGCGCTTCTTTTTCAAAACGCTTTCTCAAAGACCTTTTGTATTGTCTACCAGCTTTACAGTCAGTTTTACCAGTATAAGGATGCTGCAAAACATAGCGTCCTTGAAAATTGTTGCGGTTAGTTGTTTCTTGGAACATCTAATCTTCAGGATAGTTGTCTCGTGTTTAGCGGACGTGCAGACGAGTGATAATAACGTTGCTGGAAGG
>JBCBHT010000222.1:0-12209 GCA_038525335.1 Cyanobacteria bacterium J06621_15 | reverse complement strand
AACACTTTGAGATTGCTATCTCCCTTCGGGAGACGCTTAGTCTGACGACTCACTCCGTGAACGCTAACGCTATCGCTTGCAATGACACAAATTATTTTGTCCACCCACTTAAAAACCGCTTTTTTAACCTCACATAAATGTTTGATTAAACACCCGAAGAGTTATGCGAAAACTAAAACTAACAACTAATAGTTAATTGTTCACTGATAACTGCTCACTGATAATTGAATCGGAGACTACATTTAATCTAATATACTATCTATAGCTGAATAGCTGAGTTATTGCTATACCTGTCGCACCAGCCCAACGGAAAGGTCATCATGGCGAAATCGAAGAAAAATGCCAATGTTAATAAGCTCTCAGACCCAAAATATTACCTCAACCGAGAGTTAAGCTGGCTGGAATTTAATAATCGGGTGTTGCACGAAGCAATGGATTCCCGAACACCTTTACTGGAGCGTCTCAAGTTTTTGGCAATTTTCTGTAGTAATCTCGATGAATTCTTCATGGTACGGGTTGCAGGATTGAGACAACAGGTAGAAGCTAAAGTCAGTAGCAAAAGTTTTGATGGTCGGACTCCGCAACAGCAATTAGAAGAAATTAGTTTTATGTTGCGTCCGGTTGTAGTTCAACAGCACCAACATTTTGAAAAAAAACTGCGACCTGAGTTAGCATCTCACGGTATTCATATTCTCAATTACATTGACTTAACTGATAAACAACGCAAATTTTTAGATAATTACTTTGAGGAACAAGTTTTTCCGGTTATTACTCCACTTGCTGTTGACCCCAGCCACCCTTTTCCCTACATTTCTAATCTCAGTTTGAATTTAGCTGTTGTGGTCAAGAACCCCGAAACCGAGGAAGAACTGTTCGCTAGAATCAAAGTTCCTAAAGTACTACCGCGATTTTTGCCTTTACCACCAGAGTTAGGAATCGAGAAAAATGGTAAATCCTGCGTCTGGAGTGGTGTACCTATCGAACAAGCAATTGCACATAATTTGGAGTGTTTATTCCCAGGAATGAATATCCAGGAATATTACACTTTTCGCATCACTCGCGATGCTGATTTAGCTTTGGAAGAAGATGAAGCTGATGATTTACTGTTAGCAATCGAACAAGAATTAAGAAAACGCAGGGCTGGAGGAAATCCGGTCAGAATAGAATTGCAATCTCAAACACCAGATGCTGTTCGTACAAGGCTGCTGGAAGTTTTGGATTTATCAGAAAATGATGTCTATGAAATAGATGGTCTTTTAGGATTGCGAGATTTAATGTACTTTATGTCGCTACCAATTCCAGAATTAAAGGATACACCTTGGAAGCCAGTAGTACCTGCTAGCCTGCAAAGAATAAAAGAGTCAACTCTTAATCCCAATATGCAGTCTATAGAGGAAGGAAAAGATTTTTTTAGTGCAATTCGAGAAGGAGATTTACTGGTACATCATCCTTATGAGTCTTTTAGTGCATCGGTAGTCCGTTTTATTACTACTGCTGCTCGCGACCCGGATGTATTGGCAATAAAAATGACTCTTTATCGGACTTCTGGGGACTCACCAATTGTCAATGCTTTAATAAATGCTGCTGAAAACGGCAAGCAAGTTTCCGTACTTGTGGAACTTAAGGCACGTTTTGATGAAGAAAATAATATTTACTGGGCTAGACGTTTAGAAAGTGTAGGCGTTCATGTAGTCTATGGTCTTGTAGGTCTAAAAACTCACAGCAAAATAGTTATGGTTGTGCGTCAGGAGCAAGACCGCATCCGCCGTTACGTACACATTGGTACGGGAAACTACAATCCCAAGACAGCAAGAATTTATACGGATATTGGGTTATTTAGTTGCCGAGACGAGCTAGGGGCTGACGTTACAGATGTGTTTAATTTCTTGACTGGTTATTCCCGACAAAAGGCTTATCGAGAGTTATTAGTTGCACCAGTGAATATGCGAGAACGTTTTCTAACGTTAATCAATCGAGAAATAGAAAACGTCCAACAGGGTTTTTCCGGTCGTATTGTAGCTAAAATGAACTCTTTGGTAGATTCTCGGTTAATTGCTGCTTTATACGAAGCTTCTCGTGCGGGAGTTCAAATCGATTTAATTGTACGGGGTATTTGTTGTTTGCGTCCGGGTTTGAAAGATTTGAGCGAAAACATTCGTGTAGTTAGCATTGTCGGTCGCTTTTTAGAGCATTCCCGCATTTTTTACTTCTACAACAATGGTGATGAACAAATTTTTATTGGCAGTGCTGACTGGATGCCGCGTAATCTAGATAGAAGAGTAGAAGTGATAACCCCAATCAAAGACCAAGATATTGCTAAAGATATACAAGAAATTTTGGGGATTATGCTTGCCGATAACCGTCAAGCTTGGGAACTCAATTCAAATGGTAATTATATCCAGAGAAAACCTCACGAAGATTCTCCAGAAGCAGGTTCGCAAAAAACATTAATGCAAATTGCTTTAGATAAAAGCACAAATGTATCGAATTTAATCAGTTCCAAAAAGAATTCATTGTATCTTGTAGACTTAACTTGAATAGTTAATTAGAGGGAATAGAGAACAGGGAGTAGGCAATAGGGATTGGAAAGTAGAAGAAAGACATTTTCACAATTATTCATGAAATCCCGTGATTGGCTTTCAAAACATGTAAACTGTTACAAAACCGTTCCCTACTCCCTATTCCCCTACTTCTTGCTAAAAAAGTAACATTGAAACAATACATACATATTTGTCATAAATGCATAGAACTTATTCAACCATAGGATAGAGTTGGTTGCCCTACGTTATCCCATACACTATAAAGGTTACTATAACCAAATGTCGTATATACCAGATGTTAATGTTGTCCTGTGAGCCTTCGACCTTAAGGGTTCTAGTAGTTGACGACCACGAGCTTACTCGTTTAACTCTTCAACTAGCTTTTTCTTCTCAGAAAAATATTCAAGTAGTGGGTTTGGCTAGTAATGGAAAAGAAGCTGTAGAGATGGTAAAAAGCTGCTATCCAGACGTAATTGTATTAGATTTACAAATGCCAGTTATGGATGGCTGGAGTGCTTCGCGTCAAATTAAAGATATTTCTCCTAAAACTCAAATTATTGCTTATTCTTCTGTAGAAGAGAAATATTTCCAGGAAACAAAAGCAATGGCTAGAGTAGATGCTTTTTGTAAGAAAGACGTTCCTACCCACGAACTAGTTGGTTTAATCAACCAGTTGGGAGAACCTGAAACCAATTCTTAAACAACAAAATACATCTTTTAATAGTAAATTGGGGTTAAACTTAAACCTAAACTTAAGCTCAAAGTTAAATTTAAAATTAAGAAAAATATACGAAGCACCGGTAGAAGCTCAAGTCAAAAACTAGTGCTAACGCAAAATTGTTTGTGCATTTTGTATATTTTGTATGTTTTTTATATTTGATTTTTTGATTTCAAATTTAATCGTACTTTTAAGCAAGACGATTTGTATTTAAACGTCTTGCTCGTTATTCGCTTTTCTAATTTTTGCCCTTCAATAAAAACATTAGGAAAGCTGTCTTAATATACTATTACCTCTAAGGAAAAGTGCGTTTGTATTCATCAAGCAGTTCATCCATTTCTTCTAAAGCCTGATTGACATCTATTCTCAAAGTTCCTAGATTTGGCTGTTCTAGCAAGCTTAATAGATATTCGCGCTTGCTTTCGACTACTGCAATTCTGTCTTTTATATCTTGTATTTCCATCGTTCGCGGCTATATTTGGTTGAGCAATACTTTTAAGTTAACCCAAAAGAAACGATTTAGAGCATTTTGTTTGAGCATCTGACTTTATAAAAGTTGGTTATGACCGTGCATATAGCATTCCTAAATCCCGAAGTGAGAATTTAGAAAAACCGGGTTTCTAGCACCTAGCTTTCTCACAACTCATGTAGGATTGCTATATTAATTTGTTTCAAGAATCAATACTATTTTTGTTCTCTATTCCCTGTTCCTTCTTCCCTAATCTCTTTCTGACTATTTTTCGAGCATATTAAGTACGGATAAGCCCCAAAGTATTACCTATTTTCGGCGATAATGAAAAAATCGTTACAGTCAAATTTAAAATACGATAATAGAGTATGCTACGTAAAATTTCTTTGGGAACAGTGGGTTTAATTGTTGGTGGAATTTTAACCACTATGGGCTTTATATCTTATGCAGTCCATAATGCTACGCTTAACCTTATCGGCTTTTTTTACGGTATTCCCGTGCTTTTAGGAGGACTTGCACTCAAAGCCAACGAACTCAAACCAATACCTTTTGTACCTCCGACACCAGAATCTGTCGTATCGCTACGAGAAGCTGTTGCAACCGATACTCAAAATCAAGTACGTCAAGATATCACTCGATATCGCTACGGAATTGATGTTCACTTGGATAAAGCTCTAAGTCATCTTGGTCTGGGTCAGTTAGACGAAGAATTACCAGAACTTTTATCCTTGCGAGAAATGGATGTTGACGGGAACTATGCTTTAATTCTAGATTTTGATTCACCCCAAGTACCGCTGAAGGTTTGGGAGGAAAAGCAGCAAAAAATGACTGGTTTTTTTGGACCAGGAGTAGATGTCAAAATCGAGCAGAAGGAAGATGACAAAATTGAATTAGCATTGATTACCACTTCAGAAACGAAGTCAGCAGAAACAAAAGATGGTTAAAAATTAGCCCTATACTCACTTCTCTAAACGCACAGCATACCACTGTAGATATTTTCCTGGTCCCAAATCGAGTTCGCAGCTAGTGTCAAGCAAGTATTGTGCTTGTTGCTGAACGGAATCAATTTTTTTTAAATCGTGCGGTAATTCTTCTTCCTTGAGTTGTTGTAAAGTCTGTTTTAGTTTTTCCAACAACTCTATGGAAGTAAGAAATTGTTCTGGTTGGTTAGTTTCCAAGACGACATAATCATCTTGCTGATACATTAATGAATCTGGCATTGGGTTTTTGCTTATGTGTTTACTTGAAAAATACTGTTTCGGGATTTATTTATGAAGTGACAGCGTAATAACCTGATATTTATCTATTTGCAATTACTTATTCTAGGTATTATACGTAATTTTAAAAGAAAATTGTAATTGCTAGCGGTTATCTGGGAACCATAGATAATAAGATTTCTTGTCACCCAGTAAGGTGTTTAAGTGATTCTTATATAGTTAATGGGGTTTTAACCGGATTATATTGATATGCTAATTAGCCATCTACCAGAAGCTTTATTTATACAAGCAAGAGTATCTGCAAAACTTCAGCAGATAGCTGTGAAACAGAATACAGGTTTTTTAATAAACTACTATGGGTATACTGACTTATCTAACATTTGTTTTCCGCCCTAAAGCTTTGATAATGTCATATCACTGAAGATGACAGCAACAAGTAATTTTTGGTTTTAAAGTGATAAATTTTGCTTGTTGAAGCTTTCGTTTTTAAGATAAATATTTTACGAACGATTTAATCCTCGTTTACCCTATTAGCCTGCTAATTTCAATAAAACTTGATATTTTAATCAAAAAACGTATTATTGATGGCACTAGAGCAGGAGTAGGGCAGTAAGTAACTTAAAAAATGCTGTGAAAAGTCTGGAAGTATTAATCGCATAGCTGTCTAAGTTTCTGGCACCCTGTAAAGATTTACTTTTAGCTTTACCACTTTAGTATTCTGTAGAACGCAACTCATGTCAGGGACAAGCCTAACTTCTTTTTCTACTAAACCTCCGTTAATTTTAGTAGCTGATGACGATAAATCCATACGAACTCTTCTATGTGAATATATGGAGAGTGAAGGATATAGAGTAGTAGATGTTGCTAATGGTCGAGAGTGTTTAGATGCCTATATTAGTTTAAAACCAGATTTAGTTTTATTAGATGCATTAATGCCAGTGATGGACGGTTTTACCTGCTGTCACGAATTAATGCAGATTGCTAGAAATAATTTAGCTTTAGCTTTAGCAAACTTTGATACTGAATCCTATGCAAGCACCAGCGTCATTTCAAAACTATGGGAGCGTACACCAATATTGATGATTACGGGTTTAGATGACCCGGTATCAGTAGACCGTGCTTTTGGCTCTGGAGCCAGTGATTATGTTACTAAACCTATCCATTGGGCTGTTTTAAGACAAAGAGTTAAACGGTTATTACAGCAAGCACAATTATATAAACAGTTAGAAGCTGCGAATCAAGCTTTGCAGGAACTAGCCAATATGGATGGTTTAACTGGTTTGGCTAATCGTCGTCGGTTTGACCAGTATTTACAAAACCAATGGATGAATTTAGCCGGTTCGGATAAACCATTGTCGTTAATTTTGTGCGATATCGACTTTTTTAAACGGTTTAACGATAAGTATGGTCACCCAGCAGGAGATTTATGCTTGCAAAAGGTCGGTGCTGTTTTAAATGGTGCAGCCCAAAAAAATCAGGATTTGGTAGCTCGTTACGGTGGTGAAGAATTCGCTGTAATTATGCCGAATACCCATGCACCGGGTGCGGTTCACGTCGCAGCTTTGATGCAATCAGGAGTAAGAGAATTACAGGTAGAACATTCGGAATCTGAGGTTAGTAATTATGTGACTTTGAGTTTAGGAGTCGCAACTACCATTCCTGGCTTTGAATCTTCGCCAAGCGATTTAATTTTGTCAGCAGATAAAGCTCTTTATCAAGCAAAACAAGAAGGTCGTAATCGTATAGTCCTTAAAAAGGTAAACTGTTGAATTAAAGCCGACGGCGGGATTTGAACCCGCGACCTATTGATTACGAATCAATTGCTCTACCACTGAGCCACGTCGGCATAAACAGTCTTGAATTATATCATTAAGAACTTCATGTTACAACCAAATCCTAAAAATAGCACTAATAAACCTACTAATAAACCTAAATTAGACCCAGAACTTTATGCTCGTTTAAAAGCAGAAGCAGAATCTCCTTATCGAGGATTGCGGAAGTTTGTTTATTTGGCTTTTAGTGCTTCTGGTTTGATAGGAGCATTTATTTTTGTTTTGCAGCTATTAGCTCATAAAACATCTCTTGAGGTTGGTTTACCGTCTTTAGCACTTCAATTAGGGGTAGTAGCTTTGATGGTGTTTCTTTGGAGATTGGAAGATAGTCGTGAAAAAAATAGTAAATAATTAGCGGTGCAAAATTAGTTTAAAGTTTTGTTTGGGTAGGGAGTAGGGAATAGGGAATAGGAAAAGCTACATAAAGTTAAAGGTCTAAGAATTATCGGTTTGAGCTTTTATCGATGTCCTAACCGGTTTTACTTAATTCTTTACAATTTTAAAAATCCCAAATTTTATCAAATTTATAAAAGATAAAGCGCCAGAGTAACAATAGTTAGTCTAGCGCTTTATGTTTATATTTTAAAAGGTAATTGCTTTGTTCATATTACCCATTGAATTATTATTGATTATTGCTGAACTGTTACTACATAAGGGGAAGGAATTGCTTGAGCTTGTCCTGCATTAACCAATGCTTGATAAACAAAAGCTGCAACTTCCGCTCTGGTTGCTTGACGACTGGGGTTTAGCTGTGTAGCTGTCGGATAGTTAACTACAAGCTGTCTTGCTGTTGCTGCTGCAACTGAATTTTGTGCCCAATTAGGAATTTGAGCAGCATCGCTATAAACTGAAACAATACCGGGATTATTTGTAGTTAAACCCAAGCCATTAGCTAAGGCAACTAAAACCTGTACCCTGGGAATTTCAAGTTGCGGTCTAAAAGTATTGTTAGGATAACCAGCAAGAAAAGGACTTCTAGTAGCTGTTTGAATGGCATTATAAGCCCAAAAATTTGTGCTGACATCGCGGAAATTAGTGGCTTGCTGAGAAGCTTGTGGAGCAAAAGCTTTGTTAATAATAGCAGCGAATTGAGCGCGGGTAACGGGTTCGTTGGGTTTAAAAGTACCATCAGGGAAACCAGCAATTACACCTTTGGAAGCTAAAGCTTCGATATAGCTTTTAGCCCAATAATTTGGTGCTACATCAACAAAAGCAGTTGCACCTCCTGGAGGTGGATTGACGCTAGCAGCAACAAATTCCACTGCACCTTGAATTTTACTTTGGTCGATATCGTTACCAATCGCCAAAACCTGTATATTACTACTAGGTGTAGTAGCGTTATGGACATCGTAACGCTCGTTATTGCGAATCAAGTTGCCACCAGGTTCTTCAGCAGTTCCTAAATTAGGATTTGCTCTAGAAATGACAACAATACCATCACGAGTATTGTTTTGAATCACGTTTTTACGCAGTACAGGTTTGGCTGAATTAGAGATAAAAAGTCCGTCTCTGTTCTGCAAAATTTGGTTTTCAGCTATCAAAGGTGTAGAATCCCCACCAATAGCTAAACCAAATCCAGTATCTTGAAATAAGTTACCGCGAATCTCTCCCCGAGCAGATTTTGCAACGGAAACTCCATTACCTGTATTTTGAATAAAGATATTACCCGCGATTGTGGGATTACCCGTACCGGTAACGAAAACACCTTCTCGCTTGTTGTTAGTAAAAGTGCTGTTTATAATTTTGGGATTAGTTGATTCTACCCATATTCCAGTACCACGAGAAGCTGGGTTTGTGACGGTAACACCACTAATGGTAGAGTTTTTTCCACCAAGGATAGTAATGTTCTGACTTGCGAAGGTACGACTGGTATATCTACCACTTCCTGTAATTAATGTTGCTTGTCCTTTTCCTGCTTCATCTCCACGTAAAGTTACTCCTTCTTTGATTCTAAGGGGAAATGTTTCTCCTGTTTCTGCGCTGTAGGTACCTGGTGCTAGTTGAATCACTGTACCGGATTGAGCTTGTCTGAGAGCGAAAGCAATAGTTTTAAATGGAGCAGCTTCGGTGGTACCACCACCGTTTTGGTCTGTACCAGTTTGAGGATTTACATAAATTATGCTGCTTGCAACGGGATTTTGCGCTATTTGAGTTTGAAGACTACCTTGCTTTGTAGTGTTTGCTTTTGATTCTTCTGCTGGTAGCAGCATCGAGCTACTAGAAACTACAAGCAAAGCAGCTACAGACAAAGGTAATTTAAAGTTAATTGAGAAATTATTACGTAAAGAGATGGGAAAGCCCTTATATTTCATCTTTAATTTGTGCGTATGATGTAGGTGCCGAGGTTAGCCTAGTGGCTTTTAACCCATGCAAAACTATACCTGATGGACAGCATATAATCAGCATAGTTCCAATACCTATTACAAATTTTTTTAGGTATCAGATTAAAGTTTTAAGTACAAATACTTTTCAATACTTTTGCCACTAGTATTGTTTAGACTCAAATTTTTATCAAGGTTTCGGTTGTTACTTAATATTAAGTAAATAAATAAGTAAATAAAGTAAATAAATATTAATGGTGATGATAAAAATAGATATTATAGGTCATACCTAACTGACATTAACCAAAGAAATTTTAATCATGTTGCGTTCAATCAAATATTAACTCAAAAATATAATTAGGCATTTATTAGACATTTAATCAAAAAGGCAGTTTTACATAAAAAGTTGTGCCATTTCCCACAACAGAATCAAACCATATTTCTCCACCGTGCAGTTTTACGCATTTCTTCACGATGGCAAGTCCTAAACCGTTACCTCTAATTGTGCCAGCATTACTACCGCGTTGAAAATTTTCAAAGAGCTTCTGTTTATCTTGCTCGGGGATTCCTATACCTTGGTCTGCTATTTTAAATAAAGCAATATTATTGTCGCAAAATAAATCTAATTTTATTTCTCCACCATCAGGAGAATATTTTATCGCATTACAAAGTAAATTATTGAGTATTTGACGTAGTAAAGTAGAATCTAAATAAGCTTCTTTACAAGTACATTGATAATTAAAATTGATATTATGATGACTGTCTCGAATCAGTTTTAAATCTTCTACTAGCTGTTCGGTAAATAAAACTAAGTTTAAGGAAGTACGATGCAATTCAAGCCTGTCTGATTCAGCTTGATTAACGAGCAACATATTGTCTACTAGCTGCACTAAATGTTTAGTAGACTGTTCTATATGTTCAAAGCAGCGCATCTGACGCTTACTGTCTAACTTTCCATGATATTTTTTTAGCAATTGCACTCCCAAAAGTATATTTGTTAAAGGAGTTCTATATTCGTGAGAAACTGTATTAACAACGCTTGATTTGAGAATATTTAGTTCCTTTTCTTTTTGCAAGGCTTCTTGAATTTCTAAATCATTTTGCACAAAGCTACTAATATCATGAATTGTTATTAACCATTGATTCTGATTTGATTCTGGAATAAGTAATTGGATAACCACTTCAAAGGTTTGTTCGGGAGAATTATGGGGAATAAATTTCCTAATAATTTTTTCTTCACCACTACTAACTAATTCTGCTATTGCTTCTCCACCGAATTTGGTAACTACATTATTGCTATCTGTTTCTCCAAGTAATCTTAAATTTTCTAATCCATTTTCATTTGCTAAAATAATTCTATATTTGCTATCAAGCAACAACATTCCCTGGGGTATGTTAGCAACAATTTTATTTAAAGTTTTCTCTTCCTGGGTGATAAAAAGTGACTGCAATAATCTTTCATAGCTATGAGTATCTTCAATTTGCTTCTCCAATCCGTAAAAATCTAATTCACCAAAATTATTAGATTTTTGACCGATGATTGCTGTTGATTTCTGCTGATATTCACTTTTTATATAACTGAGCTTGTGTTGAGTTTGCTGTAGTTTACTTTTAATCAATTCAACTTTTTGGAAAACAGAATCTATCAACTCATACGTATTTTCATCTGAAGCTAAATATTGCTGATATTTTAGTTTGTTTGGTAATTCATCAAGTGCAATTTCTTTACCAACACCGCATATCAATTCATCCTCATTTTTATTTATTTTCCAAGAAATCCAGCGGTAGCTTCCATCTTTATGATGATGGCGTAAATTTATTTCAATTACTTGATTTTCTTCCAATTCAAATAAAGCTTTTGAAGTAGCATCTATATCTTCTGGATGAACAAATGCTAGCATTGGTTTTGCTATTAATTCTGATTCATTCCAACCCAGTAAATCCTTCCAATAACAACTATTTAACTGTTGATAGCAACCATCTTTTGTGACGACACACCATAAATCGGGAATCAATTGTAAAAATTGTTGCAATAGCTTTCCCTCTTGGTTTATTCCTGCTTCTTTCGCATGTAAAGACTTTGAATTATTCATCAAACCTGTCCTAACTGGTCTAAAGATTGGTAAAGCTAACTTCAAACTATAGAGATATTACGCAAATGATTTTGTTTATAACAACTAATCTAAGCAATAAAATGGTTGAATACATTAACAATTGTAAACAAAAACCGTAAATAAAAATGAATAAATGTAAACAATTTTTAAGCTAGCATATCCGACCCTTACCCTACTGCTTTAAAAATAAGAGTTTGACGAACACAGTAACAAAAAACCTGCGTATCATAGCTATGTCAATGTTTTAGATAGTTTAATTTGCCAAATAGCTCAACATTTATTCACGAAATATCTAGCTCAATATAGCTATATAAGGACTATGATTGGCGGTAGCAAGTATTGAAAGCATCGATATTTCAATCTCAATTATGGGCGAAGCAAAGCGGCGTAAAACTTCACTAGGAAAAGATTACGGGCAATCCCCTCGTATTTTACCCTGGGTTCCAATAACCAAAAAACAAGCAGAACAGTTTGTTAATTGGACTACTCGGGGTGCATGGATTGGCATTTTTCTGATGATTGCAATTTGGATCGCGGTTCGTTTTGTCGGACCGGCTTTCGGCTGGTGGCAAGTAGTATAGAAATACTATAGATACTGAAACTTCGTTGCCATTGGAAAAATTACAAAAATCGTATCGCAAGTATTAGCGGTGCGATTTTAACTATTTATTAATCCGTAAATTGATTCGCTAAACTACTTTTACTTATTTAATCGATAATTATTGCCAATTTTACTATTTGATTATCTAATGAATCAGAAGCAACTTTTCTCATCCGTATTATTTATTTATTTATAAATCTTATCTATAAATCTTCTCAAAGTACTGAGAATCAATTCGGAAGGGACAAATTTAGCTATATCCAGGAAACTGCTACCATATTAAAAACCTTGCTCTTACTGCTTACGACTCTATAGGAGCTGGGAGCAACGCGAAAAAGTGAGATATACGCATTTGGGTGAGCAGGGGGAGCAGGGGGAGCAGGGGTAGCAGGGGGGG
>JBCBHT010000221.1:0-12338 GCA_038525335.1 Cyanobacteria bacterium J06621_15 | reverse complement strand
AACCAGTGAAACCATGATATACGCTGCCATGACCCATTTAATGTTAGGTCGATTAGCTCGTCGAAAAAATCGTTTTTCAACTACTTAAGATTTATTTAATAAACACCCTCTTAAGCTCAGATAATAGTTGCTTATCAATAGATAAAATTGCCTTCCTATTCCTCACCTCTGCCAAACAATCAGCAGCTATAAATAGATTGATAAAATTATTTTCTTCCCCATCTATACTGATTAAATGCTGAATTATCTTCCCTACAAACTTAGCATCAATCATCCCGGCAATTAAACGTAAAACTTCATGCCAAGATTCATCCACCCAATGTTTATCAAAAACTTCTGCTATTAATTGTTCAATTGTTAGAGTTTGAGTTTCTTTAAACTGCCAAACAAATTCCCAAGCACAGAAATATTCTAAAAATGTGCGATGTACAAAAGCATAATAATCAGCACCAAGGTAGCACAACATAAAATTGCGCGTTCTTAGTTGTTCAATCATTAACTTGGCAGCTTCTCTTGGTTTTTCAAATTCTATAGTTTTTAAGTAATCTTTGAGAATCTTTTGTAAATCTCTTTCTTGAATCAAATTACCAGCCAAACCTTTATTGTTGGTCTGCATAAAATAGGCAATAGAGCGCAACATTGCCTGTTTATCTTTATAATCAACGGTTTTTGGGTCTAATCTTTTATCTTGAATTAATGTACGTTCAAAGTCCCATTGATGCAGCAATACTCTAGAAGCTTGGTTGTAAAGTTCGGCTCTATCCCTCGGTAATTCTTGGTTGCGGTTAAGAATTGCCATCATTGTTAACAATAAAGGATTTCCGGCTAAGTCTTGAATTGCTGATAAATTATCAATTGCTCGAAGCAGTCTTTCTCTCTTGCGGATTTTATCTACTTCATCACCGGAACTAAAGGTTTTATTGTGCCATTTATTAATAAATATTTTAATTTGTTCTGTATCTAAATCTTGCAGCATAAAGTGGCTAAATTCAGCATCTCGCAGTCTTTGAGCTTTGTAACCAACTACACGAGAAGTAACGATTACTCCTACCCGAGGATAATTATTAGTGAAGCGATGGATAGCAGTAACTACTTCTTCTCGTTGTGCTGAGTCAAATACTTCATCTAACCCATCAAACATTACTAAAGCGTTACCAGCTTTTAATTGTTCTTCTAATTTATGTTGGTTGAGATGACAAATACAATTCGGACTTTTGTGGTAAAACTCCAGAAAATCTTGGCAGCTGCCAGAAGTGCGATCGCGTGCGTAAGTCCGTAGTTCAATTAATAGGGGAATCGGTTGAGATAATGCATCTTTATCAAGGGTATTTTCTACCCAACTTAAGGCTAAATATTGTAATAAAGTCGATTTTCCAGAACCGGGGTCGCCTAAAATAACTGTATATTTTTTATTACTGTATTGGGACTTATCTTGAATAATTTCTAATATCGAACGATTTGATTGTTCGGTATAGCTGCTTTTATATCTTTCTAAACCCGCTTCTATCCTCTCTAAATTGACTTCTGCATCTAACTGGTTACTTTCTTGCAACCTTTTAAGATATTCTCTGGGTAGCTCCGGTAAAACTTGATGTACTTCTCGCGCATTTTGGGGAATAAAGACATCCCATAAACCCAAACGATTATAAGAGCTTCCATCAGTGTCTAAACTATCCAATTTTAAATTTACATAACGTTCTCGAATTGTTTCTTGGTATTTGCTCAAATCAAAATCTTTAGACACACCAGCAATTTCTTTGATGTTTTTATCGATGCTAGTAAGCTTTTGTAATTCGATAATATATCGTAATTCTTCCGACTCGGAAATATTTTCCTGGACTGTCAATAGGTATTGCTCAACAACGCTCTGCCAATTAAACTTTAGTGGTAATAGTTTGAGTTGTAAATTCCGCCAACGTTGCTTAAAAATGTCAGCGTTTAAATCCTCACAATCGACATCAAAAGCCTTACCAAGATTTTCTTTTACCGTCTTATCGCCAATAAATTTCTTGATATCTTGAGTATATGCTTTAATCTCGCCATCATTTAACTTACAACGAATTTTTAACTGCTGCTGTACAAGTTTTAAAAACTCTATTAAAGCCATTGCTACAGCTTTTTGGACGGGTTCTTGCTGAAAGGGTTTCATTGCAAGATTTCCCAACTGACCGGGAAGATACTTACAAAAATCTTTACCGTAATCTTTAATTAAATCCTTAACGAAATCCTCGCTAAAAATCGTTTTAAAAACCAAACCAGCAGCTTTACCAGTTACCCAACCAAGAAGCAATTCCAGCATAATCTCGGATTATCTTGTCTTTTTGCTGGTAGTATAGCGTATTACTCCCAGCCCCCTCTAAGATTACTGATAAATTGTAGCTACTAGCTGGTTAGTCGTCTTTAGACGACTTTGTTTTTGAGCCTGGGAATTTATTCCAAGGCGGTTGTTGAGAGTGGTGCAAGATGTAAGATTTGTAGTGTTGGGTTGCTTTTTTCTACCCCCTCTTCCCCATCTTCCCCCTCTACCCCCTCCCTATTCCTAACTCCTAACTCTCTATTCCCCTTCATTAAAAAGCCGCGACAACTGAGTCAGAATTCTTGCTCTAGAATCTGTAGATGTGTTTTTCAAACCGTACAATTTAAGTTTAGGTAGAACAATTTCTACGATATTATCTTCTAAAAGCTGTTCCAATAAATCATCAACAATATCTTCATTATTCACTTTATTTGTAAGGTCAAAAACATCTGTCATATAATAGATTTGTTCTATACCTTTTGATTCAAAATACTGCACGAGTCGCCATGCATCAAATGCTTGTGGATAGTCTACAAATCCAGCATGAATATCAACTATAATATAAGATTTCTCCGATTGAAAATAAACACCAACCCCATGTTTATCAAAAGTCCATTTTTCCTCTTGTAGTGACAACAAACCTTGACGGGGACAGTTAGCAGAGAAAGATTTACTTACATTGGGATATATCTGGCGAAATGCTAAATTAAGATTATTTTGCAGTTCTGCAAACTCTGAAATGATTTGAACTGCTTCAGCGCTTTTGATTGACGACTTCATGTACAGTACTCCTAGCCTTGATTTTGCCGATATAGCCCAATGGAGCTACTTCTAATAATAATAAGATTTTTGGTTTTATTGCTGTATTTTTAAGAATAATCAAATAATTGCAGATTATACGACTTAAAGCAATTTTTTATCCAAATTAAACAGGTGATGCATACTTGTCTTCAAGTTAACATTTCTGTAATAACTCTATAATGTTTACATATATCATGAGTTTCCGCGAAACTTACAAGACAGTGATTCTATGTGATTTTACTAATAGTAAGTAATTTAGTTGAGAAAACTTAATTATAGACATAACTATAGAAATACCTCATAGTATCGTAAATTTATAAATTACTTATCTATGTCAAAATAATTTCGTAATTGTATAGTAATAATTCATTTAAGCGGATACTTTCAACCTGAAAAATACTTAATTCTCGATTTATCTGCTCGGAGATAATAGATGAAATTAATTACCTTGTATATTTTAGTCATTTATATAGGTAATGGAAAATGTAAATGTAGCTTGTAAATGTAGCTGCTTGATTACTCTTTTACCTATCAATATAATATTATCAGAACATCTAATTACCGTTACTAAGACTTAATACGAATCTGTGCAGCAGAAAATAGAGCAATCCCAACCTGCTGTAAATACTTTAAGTAATAAATTGCATGGTTTAATCGAGAATGTACCGGGGGTTATTTATCAACTCTGCCTTAATCCCGATGGTAGCATGTTGCTGCCTCATATATAGCAGTTTTCAGTTGAATAGAATACACCCCTCTCCTTGATAAGGAGAGGGGAAGGGGGTGAGGTTTATGTGAGTGTATTGCACCCAAATGAAAAGCGCTATATCTTTAGGTTGTCAGCAAATATAAGAAAAGTCTCACGACGTTGAAAGAAAACAAAACCATCAAAATTAATGTAGTGGAATAACAATTAATAGCCAACTTTTTCTAATACAGGAAAAGCAGAGCAGTTAATCAAACTGGGTTTACCGTAATGATAACCTTGGGCATAATCAACGTGCAATTCTTGTAAAATATCGACGATATCTTGATTCTCGGCAAATTCCGCTATCGTTTTAATTCCAATAGATTCCGCTAAATAATTTATAGCCTGTACCATTGCTTTGGTAACTGTTTCGGTATGAATTTCTTTGATGAATGAACCATCTATTTTTAAATAGTCTACCGGAAGATTTTTTAAATAGGTTAGAGATGACATTCCTTTACCAAAATCATCTAAAGCAAAAGAACATCCTAAAGATTTAAGAGAATTAATAAATTTTGAGGCTTGAGCTAAATTATTAATCGCAATAGTTTCTGTAATCTCAAAGCAAAATACATGTGAAGGAATACTGCTTTGCTGAAGTTTTTTATATAAATAATCTAAAAATCTATTGTCATTAAGAGATGCACCAGAAATATTTATGGAGAAGCATATATTATCCCATGTCGAGAAATTACTGCTATCCAAGTATTTAAATAAATTTTCAACGACCCACGAGTCAATTCTAGGCATCATTGAATAAAGGTTCGCTATTTCTAAAAAGTCTTCCGGTAATACTATTTTACCGTTTTCATCTAATAGCCGAATCAGCACTTCATGGTGTACTTTATGATTACCAAGTTTCAAAGGCATAATTGGCTGAGTAAATAAGCAAAAACGATTTTCTTCTAAAGCACAACGTAATTTTCTTACCCACGATAGCTGAGAGTTTTTTCTATTCTTTTCTCTCGCTAAATCATACATATACATTTGTACTTTATCTCTTCCTTGAGCTTTTGCTAAATATAATGCTTGGTCAGCAGCTTCTACTAATAAAATAGGATTATCATCTCTACTAGGAATAGAACCTGCAACTCCTATACTAACGGTGACTACTGAAGATACTGAGGAAGCAGTATGGGGAATATTTAATTTTCTGATTCCCTTTCTAATTGCTTCGGCAACTTTTAAAGCACCTTTAGGCGGGGTGTAAGGTAATATAATTATAAATTCTTCGCCGCCGTACCTCGCTACACAGTCAGCAGGTCGCTTTAAAGTACTAGATATTGATTCTGCAACCATTCGCAAGCATTCGTCTCCTGCTTGATGTCCGTAAGTATCGTTGTAGGACTTGAAGCAGTCAACATCACACATAATTATAGATAAAGGTGAGGGAATACGCTGCAAACGCTTCCATTCTTTTTGTAATTTATCGTCAAAGTAACGACGATTGAATACTTTTGTTAAGGGGTCGCGGAGAGCAAGGTTTTTTAATTCTACATTTGCCGTACTCAATCTATGGTAAAGTCTTCCTTGGTGAATTCCAATTGCTAGCTGATTGACTAAACGTTGAATAAATTTGATTTCTTCGGTTTGCCATTCCCGCGTTTGATTGCATTGATGTACGGTAAGAAAACCCCACAGAAAATTTGAATCAAATGAATTTGAATCAAATGAGAAGTCTTCATGTTCTGTAGTCTTTTTTAGGAGTATTGGTATTGTTAGAGTTGCTCTTACTTGAAAATTCTGCAAATCTTCTAGAAAGTGACTGCCTAAATCTGAATTACTAATATTATTAATTGCTATTGTTTCACCTTCAAGATATTTAGCTTCTTCTCCCTTCTGAATAAAATACTTATAAGCAACACTATTTTGAGGTATTTTTGATATTCCAGCTTTTACAACTTGTTCTTCAATATGAATATAGCTATCCTCGAAGCGAGCAACGATAGCGCGACTGCAATCTAATAAATTTAAAATTTCTGTTGCGGCTGCTCGTATAATTAGATTAATATCTAATGAATTACGAATACGCTCGGAAAGCTGAGTTAAAAGCTGTTCTTGTTCTGCTTTCTGATGTAAAGTTACGTTTTGCTCTACTAAATTATGACGCAATCTCTCCAAACTAATATGAGTTTGAATACGAGCGATTAACTCCTCTTTTTGAATTGGCTTAGTGACATAATCTACAGCACCCAATTCAAATCCACGCACTTTGTTAATACTATCAGACAAAGCTGTCATAAATATTACTGGAATGTCTTGTGTCTGAGGATTATTTTTCATGCGACGACAAGTTTCAAACCCATCTATGCCAGACATCAAAATGTCTAATAAAATCAAATCTGGTTTAGCATACTCTGCACTTTTCAAAGCGTTATCTCCAGTTTGAGCTACTAATACTTTGAATCCAGCCGAGCGTAAATAGCTAAATAAAACGTTTAAATTGCTGGGAGTATCATCGACAACTAATATAACTCCCTTGTATTCATTGATTCTATTTGTTGATGTTGGTCGCATAGCTATTTTAGTAGATGTACATTATCTAAATAGTTAGTATTTGCTCTGTTTAATTTGAGAATTAGTATTTAGAAAATGTAGTCAATAAGTAGTCAAGAAATTTAAAATTTTATGCAGCATTGAATAGTACTAATAGAAGGAATACCAATATAATTGGGATAAATAAGAAGGTTTTGCTATTAATCTCTCTATGACCTTACTTACGGACACGCTACATTAACGCTAGCTGCTAAATACGCTGTATGTGCGTAAGCCCCATAATATTGTTTTCTTTCTTATAGCTATTAAAAAAATGTTAATAGTGGAAGTTTAAAAATTTTATTCCGACTAGGAAATACTTCTCACGGTTAACAGTTTATTTAAGTGATTATACTTATTTATTTTTCCCTAATAAACTTAGCTCCAAAAGAAGCGTAAATTCAGATTTTTTCACGAAAAATCTTGAAAATGCAAGTATAAATTAGCATAAATGAGGAAAAAAGACATAAGTAATTTCTATCCAGATAACATCTTTACTGTAAACTGGACTACCTATGTATGTTGACAGTAGTTTTACTGATTTTTACCCGTAAGACAATTATTTATTCCCGACCAGCAATTATTCAGCATAATTTTCTAAACAAGTTTCTAAAAACTTTATTAATTTATGCAGTTGAAAATTTTCTGCAAGTTCGCAAACTTTCTTAACAAAGGGAAGATATTTATTGTCTAAATTTTGCACATATTCTGCTTGTTCAACAACTGCTTCAATATCTCCTACTTGAGCTAGGTTTAGGAGTTGGTTTACATACTCTTCGGATGGGTTAACTATAAAGCTATCATCATCTGAAAAAGTAGTAATTCGATGAGTTGAGCTATGTGGTTCTGCTGTTAAATTAGAGGAATCGGGGTAAATCCAGTCAATTGTTAAAAGCTGAGCTATGGATTTTATTAGCAAATTTAAATCTATAGGTTTTTGTAAGAAAGCGTCACATCCGATACGATAGCTAGAAAGTTGAGCATCAAACATCGCATTAGCAGAAATAATGATAATTGGTAGATTCTCAAATTGAGGATTGTTTCGTAATGATTGTGTTATTTCAAAACCATCCATAACTGGCATTACTAAATCTATTAAAATCAAATCGGGTTGGAAACTTTCAACTTTTTCCAAACCTTGCTTACCATTAACAGCTTCACTAATCTCAAAACCCAATTCCTCTAAAAATGTAACTAACAAAGAACGATTAGTTTCATTGTCGTCTACGATTAAGATTTTCGGAGGCTTGCCGTTAATTCCTATGGGCTGTATTGTCAAAAGTGTATCGTCGGTGCTGAATTGATTGTTATCAGCTTCTGGAAGATAAAGGTCAAAATAAAACAAGCTTCCTTCTCCTAGAATACTGCTTACTTTGATTTCTCCTCCCATCAGGTTCACTATTCTCTGGCTAATAGTCAAACCCAATCCGCTACCTTCATTCACAAAATCATTGTTTTGTAATTGATGAAATGGTAAAAATATTTCTTCGAGCTTTTCAGGAGGTATTCCAAATCCCGTATCTTCAACCTGAAAACGAATCAAACGAAATTTATAATTTTGAGTATAATTTTGATTCGGTTGAGAATTCTGGGTTTCGTATTCGCTATAATCTCCTAATTCTCTTACCTGAAAATTAACGCTACCTTTGCTAGTATATTTCACAGCATTACCTAATAAATTTAACAATACTTGTCTCAAACGAGTTTCATCAACCACAACTACAGAGGGTAGAGAAGATAAAGCTTGATGATTAAAAGTAATATTTTTTTGTTGAGCGCGGACATCAATAACAGAAATTATTTCTTCTATAAACAAGGGAAAAGATATTTCTTTGAGTTCTAATTCTAATTGATTCGCTTCAATTCTAGATAAATTCAAAATATCATTAAGTAACCTGAGTAAATGCTCCCCCGAATGATAAATATTATCTATTTTTCGATGCTGTTCTTCACTAAGATGCTCGTCCCCTTGAAGAATTTGAGCAAAGCCTAAAATTCCATTTAAAGGAGTCCTTAATTCGTGACTCATGTGAGCAATAAATGAATTTTTGGCTTGGTTGGCTCTTTCTGCTGCGTCTTTAGCTAGGGATAATTCTGTGCTATTTTGTTCTAACTGATTATTATTTAAAGTAAGCTGTTCGTGAGCATTTTTAATTTGAGTAATGTCAAGACACGAACCAATATAGCCAACTAATTCACCTTGGGAATCAAAACGAGGAGCTTGTTTTCCTAACATCCAGTAATATTTTTTATCAGTTCCCTGAATGCGAAATTGTAGTTCAATTGGTTGACAAACTCTATCCCAACTGTATGCATTTTCGGAAAATAAATTTGTGTCTTGTATATGAATATTTTCTAACCAACCTTTACCAAGCTGCTGCTCTAAATTACTACCTGTAAACTCCAACCATGCTTGATTAAAAAACGTTCCTTGGTAATTATTATCAATCATCCAAGTTAATACTGGAGCGCTATTTGTCATTATTTCAAAGCTAGCTTCAGTCTCTTTTAATGCAGCTTCTGCTTGTATGCGCTCGGTAACGTCAATCATTACTGCTAAAGTACGATTAACATTTCCCGGATGATTTTTATCTGCAATTGCATTAACTAGCGTATGAATAACTTCCCCGTTTCTACATACAAATTGATAGGGAATATTCCAACAGCTACCGTGCTGCAAAAACTCAGGCAAAACTTCTACAATGTACCGACGCGATTCTGGAGTCAAGAACTTAATAAATCTTTCACCAATAACTTCTTGACGTTCATAACCCAGTTTATCAAGCCAAAAATTATTTACCTCGATAATTCTACCGTTTTCATCAATAGAGTTTAGCATTACGGGAGTTTTGAGATAAAGACTGCGAAATCTTTCCTCACTATCTCTTAAAGCAGTATTTGCAGATTTGAGTGCATTCAAAGTCTGCTGTAATTGGTTTTGAGTTGCTTTAATTTCGCTAATATCAACAAAGCTAATTAATACACCATCGACATTATCATTATCTTTGATATAAGAATTAATTCGGATTAAAAAATATTTATCTTCAGTGGTAAGTTTGACTTCTAAATTTAATGGTTTTCCGGTTTCGGCAACCTGTTCAATTAGTTGAATAAAGTTATTGCAGTTCAGGTTATGGGTAAGATGTTTTAAAGGACGATTTATATCTTTTTCTATGAGATTTATAGCGATAGTCGCAGCAGGTGTAAATTTGCGAATTCTTAATTGTTGGTCTAGAAAAACTACTCCAATACTAGTATTTATCAGCAAATTATTTACATCTTCATTAAGCTCAGATAGTTGATTAATTTTCAATTGATATTCAGTATTGACTACATAAAGTTCTTGATTTGCTGACTGTAGTGCTTCGTTTTTTGTATGTAATTCTTCGTTGTAAGCAAGTAGATTCTCGTTTACAGTATCGTATTTATGATTATTCAAATCACGCTCTTCGATAGAGCTTTGTAAACTTGTCTCAGTTTGTTCTAGTTGTTGTTCTAGTTGCGAAATTTGCATGAAAGCTTGAGAATCAGGCGAAACTGAGATATTTTTCTCTTGAAAAGTTACCATGAGCAAATCTTCTATTAAATGATTATTTTCATAGAAGTTTACTTTCAATTCAATAGTGCGGTAGTTTTCTTTTTCATCTAATTTTATGTTTCCATAAGTAATGCTTTTTTTTTCTTGACGTACTCTATGTAATGCTGTATTTAAAGGTAACTGTAAAGCCGGTGATACAAGATGCGTAACATTATGAGTTAATTTACCTACAGGAAGCTTTAAGACATTTGCCAAATCTTCAAAAACTTCTATTACTTGATTCTCTTTATCTACAAGTAAGCAAGTAATTTTATTTTCCTTAAAAAAAGCGTTTAAAAGTTTTTCTAGTATTAATTCTCTTCTGTGTGGTTTTCTTTCTACACAATCAATATAAGAACTACTATGGTAGCTTGGTTTATCCAATTTTTTTGCGGACATTACAGGTGTAGGTATATGTAAAGTGACATCTCGTCGTTTGCTGAAAATTTTATATTTCTTATTTATAAGAATAAATTCATCTTCTAAAAAACCTACATATTCTGCATTTCCCAAAAATAGTATTCCTTTTTTTGTGAGAGCAAAATGCAAATTTAATAACGTTTTATGTTGTAAATCTGGCTGCATAGACATTAACATATTGCGATACACAATTAAGTTGACCCGAGTAAAAACGGCATCTTTACTTAAATCATGATGAGCAAAAATTAGCATTTTTTGCAGCTTCCGCTTGACTTGAAATGAGTTTTGTTGCCTGATAAAATATTTTTCCAATCTTTCAGGATTAACGTCATTCGCGATAGTTAAAGGGTAAACTCCAAGAATAGCTTTTTCCAAAGCATTACTATTAACATCTGTCGCAAATATTTTGACATTTAACCGAAGCGATGATTTGCTCAAAGCTTCATCAATTAAAATAGCCAAAGAATAAGCTTCTTCCCCCGTGGCACACCCACTTACCCAAAATTTCAATTCTTCATCTGGCTGACTTTTTTGAATTAAATTAGGGATAACTTCAGTTTGCAAAAATTCCCAAGCATCCTTATCTTTAAAAAAGTTAGTAACAGCAATTAATAGATGTTTAAATAGAGCCTGTTTTTCATCATCATTATCCTGCAAATACTGAATATATTCATCTATTTTCTTGCCAGTAATACTACATCGAGAAAGAATACGTCTAGATAAAGCACCGTATTTATAAGAAGAGAAATTGACTTGATTGTATTTAAATAATATGTCAGTAATTTTCTTTAGCTGAATGTTTTTCAAGCATGAATTAGTATTAATAAACTCTTGCTGTACCGTTACTGGTGAAACCAGAAAGCGATATGTCAACCGTGCTAATTGTTCCGGAGAATCAACCTGCCGAATTCTTCCCTGTGGGATATCTACAGAATTATGCCAATAATTATATAAACCTAATTTTGCCATAGCACTTAATGGCATGCCATCAAATTCAGCGGTTGATGGTTCTTGAACTAAAACTAAACCTCCAGCCTCGTGAATTGCTGGTAAACCGGAAGAACCATCACTACCGCTACCAGATAAAATTATTCCAACCGCTTTTTCTTGACAATTTTTTGCTACTGAATTAAAAAATAAATCAATCGGGAAATTCGGTTTAAAAACTTTTCGACTTTCCCGTTTGACTAAACGTAGCTGATTACCTTCGATAATCAAATTTTTATCTTTCGGAATTAAAAATATAGAATTAGCAGCCAACTCCATACCATCTGTTACCCGGTAAATTGCCATCTGGGTATGTCGTTGTAATAACTCCTTCATCAAGCTCTTAAAATTGGGGGAAAGATGCTGCACAACTACAAAAGCTGCGCCACTGTCACTAGGCATATTTGTAAAAAATTTTTCCAAAGCCTGAAGCCCACCAGCAGATGCACCAATACCGACGACAAACAATTTGCACTTATCCCGATAAGACGAGGATTTTATATCTAACTGTTCGGAAGACATACACTTACCGTCTGAGCTTGTAAACTCTTTTATAGTATTCCTTTTGTAAGTAATTCTACATATCTTTTGGCATAAAACGGTTATATTCTTTCAACTATTTACCCAATATATTTTGATTAGATATATAGCGCTACCTCTCCCCATCACTTCCACTTTGGAGTAAGCTGAGAAACTATGCGTTCATCACACTACTATGGCAACTGTTAACGACAATTATTTAAAGCTAAAAGCGGGTTACTTATTTCCTGAAATCGCTCGAAGAGTAAATACTTTCGCAGAAGCTAACCCCGATGCAAAAATCATCAAGTTAGGGATTGGTGACGTTACCGAACCGTTACCGGAAGCTTGTCGTAATGCGATGGTAGAAGCTACCAAAGAGATGGGGAACCGAGAAACTTTTAGAGGTTACGGTCCAGAGCAAGGTTATGCTTGGTTGCGCGAAAAGATTGCTC
>JBCBHT010000220.1:0-12460 GCA_038525335.1 Cyanobacteria bacterium J06621_15 | reverse complement strand
GAAGAGAATTTAGAGGATTATTCGATTTTAAATTAAATTGATGTTTACCCCTCATAACTTATGTGGTCAACCACTAGTGCTTGTATTAGGATGAAACCACTAAGTGACAAAGTGAAAATAAATTGACTTACTACTTTCTACTATCCTCATTCTCTTTCTGCTTTATAGGTAAAGAAGTTGTCTAATGCTCCTATAGTCTCAAATTGATAGCTCGGTAGGAGAGAGTTTATTTGTAAATTTGTGCGGTAAATGCTAAACAACACATAATCATGCTTTTGAGTAGATGCCTTGATTACCTGTTTAATCTGAGGACTAGCTGAATCTATAGCCTTTGCACAGTCGAATTTAATAATATTATCTAAAAAACTAGGAGTCTTGCTGCATCCTTGTTCCTTTAAATACTCACTTAATCTTCCCGTAGCGTATTCTTCATACTCCGCTCGCGATGGATTTGTACCCGTCATTGCTACCCCTAAAGCAACTAATATGGCAACTCCAGCATATGCAGCAATACTTACAACTTTCATTATTTTTAAATATAAAAATTAACTATTTGACTACTAGACTCTAGATTATCCGACTCCGTTCCAAAAAAATGTTTGATTAATTCATTTATTAGCTGCTATAATAGTCAATATCGAAAATTATGGCGGTTGTAGCCAAGTGGTTAAGGCAGAGGTTTGTGGTACCTCCATTCGTGGGTTCGAGCCCCATCAGCCGCCCTCTTTTCAAACAAATATTTTTAACGGAGCAAGTTACTAAACTTGCTTTTTTTGCGTTTTACTTGTTTTTACTTATTCCCAATAAGACGGCTGGGAACTAGTCAGATAAACCCACATATCTATGATTATATAAAGATAGCCCACCTCAAAAGCATCAGGACATGGCATATCTCTGGTTTAAATCATTCCACATTATCGGTGTTGTAGCATGGTTTGCAGGCTTATTTTATCTTCCACGTCTGTTCATTTATCATATTGAAGCTGAAGAGCGTCAGGAACCAGTAAAAAGCGCTTTAAAAGAAGAATATAATCGCATCGAGAAACTACTGTATAAATTAATTATGATGCCAGCCATGATATTTACTATTGTCATGGCAACATGTATTATTGCAACAGAACCAGAGGTTTTAAAGCAAACTTGGCTACAGGTTAAACTTTTTTTCGTAGTGTTATTAATCGGATTTCATTTTTACTGTGGAAGATTAATTCATCAGCTAGAAACAGATAATTGCTCCATTAATAGCTTACAAATGCGACGAATTAACGAAATACCTACCGTTTTACTTGGATTAATCGTACTGTTAGCTATCTTCAAAAATACCTTACCAACAAGCATAGCAGCTTGGGGAACAGCAATAGTAATATCTATTTTTGCAATTATTATTCAACTTTACGCACGCAAACGACGCTTGCAAAAACAAGAGGAATTAAACGCTCCTAGTATTCCTTTTCATCAAAATTGATTGGTGGAGACAGGGAGGGGGAAGAGGTGGAAGATAGGGGAGAATAATTTTTATTCACTTATGCAGGGTTTGTGTAGTGGGTTAACAAAGTGTGTCCGCAAAACTAATGTGGTGGAGTACTATTTAAAAACCTATTACCAATTACCCATTACCAATTACCAATTACCCATTCCCAATTCTAAAATCTTAAGATAAATGAAGCCCACACATCTAGGCGAAACTACCAATTGACTATTAAAATCTAGCAAAGTCGGTATATAAACTACCCGAACACAAACCACTAACTTACCTTCTCTGCTGTGAAATTGAAATTAACCCGTCTGATTCCATTTCTTGATGAAACTGTATCCAGTTGGGCTTTAGAAGCTCGCTTGTTACGCTGGTTAAGCTTGATTTGGCTGTTTGTAGGTTTAGCCGTATTGTTTTCAGCCTCTTACCCGGTCGCTGACGTTAAGCATGGTGATGGACTTTTCTTTTTCAAACGTCAACTGATAACTGTATTTTTGGGCTTAATTCTCTTTAATATCATTGTCAATTTACCCTTTCATAAAATAATCGGGGTATCTCATTGGTTGCTGATGTTATTTTTGGGATTAATTATTCTTACATTGGTTCCGGGTTTGGGAACTAGGGGGGTTTATGGTACCAGTCGTTGGTTATCGATTGGAGGATTCCCGATTCAACCTTCGGAATTTATCAAACCATTTTTAGTATTGCAAAGTGCGCGAGTTTTCGGACATTGGGAAAGACTTAGTTGGGGAATTCGCATTGCTTGGTTGGTGGTGTTTGGATTTGTACTATTGGGGATTCTCGCACAACCTAACTTGAGTACCACAGCACTTTGTGGGATGACTGTTTGGTTAATCGCTCTTGCTAGTGGTTTACCTTATAAATATCTAGGAGGTAGTGCTGGTGCAGGAATTATGTTAGCACTGATGAGCGTTACCGTTAATAAATATCAGCGCTTGCGTATTACTTCTTTTATTAATCCTTGGGATGACCGACAAGGTACAGATTACCAGTTAATTCAAAGTTTATTAGCAGTCGGTTCTGGTAATACTTGGGGTTCGGGATTTGGACTTTCTCAACAAAAGCTTTCTTGGCTACCAATTGCAGACAGCGACTTTATTTTTGCAGTATTTGCTGAAGAATTTGGCTTTGTTGGGAGCGTGACATTATTGCTGATGTTAGCTGTATTCGCTACTTTGGGATTGATTGTAGCTCTGAAAGCTAAGAGTCCCATATACAGATTGTCAGCGATAGGAATTACCACTTTACTTACAGGACAATCTTTTATAAATATTGGTGTTGCTAGTGGAGTTTTACCAACTACGGGTTTACCTCTACCATTTTTTAGTTACGGCGGAAGTTCGATAATTGCTACATTAATTTCAACAGCTTTATTAATTCGAGTTGCGCGAGAAAGCAACGAAGCTGACGTACTTCCACTAAGAAGACAGCCAACAAAAACTCGACGCGAACGACGGTTTTTACATAGGAATAAATCTTAATTTGATACTTATTTGCTTCAAGCAAGCAAACATATATTAAATTTACTTGAATTATTCACGTGCATGTTAGTAAGGTGAACTGTAAGTAGACTCATATAAAAATCAGTTTACCAACCGTTTTTTAGACTGCCCGCATTTGCGGGCTTTATTTATGGGTAATAGGCAATAGGTAATGGATAATAGGTAATCGGCTATATAGTTACTGTCCCCTAAAATTATAAATTGAAGTGGATAAAAGCAAAGAGTTTTGTATTAAAAATATTCCTTATTCCCTACTCCCTACTTACTATTCCCTACTCCCAATTTTCTTATAATTCTAATGTCAATTAATTTGAATCGTCGTAAATTTATTGGATACTGTACGGCAGTTTTTAGCAGTAGTTTACTCTTAAAAGCTTGTAGTAACAACCAACCTTCAAGTACAACTGATAGTAACGAAGGTTTCAAAATTGCCATTGCACTTCCGGGAGCGATTACTGATAAAACTTGGAATCAGTCTGGTTACGAAGGAATACAGTTAGCTAGAAGAGAATTAAATGCAGAAACCGCTTTTTTAGAACAGGTTCCCCAAGCAGAACAAACAGAAGTTTTAACAGATTTTGCTCGTAAGAATTACAATCTCATCTTTGCTCACGGAGGACAATTTGATGCTGCAATTCAACAAGTAGCACCACAGTTTCCCAATACATTTTTTGTTGGTGTTAACGGTGCAGTAAAGGGAGATAATATTGCTGCTTTAAGAATAAACCATCAGCAAGCTAGTTACTTATGTGGAATTGTAGCCGCTTCTATGACCAAATCCAATCAGCTAGCTTACATTGCTGGGCAAAAATTTGCAGCTACAGAAGAAGAATTGAAGGGTTTTGAATCGGGAGCAAAATCTATTAAACCCGAGATAAAAGTTACTTCTACATTTACAGGTGACTGGAATGATGCTTCTAAAGCAAAAGAAGCAACTTTAGCATTAATTTCTGCGGGTAATGATGTAATTTATCAATGGTTGGATAATGCTTCACCAGCAGTATTACAAACCGCTGCTGAAAAAAATATTTATGCATTTGGAAATACTAAAGACCAATTAGAAATTGCACCGAAAGCAGTATTAACTAGTGCTGTGAAACGAATGGATTTAGCAATTGCTTATATCGCTGAACTAGCAAAAAATAAGCAGTTAAAAGGTGATATTTACAAAATTGGTTTAGAAAAATCAGATATTCTCATTTTGGGTAAATTCGGTGAAATGGTTCCCGAAGATGTTCAGAAAAAAGTAATGGATGTTAAGCAGGGGATTGTTGAAGATAAGATTCAAGTTAGTTGAAAAAGAGGAGAGGGGGAAGATGGGGGAGAGGGGGTAGAGGGGGTAGAAGATTGTTAATTCATAACTCATAACTCCTAACTCATTCCTAATGTCATTTCTACGTTTAGAAAATATCACAAAATCCTTCGATTCCTTCGTTGCTAATGATAATATCAGCTTTGAAATAGAAGCTGGAAAAATTCACGCAATTTTAGGAGAAAACGGTGCTGGTAAAACCACTTTGATGAATATTATTAGCGGTCTTTATCAACCCGATAGTGGAAAAATTTATTTAGAAAATAAACAAGTTAATATTACATCACCAAATACAGCAATTAAACTCGGTATTGGTATGATTCACCAACATTTTATGCTAGTACCGCAATTAACAGTTGCTGAAAATATCATTCTGGGAACTGATAACAGTTTTTCTTTAAACCTCAAACAGAAACAACAGCAAATCGCAGAATTATCCGAATCCTTCGGATTAGAAATTAATCCCCAAGCTAAAATTCAAGATTTACCCGTCGGAACTCAACAAAGAGTCGAAATTCTCAAAGTTCTCTACCGAAAAGCTAAACTATTAATCCTCGACGAACCAACCGCTGTTTTAACACCTTTAGAAATCGAATCTTTAATCAAAACCCTTCGTCAACTTGCTGCTGCTGGTAATACAATTATTTTTATCAGCCATAAACTAAATGAAATTTTCAACCTTTGCGATACCGTAACAGTTTTACAACGAGGACAAGTAGTAGCGAATCGCAATATTTCCCAAACCAATTCCCAAGAACTAGCAGCTTTAATGGTAGGAAGAGAAATTGATTTTGGGTTAAATAAATACTCTCTAACTCCAGGAAAAGTAGTTTTATCAGTAAAAAATCTTCAGGTAGCAGACCATAGAAATTTAATAGCAGTAAATAACGTCTCCTTTGAACTTAGAGAAAGAGAAATTTTAGGAATTGCTGGAGTTGATGGAAACGGACAGCGAGAACTAGCTGACACTTTAGCCGGAATCAGAAAAATCAAAGCCGGTCAAATCCAACTTAGCAAAAACTCAAAACTGGCTTACATTCCCGAAGACAGACAAAAAATGGGTTTAGTATTGCAATACTCTATCGCTCAAAACCTAATATTAAAAACTTTCAACAAACTACCCTACTGTAAAAACTTTTTACTCAAACCCCAAAAAATCAATCATCGTACAACTTCCGCAATTGAGGAATTTGATATTCGAGCATCCGAAACTGATATCACCGTAAATCAACTTTCCGGTGGTAATCAACAGAAAATAGTTTTAGCCAGGGAATTATCCGATAATCCAGCATTAATTATAGCCATGCAACCGACAAGGGGTTTAGACATCGGAGCAACCGAAACCGTACAGCAACAGTTATTACAAGCAAGAGAACGGGGAGCAGCAATTATATATATCTCCACCGAACTAGAAGAAGTCATCAACATCAGCGATAGAGTTGCGGTGATGTATCGAGGTCAATTCGTCGGTCTATTAGATTCCCAGACAGCAACCGTTGAAGAAATTGGTTTATTAATGGGAGGGGGAATAATTCGTAATTTGTAATTCGTAATTCGCAATTCGTAATTTGGAATTCCCTTATATTCATAAATCAAAACTCTAGCGTTAGAGTTTTATATAGCACTTTTCGGTTGAGTCGAATGCACTCGAACCTCACCCCGTCCTCCGGACACCCCTCTCCTTATTAAGGAGAAGGGAAAGAATAAATTTTATCTATATTCCATTGAAGTGAAAACCGCTATATCTGATAAACCTCTATAGAATCAAAAATTCAAACGTAAATACTAGAAAACCGTAGGGTGTGTGACGCTTTTACAATCTCTCTTAGTAGTAATAACTTCTATAGCAAGCGTCACGCACCATTTAGTTAACACTATTAACTAAAATCAAAATTGAATTAATAGGTCATCAATAAAAACCTGTATATAACTTGAATTTATATTGATTTTGGCGTTAAGCGTTAGCTCACCGTTAGCGAAGCGTGTCCGAAGGACATAGGTATCGCAGCTTTTTCGTTTATCAATCAAAATTCTCCAAATCCGTCCACCATTAAAAATAAAGACGCGAAAGTACTATTATGAAAAGGTAAATGTAGAGACGAAACTCCAGATAACAAGCTGGAATACCAGGAGACTATTCGATGACGGGGACTACTAATGAGAAACAACTGTCGAGAATAGTTTTAAACGGTTTCAAATCTATTGTTGAATGCGACCTTGAACTTTCTAAAATAAATATTTTGATTGGTGCGAATGGAGCGGGAAAATCTAATTTTATCGGCTTTTTCCGCATGATGCAGCAGTTACTAGAAGAAAATCTACAAGTTTTTGTTAGCCGTCAAGGTAGTCCCGATACACTATTACACTTTGGACGGAAAACAACGGAACAGTTAGAATTTAAACTATATTTCGGTAATAACGGTTATTTCGCAACCTTAGAAGCAACTCAAGATAATCGCTTGATGTTTGTTGAGGAGTATTTTTGGTGGAATTTAGCGGCAGAATATGAATTAGGAAAAGGTCATTTTGAGACAAAGGCTTTTTCTGTTACTGGGACAAAAATTCATGAGCATATTTTATCTGCTATGCAGGGGTGGAGAGTTTATCATTTCCACGACACCAGCGATAGTGCTTATGTAAAACAGCGTCACGGTATTAATGATAATAATTACCTGCGTCCCGATGCACGAAATCTTGCAGCTTTTCTTTATCTATTGTACGACAGTTATCAATCATCCTATCAAAAAATAGTCAAAACCATTCGGCTTGTTGCGCCGTTTTTCGGAGACTTTTACCTGCGTCCATCACCAAAAAATAACGATTTCATAGAACTCGAATGGTTAGAACGAGGACAGGATATTCCCTTTAAAGCTAATCTGCTTTCCGATGGTACATTGCGTTTTATATGTCTGACAACAGTTTTTTTGCAGCCAGAAGAATTTCAACCAGAAACAATATTAGTTGATGAGCCAGAACTCGGTCTTCATCCCTATGCTATTAAAGTTTTGGCTTCTTTAATAAAGACTGTTTCTAAACAGGTAATTGTTTCTACTCAGTCAGTGGAATTGCTCAACGAATTTGATGCTTCAGATGTAATTGTTGCTGACCGGAATCAAGGATGTTCTTCACTTAGTAGGCTAGAACCGCAGGAGTTAGAAACATGGCTCGAAGAATATAGCTTAGGAGAAATTTGGAAGAAAAACCTCATCGGAGGTAGACCTTCAAAATGATTCGAGTTCACGTTTTTGTTGAAGGACAAACCGAAGAAACTTTTGTCAGAGAACTGCTCTACGAACATTTTATAAATAAAAATATATACCTCAATCCGATATTAGTTAGAACCAGTAAAACTGCAAAAGGTGGTGTAGTAAGTTACGCAAAAATTAAGCCGCAAGTCAATCGTAAGTGCTTGGAAGATGCAACAGCATTTGTAACCACAATGTTTGATATGTACGCTTTACCTAAAGACTTTCCCGGAAGCACTTCGTTACCAAAAATCAATGAACCTTTGCAGAAAGCAGAATATTTAGAAAGAGAAATGGGTAAAGATATCGGACACAAAAACTTTATTCCAAACTTGCTAGTTCATGAATTTGAAGGTTTGCTATATAGCAATCCACAAGCTTTTGCTGAATGGTTTGATGAAACCGCTGTAGAAATATTACAAGCCGAACGAAATGCTTTTTTATCACCCGAACATATCAACGATAGTCCTTTAACAGCACCATCAAAGAGGATTCGTAATTCTTGTCAGGGATACGATAAACCACTACACGGTTCGTTACTTGCTATTGATATTGGACTAGATAAAATACGTCTCGAATGTCAGCATTTTAATCAGTGGTTGTTACGGCTTGAAACTATAGCTGTAGCTTTCTCATAAATCCAAACGCAAACCTCAGAAAAACCTTAGGGTATATGACGCTTTTACAATCTCTCTTAGTACTAATAACTTCTATAGCGAGCGTCACGCACCATTTAGTTAACGCTATTAACTAAAAAATTAAATTGAATCAACAACTCATCAATAAGAAATCTGTATATAACTTAAAATTATATTTATTTTGGCGATCGCAACTTTTCCGCTTATCAATACAAATACTAAATCCATACATCATCAAAAATAAAGACGAATCTTTTGACTTGAATATTGATTTGTTTGAAGAAGTTTAATGGGTGGGTCAGGGATATCGCTACCCCCTTCCCCCCGACAAACCGGACAAGCAAGTTACCAAGCATCCGGCTTTAGCCAATCCTAACGCTTCCAGGGACTGAGTTTGATTCTTGGTAATCCTGCACAAATACCTCTTCTTCGCACCCTTGGGCTACTGAATGTACTTGTCGGTGACAGTAGTAATGCATCAATTCTAGATTAGCGTAAGTATCTTGACCACCCCTACTCCGAGGAACTTTGTGGTGTTTTTGAATGGGTTCATCATTAAATAATGATTCCCCACAAACACAACACTTATAACCTTGTTTTCGGGCTAGCTTTTGGTAGGAAGGAATTAGATTTTGAGATTTTCTCTTAGTTCTTAACTCCCAATATTTAACCAAATCTGGGTTATCATAAGAAGCGTCACCTTTGACTAAGGTGTGCCTTCTAATGTTGAACCAACTAAACTTGAGAAGATACTGACCCGTCCGTTTGTCTCCCTCCGGGTTCGCCAGTTTGCTTATGCCGGGGAACCCGTCCACCGCAACTGGCTCACCGAACACCCAGTTATCATTTCTGCTCATATTTAGTCGTCCCCAGTACTTATGTTTACGCCATCCTGCGCTTTTCTTTGGATGCATTCTTTTGGCGTACCTGTTTTCTCTAACATACATCCACGTATCTAATTTATGGAATATATGTGAGGAAACGACTGTACGGTAGTAATTAGCAACACCACGAATAATCGGGTTAAGTTTGGATATCAAATAATTAACATTACTGCTCTTATTTTCTAACCAAACTTTTCTAATCTTATTCCGTACATCTTGCAACGCTTCTTTACTGGGTTTAATCAGTACTTTCCGCCCAATTTTGGTATTCTTATCCTTGTACCATCTGACGTTAAAACTCAAGAAGTTGAATCCTTCACTCAGATGTACTATTTTGGTTTTAGACTTGGATAAAGGCAAACATGAAAGTTTCCATCCAGTGGGACAATACATCAACCACGCTAGCGGCATCTTCTTTAGTTTTACAAAAAACCACAAGGTCGTCTGCGTAGCGCACGATACCACGATTGCCAATAGTTTGACCATCTTTGTTGTATCTAATGCCAAGGGCAGATTCCATACCATGCAAAGCAATATTTGCAAGCAAGGGGCTTATTATTCCGCCTTGAGGTACTCCAGTATCTGTATCGTTAAAAACGCCCTTATCTACGTAACCCGCCTTTAACCACTGTTGAATTAACTTCCTCGCGGGGAAGTTGCCAATGGTTTTAAGTAGTGGCTCATGGGCAATATTGTCAAAACAACCTTCAATATCTGCATCTACAACCCAGCTTTTAGTTGAGTTGGCTTTAGACATTGAATGTATTCTTTCAATCGCATCATGTACGCCTCTTCCGGGGCGGAAACCGTAAGATGTTCTCTCAAATTGTGCTTCCCAATAAGGTTCCAAGGCATTTTTCACAATAGCTTGTAAACACCTATCGATGACACAAGGGATTCCAAGGGGGCGTTGTTTACCGTTGGATTTACGGATATATACCCGTTTTACTGGTAGTGGTTTCCAAGGAGGACACTTTGTCAGAATATCTACCAAAGTACCTCTAGCTCCTGGAGTCAGAACCAGTAATTTATCCACACCCGCAGTTTTCTTACCAGAATTTAATTGCGTGACTCGTCTAACGGAAAGTACTATGTTAGAATAACTACGTAGCAGTAGTTTTTGAAGGTTTCGCAGCCTCCTCAAGTCACCGTCTCTGGTTGCCTTGAAAATTCTTTGTCTAAGTCTGGTGACTACCCGGTTCGCATCTTTCCACTTAATGCTGTTCCAGTCGGTAGCCCTCTCGGTTACGTTCACAATTTTTAATTGCACCATAACTTTTCCCGAAAAGTTAACTTTCCTTGTTGCTCCCGAATTCAAGGGATTCACTCGCTACACGTCAGCACTCTTTCAAGTCAGTTTAATAAAACCTATCTGCCCAGTTATGATTTCCTGTTTACCGTTGGGTATGGCAGCATTTGCTTTTTGTAGCGTCTTACACCCACTGTGGAATTAAAAATCGGATTGCTCCAATCCCTACTTACAGCGTCGATTCTAGTTGTAAGACCTCATTGGGGTTCCTTCATATCACACACAAGAGATACAACCATTCGGGGTTCCTTCTATACACCGGAAGTTGTTTGATGTCTTATATTCCGAGGATAGGGCGAAATATCTAACTCCATTTATCGTGTCAGCCGTTTTCGATAATTCCTCATCACGGTGCCTCATCAAAGGTTCATTCTCATTAACCCAAAAATGGTTTTACCAAGGGCGTTACGTCCACTCTTCGGCTAGTAGATTTCACGCATTTCCCTCTAGCTTTGAGACATCACAGTTACCCGTGATGCCCCTTCGGGCAGGTACTGGTCAGACATTAACCAGGAGTAGTTACGAGCTACTCACTCTCGTGAGCGACTGATAGTCGCACCCATCCCCGTTGAGGGGAGTTGGTTTGGAAAGTGCCAAGCACTATTCGCGCTGTTGCAAGTTATAGTTTCCATCCCCGTTGAGGGGAGTTGGTTTGGAAAGTTTACGGGATTTGATTCCTCAACAAAATGGGGAGTATGGTTTCCATCCCCGTTGAGGGGAGTTGGTTTGGAAAGTTGCAGACTTTTACAACAAAGAAACGCTAAGATATTGTTTCCATCCCCGTTGAGGGGAGTTGGTTTGGAAAGCGATGAAAATTTTTCAGATTCATTCAGAAGCTCTAGTTTCCATCCCCGTTGAGGGGAGTTGGTTTGGAAAGAAGAGGTAAAGTCTGTTACGCCAAAAGCTATCTTGATGGAGTTTCCATCCCCGTTGAGGGGAGTTGGTTTGGAAAGAAAAAGATAAAAACATTTATTGCTACCAACTATCAAAGTTTCCATCCCCGTTGAGGGGAGTTGGTTTGGAAAGTATATTAGCAAATCACAAAACAGGCGACCGCCTGTGATTGTTTCCATCCCCGTTGAGGGGAGTTGGTTTGGAAAGTGACAGATCATTGTCTATATCTGCTTCTACAAAAGTTTCCATCCCCGTTGAGGGGAGTTGGTTTGGAAAGAGTTCACTTTTGGAACCCTTACACAGCAGGGGTTTGAGGTACCCCAATCGACACACTCCGAAAAAATGGAAAAATTTTCCGAGAAAAGTGCCAATTTTGTCGTCTGAAAGCCTTGCTGCATAAGCTATCGACACACTCCAACGAAGTTATAGGGTTTTCAAGGTTCTGGCGGAGTGTGTCGATTTTGATGTATCGCAACTCCATAATTAATCTAAGTGTAATCAAATTAATAGTCAACTACTTAGCAATATATTTAAACAATTAAATCGAGATAAGTAATACAGGGAAAGGGAATGAGCAATAGGAAGCAATAAAAATAAACTTGGAATTAGGCTTCAAAATTGTAATTCATGTTACATTTATTTTTTGCGTAAATAATTTTTCTTCCACTCATGTTATGCTTGCTCAATCGCTTACTATATGTCATTGCGAGTGCAGCGAAGCGAAACGTTAGCGTAGCGTCTCCCGGAGGGAGATAGCAATCCCAACATCTTGTGATTGCTTCGTTTCACTCACAATGACAACTGTTTATCCAAATATTCCTTAATTTTAAACGCTGCGTAAACTAGCAAAACCAAAGGTCGCATTAAATTCTTCACACCAAATTCCCACAGATTTATAGTTAGCGAGATTTACATTATTAGGAATAGCATAGCGCTGTTTACCGTTAAAGCTTTTGATTCTACCTAGTGTAATATAGTTTCCTTCTCTGATATTTAAAGGTACGTTGCTGTTTCTGTGTAAAATGACTTTGACATCGGGACCGTTACCGGTACGAAATCCTTTATCAAATTCTAAATAGCGTTGACCGTTGATATTGATGATTTTAGCTTTACCGGTGGTGCTTTTTTCTTGATTTACAAAATTACCGGTTGCAATCAAAGAACTTGATTTTGCAGCTACT
>JBCBHT010000219.1:0-12571 GCA_038525335.1 Cyanobacteria bacterium J06621_15 | reverse complement strand
GAGCTATATTCCAAAACTTTTTCATCTTCTCCCAAGCGAATAGTTTGACGAATCGTTTGATTATTATTCAAACCCTCCAAAGAAACAACGCTCTTAGTATCCTGTAATAATTCACCGTTAAGAGATAAACGAGTAAAAGAACCTTCCCACTCACCAAGATTTTTTAATAAAGCATTCCATTGTGAAATCATAGTAATTTGGGGATTGGTAATTGGTAGTAGGTACTCAGAAGACAATTTTTAATTGTTGACTCCTAACTCCTAACTATTGACTTTTAATCCAAAATCTAAAATCTAAAATCCAAAATTTATTTAACTCCCGACTTTAATTACGGTTTTCGTAGTGCTAGTAAACTTTCTATTCATCCTACCGTTGCTTCGTAGTGCGAATAAACTCCCTATTAATCCTACCGTTGCACCGAAGCTTAAGAGAATGACTGGTAGTAATAAGATTTGTAAGGAGGTTAGCTGTAATCCGTTGGTGAGAAACTGAATAAATTCGGGTTGATTGTCTAACATCTTATTCAAAAGCTGTTGAACAAGACTTATAAAACTCCAAGCTACAGCACCACCGAATATTCCAAAGGTTATCCCTTGAAGGATAAAAGGTAAGTAAATCCAAGTAGAAGTTGCACCTACTAACTGCATAATTTCGATTTCTCTACGTCTAGCTGTAATTACCAGACGAATGGTGATGCTGGTAACTGCAACTGCTGTTAATGTCAAAATTATGGTAATTGTTAGCGTCACCCAATTTAAACCTCGATGTAATTGAGCGATACGTCTAACTGCTTCATCAACGTACTGTACCGTATCGACAACAGGTATTTTAGCTAAATTAGTGGCTAAATCCGGCACAACTTGAGAATTGATTGCTTTTACTTTAATTTCATCTACCAAAGGGTTTCCATCTAATTGTTGGGTAGCACCTTCAATATCAGAAATACCCATTTCCTGAACTAATTTCGTCCAAGCTTGTTCTTTAGTAATGGTTTTGATTGTAGCGACTTCTGGCATTTTCGCTATCAAGGTTTCAATACTTTCTCCACGTGCTGCTGGTTCGAGGTATACCGATACTTCTAGTTGAGAACCAAATTGGTGGAGCAGTTTTTCAACCTGCCAAGAAGTTTGTAAACTAATACCAAATAGAAATAGTAGCACCGCAACAGTACTTACAGCAGCCCAATTCATCCACCCACCCCGATGCAAACCTAAAAAAGTTTCTTTGAGTAGGTAGTCTAATTTAGTCAGGAATTTCAACACGCTTTGAGGAAAGTAAAATGCAGGAATAATTTTGAATAATTAATTGTAAATACTTGTACTTATAAAGTCTCTAGTTGATTTTGCGGGTTTAATAACTCTAGTAAAATACTTTTAGTTGAAATTAGTTAAGAAATTTATCGTCGAAGCAGGAGGGTATAAAACCCCATCCAATTACCTCTCCCTCTCTCCCTCACTCCCTCCCTCCCTCTTTATTTGTGGTAGGATTCTAAGCAAATCAATTAGATAAATATTTCTCAAGTACTTTCTCAAATATAATTCAGTAAAAATACGTCCCGTACTGACGTGCAATTGAAAATGGCTCAAGAATACCACCGTGCAAAACTTAGAGGAAAATCATTTAAAGGAAAAGATTTAACAGGTGTAGATTTTTCCAATTCCGATATTCGCGGTACCGACTTCACTAACGCTATTCTCAGAGGTGCAAACTTTAGTCACACAAAATCGGGTTTGCAACGCCGTTGGGCAATTATTATAATTCTGTTTGCCTTGGTGCTATCAGCAATATCAGGTTTAATGTCAGCTGTTGGTGGTTCTTTGGTAGGATTTATTTTAATTGATAGTGCCCGCTCTCATCTTTATACAGGTGTAGCAAGTTTAATTATTCTGTCAGTATTTTTTCTGCTAAGCACCCGTAAAGGAGTGTTTTCGGCTTGCGTATTTTTAGCAGTAGCTATAGCTTTGGCAGTAGTTACAGCGGTTGCCTGGGCTGGCTTTGTAGCCGTTGTCTGGAGCGGGTTGGCGGCTGCCTCAGAAGCGACGGAAATCGCGCCGATTGTAGCAGTAGTTGCTACGGGAACGGTAGCTGTTATTGTTACAGCGGTGGGAGCAGTCTGTGTAACAATTTCAGCAGCTATTACCGGAGCTATTGCGGGAATTTTTGCAGTGATGATAACCGTGATGATAGCCGGAACAATTGCTGGTGGAGTATCGGTATTTGCGATGATGACTAATCCTGTTGCTGGAATAGTAGCTGGTACGGTATCGGTCATGTTAGTTATCTTGTCTGCTTACATCGGTTGTAGCGCTATTTCTGAAGACAAGAAACAAAATTTTGTTCGTAAGATTGCCATTTCTTTAACGACCAGATACGGTACCAGTTTCCGCAATGCTGATTTAACAGATGCTGATTTTACTCAAGCAAAACTCAAAAGCGCTAACTTCACTAAAGCTAAAGTCAAACGTACCAACTGGTTTGAAATCAAACAGGTTCATCTAGCAGCAGTCAATACAACTTACTTAGAAAACGCTCACATGCGCGAGTTAGTTGTCAATAAAGATTTACAAAACAAAATATTTGACGGTTGGAATTTAAGAGGAATTAATTTACAGGGAGGAAACCTCAAAGATGCAAGTTTTGTGGGAGCGAATCTTAACGAGACCAATCTGCGAAATGCTGATATATCAAGAGCGAAACTAGTGCGATCGCAATTGGACAAAGCTGATTTAAGAAGCGCTAATTTGACAGGAGCTTATATAGAAGATTGGAATATAACTCCCCAAACTCTGCTACATCCAATCAATTGTGATTATATATTTTTACGGGTGCCAACTCCGGAAGACCCAAACCCCCAGCGTTTACCAGCTAATTGGGAAGCAAATTTTCAAGATGGTGAATTTAATAAGTCTATGAATCCTTTATTGAAGGTTTCAAATTTTGGGTAATTGGTAATTGGTAATTGGTAATGGGTAGTGGGTAATTGGTGATTGGTAATGGGAGCATCCCAAATGTGTAAAAATATCATTTGTCATTGCGAGTGGAACGGTCTTCGTAGCGTCTCCCGGAGGGAGATAGTGGAACGACGCATTCAGCGAAGCTGCGGATCATCGCAAGACTTTGAGATTGCTTCACTTCGTATGTCCTAATGTCCTAGCGGACACGCTTCGCTAACGGACACGCTTCGCTAACGCAATGACAATCACAATCTTAATTGTGCAAAATTGGGATGCTCCCATTGGTAATCAGAAATCTTAACCTTGACTTTATAAATAAGCTTTAAAATATATAAAATTAACCAGTACTACTTATTGGTCATGATTGTAATTTTTTCATTTAATTGCGATATAGCACTACATAATTCTGGTTAGGAAAACTAATAAAGATTTAACACTATGGTTATTAGACCTGTAGCCTTAAACCTTTGACCTTAAAATTTCCCATAGCGCTATATATGGCTATGAAATATTTATTGCTTTATATTTTAGTAGCGTTATTAATTTTTTTATTAATTGAGCTAAATGAAAAATATGCTCAAATTAAGAGTTTAGAATCAACTTTAAAACTTACTTTAAAATTTGCCGTTGAAAAGCCAGCTTTATACATACAAACTTATCAACATATAGGAGATATTATGTCTGAAGATAACGGAATTACGATTACTCCTCAAGGAGACGCTGTAGGAATTTCCATTGGTGATGATAATTATCAAGAAGGAGTTTTTGCTAAAACCAGCGGTGATGTAGCAAATTTTGTCAATGAACTAGAAGGTTCCCGAGAAGAAGCTTCACCAAAAATAAAGGCAATTTTTGCTCAAATCCAAAAGACTATCGAAAATAATAATGATTTATCACCAGATGAGAAAAATTATGTATTAGAGCAGTTAAAATCTTTGGAATCAAGTAGCTCAGCTAATAAAAGAAAGTTAATGAAAGCTGAATCGGATGAAATAATATCGGATGCTTCGGCAATTTAGTTAATTTTTTTTAAAAGCTAAATGCATTAATTTCCACAGATTTTAGAGACGTAATATATTGCGTCTCTACCTATTTTATCTATTAGGTTTCTACATAATTAACCATTATTAGAGATATTTTTTTCGTTAGTAAAATCGCAAAAAATATTGGATAATCTCGGTTCCCCAAAATTGAATTTGTTCTTTCTTTTACTATTTATAGCTATATCTTACTCTTGCCACTTACTACCTGCTACTTGCTACTTTACTTCTTCTCATCCATCTGCTTGCTAAGATAAAGTATAGCGGAATCATTTTAAGTAGATATTTGTGAGTTATAAAATTATGCCCTCTGCGATTGCTGTTGAGAAAAAAAAGTTAAAAAATCCGCCCTTGCAACTTCATTACTTGGGGGATAAAGTTCTCAGACAACCTGCGAAACGGATATCCAAAGTAGATGACGAAATTCGTAAAATAGCCCGAGAAATGCTGCAAACCATGTACAGTAGCGATGGTATTGGCTTAGCAGCACCCCAAGTAGGAATTCATAAACAACTTATCGTTATAGATATTGAACCAGATAACCCTGCGAATCCACCGCTAATTTTGATAAATCCGGTGATAAAAAAATCCTACGGTAATATCTGCACGGAGCAAGAAGGATGTTTGAGCATTCCCGGTGTTTATCTCGATGTCAAACGTCCGGAAATGATAGAAGTATCTTATAAAGACGAAAACGGTCGTCCTCAGACCTTGAAAGCTGGGGATTTATTAGGACGCTGTATTCAACATGAGATGGATCATCTTAATGGTGTAGTATTCGTAGACCGAGTAGAAAACTCTTTAGTATTGACCCAAGAACTATCAAAGAATGGTTTTTCCCATCAAGCTGTAAAATCAATAGTGTAGGGGGAAAATAGGGGTAAATACTTATGAACACCATGACACCGCTTAGCGGCTTGTTCTTGTTAGGTTCTTGCATAGCTGCTATCTCAGCAGTAGGCTGTGTTTTTGAACTTTCATCAGGACAACCAGATTTAGGAATGCAAAATACCTCAATTATCCTAGGAATCAGCATTCCGTTAACAGCTTTATTTTTCTTTGCCGCAGTTCGGGATGCACGAGCTAACATGAAATAAGCATCAGGTACGAATGTACAAACAAAGGAAAAAGGAAAAAGAGTAAGGGGAAACTTTATTCTTTTACCTTTTGCCTTTTTATTTTAATTGGGGATTGGGGATTGGGCATGGGGCATTGGGAATAGAATAGGTAATGGGTAATTGGTAATGGGTAATTGTTAATGGGTAATAGGTAGAATTAAATGATTGTTTTTAACTCCTAACTCTTAACTCCTAACTCCTAACTATTGATGATACCTTTAGCAAATTCTACGCAAAATCAATTACTGCGACTTTCTCAAGGACAGCTTAATTTACTAGAAACTTGTCCCCGTAAGTTCCAACATACTTATTTAGAACAGCTTCACCCCCCTTCAAATCCAGATTTTGAAGAAAAGCAGTTGCTTGGAAGTCGTTTTCATTTATTAATGCAACAGCAAGAAATTGGATTGGAAATTGGTAGCTTTTTGCAGACCGATAGCCAATTGCAAAGCTGGATGGAAAGTTTTGCTATTATCGCACCAGAAATTTTAACCCCTCAAACCGATAACGAAACATTCCGCGAAAGCGAACATCTGCGAACTTTACAGGTTAAAGATTATCTCCTCACAGCTATTTATGACTTATTAATTGCAAATAAAGAAGAAGTGCAGATTCTTGACTGGAAAACTTATCGTAAAGCACCAAGCAAACGCAAACTGCAATATAATTGGCAGACTCGTCTTTATATGTATGTTTTAGCAGAAACCAGCGACTATCTACCGGAAAATATTTCGATGACTTATTGGTTTGTACAGTCCGAAACCAAACCCAAAAATATTAAATTTACCTATAGTTCCCTCCAGCATCAGCAAACCGAAAAAAAGCTCAATCAGCATTTAAAGAAATTAACTAAATGGTTGCAAGCTTATCAACAAGGTGAGCAATTTCCTCAAGTACCAGAAGGGAGCAAGACCTGCAATTATTGTCAGTACGCTTCTCGTTGTCAGAGAGTTTCCATGAATTCCGATAACCAAATATCTCAGAATTTGCTTGAAGCTGATAATAACCTAATTAATTTAGCTAATATTCAAGAAGTACCTCTTTAGGTTGGCAAATTGTTCATTATTTTATATCTTCAGAAAATAAAAATTGAGATGAGTGGGAAGTAATAGGAAGATTTTTAGAGGTGAAGTACTTCTTAATGTTATGGAAGAAGATTTATATATAGGTAAATAGAAGTAAAGAAATATAATTTAAAATTTTAAAATCTAAAACATAATTTAAAATCTCTACGTAAACGCATCCGTTGTTAAAATCCAAAATCCAAAATCCGATGTCCGAACAAGAATGGATTCTTAAATCTACGGAAGAACCGCCACAATGGTTCTTAGAATTAATAAAACAGCATATTCCTCAATCGAAAGGAAACTTTGCAGCCCAATTATTTTGGCAACGAGGAATTACAGATAAAAATCAATTAGAGAATTATATTAATCCCCAAATTTATCAACCAGCTAGTCCTTTTGAATTTGGACAAGAAATGCAATTAGCGGTTGAAAGATTACAACAAGCGAGAAATAACAATGACAAAGTCGTAATTTGGGGAGACTTTGACGCTGATGGGATTACTTCAACATCTGTCTTATGGGATGGTCTAGGACAGTTTTTTGCTAAAAATACGCAGTTAACTTACTACATACCCAACCGCTTAACTGAATCCCACGGATTAAATATTCCAGGGATTGAAAGACTAAAACAGCAAGACATTAAATTAATAGTTACTTGCGATACGGGTAGTACAAATATTGATGAAATTATTTATGCGAACGACTTAGAAATAGACATTATCGTTACAGACCACCACACCTTACTACCCGAACGTCCACCAGTAGCAGCACTTATAAACCCTCGCAATTTACCCGAATCACACCAGCTATTTCACCTTTCCGGAGTAGCAGTAGCTTACAAACTTGTAGAAGCTCTCTACCTCAGCTTTCCTCAAATACCCCAGCAACCATTAGAAGAACTATTAGATTTAGTCGCAGTCGGATTGATAGCCGATTTAGTACAGTTGAGCGGAGACTGTCGCTACCTAGCACAAGTTGGAATTCAACAACTCCAGCAAGACTATAAAAAACCACCAGCAACAAGAAGAAGACCCGGTGTCGGAAGACTGCTTGAACTATGCCAAAAAAATGGCGACCGTCCTACAGACATATCCTTTGGTTTAGGACCAAGAATCAATGCTGTCAGCCGCATTCAAGGAGATGCACGCTTTTGCGTAGAACTACTAACCAGCAGCGACCAAAAGCGAATCAACGAACTAGCAACTGTTACCGAACTAGCGAATACCCGTCGTAAATCCCTACAAAAAGACGTAGCTCGACAAGTCACCCAAAAACTTTCCCAGATGGACTTATCAACCACCAGCGTTATAGTCCTATCAGACCCGCAATGGGCAGTAGGCGTTTTAGGATTAGTAGCAGGACAAGTCGCGCAAGATACCGGAAGACCAACAATTTTGTTAAGTACAGAGATTGTTGAGGAAGAAGAGGACAAGGAAAATATGAATTCTTCTCCCCCCTCCTCCCCCTCTTCCCCCTCTCTTCCTCTCCTCGCACGTGGTTCCGCACGTTCTGTGAACTCAGTTGATTTATATAAATTAGTCAAAGCTCAGGAACATTTACTTCATCGTTTCGGGGGACATCCTTTTGCAGCTGGTTTGAGTATTCGGGTAGAAAATCTTTCTTTATTTACACAAGCAATTAATCAGCAGTTACGACAGATAACCGGTGGTACAATGCCAAAGCCAAAAGTTGAGGCAGATTTAGTAGTTACCGTCGCAGACTTAAGCAAAGAATTATTTTTAGAATTAAAATTATTAGAACCTTGTGGAATGGGAAATCCCGTACCAAAATTATTGATAAAAAACTGTTGGTTTGAAAATACTTGGCATCGCAATCAGCAAGATGCAAAAGGTAAGAAAATTCAATATATTAAAACAGAATTTAGCATCCGAGATAATTCTACAAAAAATAACTTTCCCGGCATTTGGTGGGGACATTACAAAGACGAATTACCACCTCAAAAATCCGATTGTATAGTTGAATTAGATTACAACACTTTTAAAAAGCGTTACGAAATTAGACTTGTAGCGATACGTCCTGCCATTAATGACATAAATCAAGCATCTGAAAATAGCTCATTAATTTTAGATTGGCGCAATATTTCCCCTAATAGCTACCCAGAATTAGCAAAATCTCCCCTTATTCTGAAAGAGTGTCCAACTCACTGGGACGATTTACAAGTATGGTCAAGACGTTCCTTCCATCAACAGCAACCTTTAGCACTAGCATGGTCAAAGCCAAACTCCCAAGCACCGAGAGAAATTTGGTTAAAACTGGTTGGAATAGCCAAATATTTATGTCGTACCAATCAAACAGCAACTCGCATACAGCTTTTAGAAAAACTATCTATCAGCAACCAAACATTGTATTTTGGTTTTCAGGCTTTAAAAGCATTGGGATTTAAAATAAAGTCACAAGAGAATTATCTAATATTTAGCCAGAAAGAGAATAACAATTCAAACTCTCAAATAGAAGCAGCCATAAATAAATTTACAGCAGCAGTAAAAGAAGAAGAATTTCAGAAAAACTATTTCAACGAAGTACCGATATCAATAATCAGTTATCAGTTATCAGTTATCAGTTAACAGTTAACAACGAACAGTTAATCATTTAACGGCTTACTCATTACTCATTACTCCTGACTCCTAAGTTTTAAACCTCCTTGACGTTCGCATTTAAAACCGCGACTTTGCCATTCTTGTAAATTAACCTGATTAAGCTGTATAACTTTTGAACATTGTGGTTTGATTACTTGACTAATACCTGCCCAAAATATGCTTCGAGTAATATCTAAACCGGTTTTCCACCAATATTCCTGATTACCAGGAATCCCTTTCTCTTTAATAATGTCAGGGGAAACCCATATTCGGTGCGAACCTAAAAGTATTTGTGCCATTAATTTGGCTCGTGGTAAATGTGTTGTGGAGGTAATTAATTTCACATTATGCACGCCCCACTCCTCTAAAATTGGAATACTATAATAAAAATTGTCGAAAGTAGAATCGGCACATTTTTCTAACCAAACCTTGTCCATAGAAGCAGTTTCTCGTTGAAAAATCAGCCAAATACAGGGGTCTTTAGAACCGCTAGAAATTAGAATTGGAATTTGAGGATATTTTTTTGCTAGCTGAGCAACGTAGATTTCTCGTTTGATACTTCCACCTAAAACAAAAAAAGCATCTATAGGCTTGGAAGATGCAAAAAAGACAGTTATAGTAGTAAAAAATAACCATACAGCAACCAATAAGCTGAAGAAAATCGTAATTTTTTGTAAAAAACGCCACCGTTTTTGACTGTGACTTTTTCTTTGAAAAAATCTGTCATTTTTTACTTTACGATTCATAGTAAACCTGAATAAAATGGTAAACACTAACTTAGGTAAAATCCAAAGTTAATGTAATTAATATAGCTAAGTGATAGTCTAAAAAAAGCAAGGTAAAATTAGCTGCTCCTATGACACTGATGAAAGTGGCATAATAATTAATTAAGCTGGCGGAGGAGATTGTCTAAGTTAGGAAACCATTATCAGAAGTTCAAAAGAGCGTGTTTTGAGAAAGATATCAAAATAAAAGTTAGATTGCCACTCAGCAAAACTTATCAGTTTCTAGATTATCTGATTGCTAAACTGTCAGAAACACCATTATTCGTGCAAATATACATGAAACAATCAGCGAAACGTTACTCGCCACTGCGTTCGGCTTTTATTGGTGGAGCAATAACTACTACGGCAGCATTGTCTGTATTTGGTCCAGTTTGGTGTCGGGAGGTGAAAGCAGCTTTACAAGATAGCCCCAAAGCGATTGTTGACCAAGTATGGCAGCTGGTGAATCGCGAGTACGTGGACGGGTCATTTAATAACCAAGACTGGCTAAGTGCAAGAAAAACGTTATTAAGCAAAAATTATACTTCTCGCGAGCAAGCTTATACTGCCGTTCGTCAAGCTTTAAAAAGATTGGGAGACCCCTACACTCGGTTTATGGACCCCCAAGAGTACCAAACTCTTACTACTCAGACCTCTGGAGAAGTCTCAGGGATTGGTATTCGTATGGAAGTAAATAAAGCAACTGGACTTTTAACCGTTGTAGAGGCTTTAGAAAATTCTCCTGCACTGAAAGCGGGTATCAAAGAAGGCGATGTAATTGTCGCTATTGACGGAAAATCCACTAAAAGCATGAAAATAGAGGATGCCTCGAAGCTAATTCGAGGAAAAGTGGGTTCTTCCATAAATTTACGTTTGGAAAGACTGTTAGAAGGAAAGTTTGACGTAAAGCTAACCCGAGCAACAATTGAAGTACCAACGGTGCGTTACACCCTGAAAAAAGAAGGTAATCGTAAAGTAGGCTACATTCGCTTGCGGGAATTCAGCGCTCATGCAGCAGAACAAATGGAGCGAGCTATCCGTAAGTTGAATGCGAGTAATGTTGATGGTTTTGTGATGGACTTGCGAGGAAATCCCGGAGGTTTGTTAAACGCAAGCATTGAAATCGCTCGCATGTGGCTTGATGAAGGTTCAATCGTTCGCACCGAAGACCGTAAAGGTGGAAGCGAATTAACAAAAGCCAATAAAACAGCCTTGACAAATCGTCCATTAGTAGTTCTAGTTGATGGCAATTCAGCCAGTGCTAGTGAAATCCTTACCGGAGCATTAAAAGATAACAAGCGAGCCACTGTAATTGGTTCCAAGACTTTCGGAAAAGCACTGGTACAATCAGTTCACGAACTAACAGATGGTTCAGGTGTTGCGATTACAATTGCTCATTACTCTACTCCAAATGGAACAGATATTAATAAAAAGGGAATTACGCCCGATATAGAAATGGATTTAACAGCATCTCAACGTCGTCAGCTTGCTACTAATCCAAGATTATTGGGAACCAGTCAAGACCCTCACTATTCAAGAGCGTTATCGATTTTATCAAATAATTATTTTGCATCTCAAGAGCAGAATCAATTTTCTCGCAATCCTTCGCAATTTCGCAGTCGTTAAACTATTCTCAAAACCTGGGGAAATCAAACCATATACCAACCCATAAAATAAAACTTATGGGTAACTTGAAACGCACGGTATAAATTGAGTAATTACCTTAGTAAGTTTTGAGGAAGTTTACCTAAATTTATATAGGGTTTTGCGGATGGATTACTCTTTCCGCAAAATTTTGATTATTGGGTATTAATTATTTAGATATATTGTCTGTTTTATTATTTGATTTTATAAAATTATTGATAATGGTTTTTAGATTGGGAATACTGAAGACTAGAGGGTTATTAATTTTTCGCTAATAACCAATAATTCCTATTTATTTTATTTTTTCGTTTATGAATAACGAGTCATTTAAGACATCCGCCACCGATATCTTTAAACCAGAGGTATCGGTAGTGATTCCTATTTATAATGGTACGTCAGATTTACCAGAATTGATTAACTGCCTATTAGCTCAAACCTACCCAAAAAATAAGGTAGAGTATTTGCTAGTAGATAATAACAGTAATGATGGTACTTCTGAAGTATTAAAACTAGCTTTAGAAAATTGCCCAATAGAAATTCGTGCATTAAGCGAAAACGAAATTCAAAGTTCCTATGCTGCACGCAACACGGGTATTCGTGAAGCAGTAAGTGAGATTATTGCTTTTACCGACGCTGATTGTCGTCCTCAACCACGGTGGTTAGATGAATTAGTCCAACCTTTTACCAATGATAATATAGTGATAGTCGCAGGTGAAATTCAAGCTTTACCAGCATCTAGTTTATTAGAAAGATACGCAGATAGACAAGAAACTTTATCTCAAAAACATACATTAGCTAATAAATTTTGTGCTTACGGACAAACTGCGAATTTAGCAATTCGTCGATTTGCTTTAGAAAAAGCAGGATTATTTCGTCCCTATTTAACAACCGGAGGGGATGCTGATATATGTTGGCGAATTTTGCAACTTGAAATTGGAAATTTAGAATTTGCTCCTCAAGCGATTGTCCAACATCGTCATCGAAATACATTAAAAGAACTTCATAGCCAATGGAAACGTTATGGACGTTCTAACAGCTATCTCCACGAATTGCACAATGTCGAATTGATGCGGGAAATAACCAAATATGAATGTTACTATCGCCTAGCACGTTGGTTTTTCAAGGAAGTACCCAAAATTAGTGTCAAAGCTTTATTAGGTAAAGCAAGCCTCTTAGACTATGTAAATACACCAATTGGATTATATACCGCTAGAGCGCGTTACTTAGGGCAAAAGCAAGCAAAATTACCTCCTCAAGCCAAGAAAATTGAGTGGCTTTGAAGAGTAGTCGTTAGTGGTTAGTGGTTAGTTGTTAGTTGTTAATAGGAAAATAGCTCTACATAGTAAGGTTTTGAGATTTTGAATAGAAATGTGTAAGTTCCATTCGT